>CAZTWA010000157.1:0-6152 GCA_964617225.1 uncultured Methyloversatilis sp.
ATCTGTCGGTCGATATCGGCGGCGAAGCGCGTGCGATGTGCTGCTACGGTTGCCAGGCGGTGGCGCAGTCGATCGTCGCCAACGGACTCGAGGACTATTACCGCAGCCGCGATTCCTTGCCCGAGTCGCCGCGCGAGGCCATGCCGGCCATACTCGAGCAACTGGCGTTGTACGATCATGCGGATTTTCAGAAAAGCTTCGTCAAGTTGCTCGGCCAGAACGAGCGCGAAGCTTCGCTGCTGCTCGAGGGGATCACCTGCGCCGCCTGCATCTGGCTCAACGAGCAGCATGTTGGCAAATTGCCGGGGGTGACGGCGGTCGACATCAATTATGCGACGCGCCGCGCCCGGGTGCGCTGGGACGATACACGGGTCAAGCTGTCCGATATCCTTGCCGCGATCGCCGCCATCGGCTACCGCGCCTATCCCTACGACGCGGCGAAGAACGAGGAAATTTCGCGCAAGGAACGGCGTGATGCGCTGTGGCGGCTGTGGGTGGCCGGTTTCGGCATGATGCAGGTAATGATGTACGCGCTCCCGGTCTATCTCGCCGAGGGCGACATGACGGCCGATATCGAGAGCCTGATGCGCTGGGCCAGCCTGCTGCTCACCCTGCCGGTGGTCTTCTATTCCTCATCGCCATTCTTCCGCAATGCCTGGCGCGATCTCAAGCTGCGCCGCGTCGGCATGGACGTGCCGGTGGCGCTCGGCGTCGGCGCCGCCTTTGTGGCGAGTTGCTGGGCGACGCTGACCGGACGTGGCGAGGTGTACTTCGATTCGGTCACCATGTTCGTCTTCTTCTTGCTCGGCGGCCGTTTCCTCGAGATGACGGCACGCCAGAAGGCAGTCAGTGTCACCGAGGCGCTGGCCAAGCTGTTGCCGGCGTTTGCCCAGATCATGCCCAATTTCCCGGTCGACCGCAGCACCGAGCAGCGCGTGGTCGCCGACCTTCATCCGGGTGACGTGGTGCTGGTGCGGCCTGGCGATATCGTACCGGCCGACGGCAAGGTGATCGAGGGCGCAAGTTCCGCCAACGAGGCGCTGCTGACCGGCGAGAGCCGGCTGGTGCAAAAGACGCCCGGGAGTCTGGTGACCGGCGGCTCGCTGAATGCGGAAAGTCCGCTGGTCGTGCGCATCGAGCAGGTTGGCGAGGGAACGCGGCTGTCGGCGATCATCCACCTGATGGAGCGCGCGGCCACCGAAAAGCCGCGCATCGTCGAACTGGCCGATCGCATCGCCAGCTATTTCGTCGCCGCGCTACTCGTGGTGGCGATCGCGGTCGCCATTGGCTGGTATCTGGTCGACCCGTCGAAGGCCTTGTGGATCACGGTTTCGGTGCTGGTCGTCACTTGCCCCTGCGCGCTGTCGCTGGCGACGCCGATCGCGTTGACCGTGGCGGCCGGTGCACTGGCCAAGGATGGTCTGCTGGTGACGCGCGGGCACGCCATCGAGACGCTGGCGCGGGCGACGCATTTCGTTTTCGACAAGACCGGCACGCTGACCAGCGGCCGGATGCACCTCGTCGACCTGCTGCCGACCGGCGCATTGTCGCGCGACGAGTGCCTGCTCATCGCGGCGGCCCTCGAACAGGCTTCCGAGCATCCGGTGGGCCTCGCCTTGCGGGACGCCGCCGCAGGGCTTGACCTTCCGCTTGCCGGAAACGCGCTGAGCGAGGCAGGGCAGGGCATCGAGGGCGAGATTGCCGGCCGTCGCTACCGGATCGGTCGTCCGGGCTATGCCCTGGGGTCGGCGGCTGGTGGTTTGCCGGAAGTCGCTGCCGCTTGGCTGGAAAGCGGCGATACGGTGGTGGTCCTGGGGGATGCGACGGGTTGTCTCGGCTTGTTCAGACTGGGCGACGAATTGCGTCCCGAGGCGCGTCCGCTGATCGAGGCGCTGAAGGAAAACGGCCGCAAGATCGTGCTGTTGACGGGGGATTCGCCAGCGGTCGCGCAACGCGTGGCGACGACGCTCGGCATCGCCGATGTCCGGGCTGGGGTCACGCCCCAGGGCAAGCACGATTGCGTGCGCGCCCTGCAGGCCGGTGGCGCGGTGGTCGCGATGGTCGGCGACGGGGTAAACGATGCGCCAGTTCTCGCGCAGGCCCAGGTTTCTGTCGCCATGGGCGGCGGCGCGCAACTCGCGCGGACCCAGGCCGATTTCATCCTGCTTTCCGAAAATCTCGATCATCTGCGTCGTGGCCTGTTGCGCGGGCAGAAAACGCTCAGGATAATCCGGCAGAATCTCTGGTGGTCCTTTGCCTACAACTTCGTTGCGTTGCCGCTGGCGATTGCCGGCTATGTGACGCCATGGCTGGCGGGGATCGGCATGTCGGCCAGTTCGCTGCTGGTCGTTCTGAACTCGCTGCGCATTCAGCGCCTGGAGACGGATTGATGGAAATCCTCTACCTGCTCATTCCCTTGTCGGTGGTCCTCGTGTTCGCCATCGCCATCGCCTTCTGGTGGTCGGTCAAGAGCGGCCAGTTCGATGATCTCGAGGGGCCGGGATTCAAGATCCTGATGGACGACGACGGTCCCGATATTCCGAACTCCCGGGTGGTGAAGAAAGACGATTCAGAGAAAACTTGACCTGTGTCAACGTCCGATACGGGAAGCCTGAGGAGAATCAAGGCTGTGTGAAGCGATGCTTCACGACAATTCTCTGTTGGGGTTGGGGTGCGTTGCGACGCACCCTTTTTTTGTCCGGTTAACCCCAATATCTCAGATCACTACGTCGTTTGGTCTAATTTGACATAGATAATCGGTAGGTTGATCTAGGTCAAATCTCCGTTTGTAATCTACAATAGCATCCGCTTCTATGCGCCACCTTGGGTCAAGGGGGGTGGTCGTTCAGTCTTTTCATTAACGAGAGGTGGGTTCATGTCTGGATCGCAAACCACATATAACGATAAGGTCGTCCGGCAGTTCGCCGTCATGACCGTCATCTGGGGCATTGTTGGCATGCTGGTCGGTGTCATCATTGCAGCCCAGTTGGTCTGGCCGGAGCTGAATATCGGCTTCCTGCACTTTGGCCGACTGCGTCCGTTGCACACCAACGCGGTCATTTTCGCGTTTGGCGGCTGTGCCCTGTTCGCAACTTCCTACTGGACGGTTCAGCGTACCAGCCACGCCCGCTTGTGGGGCGGCCCGCTGGTTCCCTTTACCTTCTGGGGCTGGCAGATCGTCATCGTGCTGGCGGCGATCACGTTGCCGCTGGGCATTACGACTAGCAAGGAGTATGCGGAACTCGAGTGGCCGATCGACATCCTGATCACCCTGGTCTGGGTCTCCTACGCGCTGGTCTTCTTCGGCACCATTGCCAAGCGTACCGTGTCCCACATCTACGTGGCCAACTGGTTCTTCGGTTCCTTCATCATCGCCGTCGCCCTGCTGCACATTGTCAACAGCGCTGCCGTGCCGGTTTCGCTGACCAAGTCCTACTCCGCCTATGCGGGTGTGCAGGATGCGATGATCCAGTGGTGGTACGGTCACAATGCCGTCGGCTTCTTCCTGACCGCAGGCTTCCTGGGCATGATGTACTACTTCGTGCCGAAGGCCGCCGGGCGTCCGGTCTACTCCTACCGCCTGTCCGTGGTGCACTTCTGGGCGCTGATCTTTACCTACATGTGGGCGGGTCCGCACCACCTGCACTACACCGCGCTGCCTGACTGGACCCAGTCTGTCGGCATGGTCTTCTCGCTGATCCTGCTGGCACCGTCTTGGGGTGGCATGATCAACGGCATCATGACCCTGTCGGGTGCCTGGCATAAATTGCGTGACGATCCTGTCCTGAAATTCCTGATCACCTCGCTGTCCTTCTACGGCATGTCGACCTTCGAAGGTCCGATGATGTCGATCAAGACCGTGAATGCGCTGTCGCACTACACGGACTGGACTGTCGGTCACGTGCACTCCGGTGCGCTCGGCTGGGTGGCCATGGTTTCGATCGGTTCGATCTACTATCTGCTGCCGAAGCTTTTCGGCAAGAGCGAGATGTACAGCGTCAAGCTGGTTACGGTCCACTTCTGGATCGCCACCATCGGTACCGTGCTCTACATCGCCTCCATGTGGATCGCCGGTGTCATGCAGGGCCTGATGTGGCGCGCAGTCAATGCCGACGGTACGCTGGCCTACAGCTTCGTCGAATCGGTCAAGGGTTCCTATCCGTTTTGGGCGATCCGCTGGCTGGGTGGTGTCCTGTTCCTGTCCGGCATGCTGATCATGGCTTACAACATGTTCAAGACCATGGCTGGCGGCAAGACTCAAGATGCCCCGGTGCTCGCGCCGGTTGGTCATCACGCCTGATTAGGGAGAGAAAACAATGCTTAAGCATGAGCAAATTGAAAAGAGCGTCGGACTACTCATCGTTCTGACGCTGCTGACCGTGATCTGGGGCGGCTTGCTGGAAATCGTTCCGCTCTTTTTCCAGAAGTCGACGACGACCCCGATCGAAGGCGTCAAGCCCTACGATGCGGTGCGTCTTGTCGGTCGTGACATCTATGTCCGCGAAGGTTGCTTCCTCTGCCACTCGCAGATGATCCGTCCGTTCCGCGCCGAGACCGAGCGCTACGGCCACTTTTCCGTGGCTGGCGAATTCGTCTATGACCATCCGTTCCAGTGGGGTTCCAAGCGTACCGGCCCGGATCTGCATCGTGTGGGCGGTCGTTACTCCAATGAATGGCAGCGTGCTCATCTGATGAATCCACGTGACGTGGTGCCGGAATCCAACATGCCCGCCTTTGCCTTCCTGGCGAATACCAAGGCCAAGGATAGCGTCGGCGCCGACATCGAGAAGAAGATGGAAGTGATGCGCGGTTTCGCCAATGCGCGGGGTATTCCGACCTATTCCGATGCCGAGATCAAGGGCGCCAAGGCTGCGATCGGTGACATGACCGAAATGGACGTTCTGATTGCCTACCTGCAGGGCATGGGTACGGCACTGGGCACGATGAAGCAATAAGCCATGGACATCAACGATCTGCGTTCCATTGTCACGGTTGCCGGGTTGCTCTGCTTCCTGGCGATCGTGGGATGGGCCTACAGCAAGCGCAGCAAGAAGGGCTTCGATGAAGCTGCCAACTTGCCGTTCGCGGAGCACGATGATCAGGATGCGGCGTCTCGCGCGTCGCATCCTCGCTGAAAAGAGGAAAGCAAATGAGCGATTTCGTTAGCGGTTTTTGGAACGCGTATGTGGTTGTAATTGTGCTGGTCAGCATTTTCGCCTGCGCAGTTCTTCTCTATATGCAGGGCAAGGCAAAGTTCACGCCGGGCAAGACCATGGGTCACGTCTGGGATGAAACCCTGGAGGAATACAACAACCCGATGCCCAAGTGGTGGAGCTGGCTGTTCGTCATCACGGTCATCTTCGCGCTGGTCTATTTGGCACTCTATCCTGGCCTGGGTAAGTTTCCGGGCCTGCTGGGCTGGACCTCGGTCGGTCAGTACAAGATTGAACGCGAGCGTATGGACGCTACTGTCCAGCCAATGTTTGCGAAATACCAGGGCATGGACGTCAAGGTGCTGGCTGCCGACAAGCAGGCCATGGAAACCGGCAAGCGCCTGTATTTGACCTACTGCATGCAGTGTCACGGTGCAGACGGACGCGGCGCCAAGGGTTTCCCGAATCTGGCCGACAGCGACTGGCAGTGGGGTGGCGAGCCGGAACAGATTCTCGCGACGATCGCGGCCGGCCGCATGGGCATCATGCCCCCGCACGCCCAGCTCGGTGCCGATACGATCAAGGACTTGGCGAACTACGTCCGCTCGCTGGCCGGTCTGCCGAATGACTCGGTTCGTGCGGCCAAGGGCAAGGAGGCCTTCAACGCGTCCGGTTGTTCCGGCTGCCACGGCCCCGACGGCAAGGGAATGCACGCCCTCGGTGCCCCCAACCTGACCGACAAGGTCTGGCTGTACGGCTCCTCGGAAGCGACCATCGTCGAAACCATCACCAACGGTCGCAACAACAAGATGCCGGCCTGGAAGGAATTTCTCGGCGATGCCAAGGTCCATCTTCTGTCCGCCTACGTGCTCAGCCTGAGTCAGGGCGCGAAGTAACGATGCACAACGGGGCGGGCGACCGCCCCGTTTTTTGTTTTACGTAGTCGGTCACTGATTTGTATCAAGATTGCGTTATTTTTGTTTGCTCGGAACCGATCTT
>CAZTWA010000158.1:0-6146 GCA_964617225.1 uncultured Methyloversatilis sp.
CTGCCCGGTCGTCTTCGACGCCACGCATTCGGTGCAACTGCCCGGCGGGCAGGGCACCAGTTCCGGTGGCCAGCGCGAGTTCGTGCCGGTGCTGGCGCGCGCAGCGGTGGCCGTCGGCGTGGCCGGCCTGTTCATGGAAACGCACCCTGATCCGGCCAAAGCGCTGTCCGACGGCCCGAACGCGTGGCCGCTGCCGCAGATGGAAGCGCTGCTCACCACGCTCATGAAACTCGACGCTGTCATCAAACAGCAAGGTTTCGGCGGTGGAATGTAATGACTGTCAACGCAACCAAGCCTGCTTATCTGATCGTCGATGCGAAGTCGACCGATCCGCAGGCGATGCAGCGCTATCGCGATCTGGCGCAGGTCGCCGTAGCGAATTACGGCGGTCGCTATCTCGTGCGTGGCGCGCCCTACGAGGTATTGGAAGGCAGCGACTGGCGGCCGCAGCGGCTGGTGGTCGTCGAATTTCCCTCGATGGAGAAAGCGAAAGGGTTTTACGAATCACCCGAATACCGTGCTGCCCGTGAGGCGCGCGCCGGCGTGTCGGATTTCGACATGCTGCTGGTCGAAGCTTATTAAATTTATTGAAAGGAACCCCAAATGAGTGCCATCGTTGATGTCGTCGCCCGCGAGATTCTGGATTCCCGCGGCAATCCCACCGTCGAAGCCGACGTCCTGCTCGAATCCGGCGTGATGGGCCGTGCCGCCGTGCCCTCCGGCGCCTCGACCGGTTCCCGCGAAGCCATCGAGCTGCGCGACGGCGACAAAGCGCGCTACCTCGGCAAGGGCGTGCTCAAGGCCGTCGAGAACGTCAATACCGAAATTTCCGAAGCCATCATCGGCCTCGACGCCGA
The DNA here is from genome assembly GCA_964617225.1 of uncultured Methyloversatilis sp. Classification (GTDB taxonomy): domain Bacteria; phylum Pseudomonadota; class Gammaproteobacteria; order Burkholderiales; family Rhodocyclaceae; genus Sulfuricystis. The sequence continues at coordinate 858 of CAZTWA010000158.1, forward strand.
GGAGCAGGCTTTCATCGACAAGGCGCTGATCGAACTCGACGATACCGACAACAAGTCGCGCCTTGGTGCCAACGCCATGTTGTCGGTCTCGATGGCGGTCGCCAAGGCCGCTGCCGAGGAAGCCGGCCTGCCGCTCTACCGCTACTTCGGCGGTTCCGGCCCGATGACCATGCCGGTGCCGATGATGAACGTCATCAACGGCGGCGCGCACGCCAACAACAACCTCGACATCCAGGAATTCATGATCCTGCCGGTCGGTGCGGGCAGCTTCCGCGAGGCGCTGCGCTGTGGCGCCGAGGTCTTCCACAACCTCAAGAAGCTCGTCGACAAGAAGGGCTACCCGACGACGGTCGGTGACGAAGGCGGCTTCGCGCCGAACGTTGCCGGTAACGACGAAGCGATCGAGCTAATCCTCAAGGCCATCGAGGTCGCCGGCTACACCCCAGGCCAGGACGTCGTGCTTGGCCTCGACTGCGCTGCTTCGGAATACTTCAAGGACGGCAAGTACATCCTGGCTTCTGAAAAGCTGGAGCTCGATTCCGCTGGCATGGTTGACTACCTCGCGACCCTGGCCGGCAAGTACCCGATCATCAGCATCGAGGACGGCATGGCCGAAGGCGACTGGGAAGGCTGGATCAGCCTCACCAGCAAGATCGGCAAGAACATCCAGATCGTCGGTGACGACCTGTTCGTCACCAACCCGAAGATCCTCAAGGAAGGCATCCAGCGCGGTGCCGCCAACGCCATCCTGATCAAGGTGAACCAGATCGGCACGCTGACCGAGACCTTCGCCGCCGTCGAGATGGCCAAGCGCGCGGGCTGGAGCAACGTGATCTCCCACCGCTCGGGCGAGACCGAGGATTCGACCATCGCCGACATCGCCGTGGGCCTCAACGCCGGCCAGATCAAGACCGGTTCGCTGTCGCGCTCCGACCGCATCGCCAAGTACAACCAGCTGCTGCGCATCGAGGAAGATCTCGGCGACACGGTCGTCTATCCCGGCCTGAACACCTTCTACAACATTCGCAAATAAACGGTTAGCGTGAAGCGTGGCAGCTTTTCCGCAGGGCCGCCCCAAGGAAAAGCGGCATGCGCCGCCAGGCGCAATCTGCACAAACGCCAATACAACCACCCCGTGACCCACGCGCGTAGCGCGCCGCAAGTCTCCCCTCCCGAGCGGGAGGGGCTGGGGGAGGGCGAGCTATGAAGTGGCCAACCTGGGTGCTGGTCGCTCTGCTGGTCCTGCTGCAGCTTCCGCTGTGGTTCGGCAAGGGCGGCCTGATCCGGGTGCATGAGATGGAGCGGCAGGTGGCCGCCCAGCGCGAGGTCAATCAGACGCTCGAAGCGCGCAATGCCTCGCAGGAAGCGGAAGTGCGCGACCTGAAGTCGGGCTACGAAGCCATCGAGGAACGTGCCCGCTATGAACTCGGCCTCGTCAAGGAGGGCGAGGTCTTCGTGCAGACGCCGCAAAAGAAACCCTGAAAGTCAGCGTTGGCGCGACGGCACCCGAACGCCTAGTCGATCAGTTCGATCTGCCCGCTGACATTCACCGTCACATTTGATTCGCCTGCTTCCACGGGCATCGGCGCGGACTCGGCCGCCATCATCGCGGCACCGCGCGCCATCGGGTAGGTCTGCGGAAACTGGCCGCCGCCATTCACATTCATCATGCGAATCTTGTAGGTTTTTTTCAGCGTCGCGGCGATGCGCGCCGCCTTGGCGTTGAAGGCTTCGATCGCTTCGAGGGTGGCGTCGTCATCGGCCTTGCGGCGGGTTTCCGGCGCGGGCGAAAAGTTGATGCCGCCGATGGCCAACTGGCCACCCTGTAGCTTGCCGACAGCAGTCGATAGTGCCGCCGCATCGCGGCTTTCGAGCAGTAGTTCCGAACGCATGCGCCAGCTTTCGATGCTGCGCCCGCCCTTGCTGTAGATCGGATACGTGTGGGTGTTGCCGCTTTTCACCGTGATGTTCGGTTGGGCCTTGGCCGTGACGAGGCCGTCGGCGATGACAGCCTTGACCTTGCGGGATACTTCGGTCGGATCGGCGCCAGTCATCTCGACATAGGCGGATGCACGGCCGAGATCGTTGGCGACAGCCTTCTGCACGTCGACACGGAAGTCGACCAGCGTGCCGGCCGGCTTGGCGGGTTCGGCGGCGCATACAGGCAGTGCAACGAAAGCTAACAGGAGCAGAGAACGTTTCATTGATCGATCTCCTCGAGAAACTGCCGGTAGTTGAGCGCGTTGTTGACGTAATGCTCAGCAGAATGGGCCATGCGGGCGATGTGCTTTTCCGTCAGTTCATGCACGACGCGGCCAGGCGAGCCGACGACCAGCGAGTTGTCGGGAATTACCTTGCCCTCGGGGATCAGCGCGCCGGCACCGATCAGGCAATTCTTCCCGATCACGGCATTGTTGAGCACGATGCTGCCCATGCCGATCAGCGAGCCGTCGCCGATCGTGCAACCATGCAGCATGACCATGTGCCCGACCGTTACGTCGCGGCCGATGGTCAGGGGGATGCCTTCGTCGGTGTGGAGGATTGAGCCGTCCTGGATATTGCTGTTCGCGCCGATGATGATCGGGTCGTTGTCGCCGCGCAGCACGCAGTTCCACCAGATGCTGACGTTGGCGGCAAGACGGGCATCACCGATCACTGTGGCGTTCGGCGCGATCCAGACCGAGTCCGCGAGTTGCGGCGACTTTTTGCCGATGCGATAGATCGGCATTACAAGGTTTCGCCCAGGGAGATGTCGACCATCAGGTCGTCGGAGAGCTTCTCCAGTTCAAGTTTCAGCGCGCGGGCGTTGAAGTCCGGCGCGGCGAACAGTTCAGCTTCGGCGTGGAACAGCACTTCGGCGGACATCGGCGCACTGCTGGTGTAGGTCGCCAGTTCCTCGACGTTCACCGCATGGCGCGCGAGCACCTGTGACACTTCCCGAACGATGCCGATGCGATCGTGGCCGACGAGGTTGAGCGTGAGGCGCCGTCCCGTCAGCGCTGACTTTTCGACAGCGGCTGTTTCGATGCCGACCTTCAGGCCCTTGAGGGCGGCCAACGCGGCTTTCAATGACTCGGACTGGTCGGCGGGCACGGCTACCTTGACGATGCCGGCAAACTTGCCGGAGAGCTGCGCCATCGAGGATTCGAGCCAGTTGCCGCCGTGCGTCGAGATCGCCGTGGCGAGTTCTTCGACGAGGCCGGGCCGGTCATCGCCGATCGCGGTGAGGACGAGGTGCCTCAGTTGCGTGTCATTCACCATTTGCATAGGCCTCCATCGGCACACAGGCGCAGAACAGGTTGCGGTCGCCATACACGTCGTCGATACGATTCACCGACGGCCAGAATTTGTTGGCGGCGACGTACGGCAATGGGAAAACCGCCGTTTCGCGTGAGTAGGGATGGTTCCATTCCCCCACGATGTCGGCCTGCGTATGCGGTGCGTTCTTGAGCGGGTTGGTGTCGGCGGGCCATTCGCCCGCTTCGATCTTGCGGATTTCGTTGCGGATGGCGATCATGGCATCGCAGAAACGGTCCAGCTCGGACTGGTTTTCCGACTCGGTCGGCTCGACCATCAGCGTGCCGGCGACCGGGAAGCTGACCGTCGGCGCGTGGAAACCGTAATCCATCAGCCGCTTGGCGATGTCGATCTCGGCGATGCCCGTGGTGGCCTTGATGGCGCGGATGTCGAGGATGCACTCATGCGCGACGCGGCCGTGGGCGCCGGTATAGAGCACCGGGTAGTGGTCCTTCAGGCGCGCGGCGACGTAGTTGGCGTTGAGGATCGCGACCTCGGTGGCCTGCTTCAACCCGCTGCCACCCATCATCGCGATGTACATCCACGAGATCGGCAGGATCGAGGACGAGCCGAAGGGTGCGGCTGATACGGCGCCTTGCGGTCCGACGCGGTCGCCAGCGAAGACGTGGCCCGGCGCGTGGGGCGCGAGGTGCGCCTTGAGGCCGATCGGGCCCATGCCGGGGCCGCCGCCACCGTGCGGGATGGCGAAGGTCTTGTGCAGGTTGATGTGCGAGACGTCGGCGCCGATATGGCCGGGCGAGGTGAGTCCGACTTGGGCATTCAAATTCGCGCCGTCCATGTACACCTGCCCACCGCTGGCGTGGATGATGCTGCACATCTCCATCACGGCTTCCTCGAACACGCCATGCGTCGAGGGGTAGGTGATCATCAGGCAGGACAGCTTGTCGGCATGCTGCGTCGCCTTGGCCTTGAGGTCCGCCATATCGACGTTGCCGCTGTCGTCACAATCGACGACGACGACCTGCAGGCCGGCCATGTGCGCCGTGGCGGGGTTGGTACCGTGGGCGGACTTCGGGATCAGGCAGATGTCGCGATGGGCTTGTCCCTGCGCGGCCTGGTAGCGGCGGATCGAGACGAGGCCGGCGTATTCGCCCTGCGCGCCAGAGTTGGGCTGGACACAGAGGGCGTCGAAGCCGGTGATCGTGGTCAGCCATTGCGCCAGTTCGCCGATCATTTGTGCATAGCCGGTCGTTTGTTCTGCGGGCGCGAACGGGTGCAGCGCGCCGAAGGCCGGCCAGCTGACTGGCATCATCTCGGCGGCGGCGTTGAGCTTCATCGTGCAGCTGCCGAGCGGGATCATCGCGTGGTCGAGCGCGAGGTCCTTGTTCTGCAGCAACTTGAGGTAGCGCAGCATCGCATGCTCGGTGTGATGGGTGTTGAACACCGGGTGCGAGAGGATCGGCGAGGTGCGGCGGAGGTTGTCTGGGATTGCATCAGCGCAGTCCGTCTCGATGCTCTTGCCAAGTAGGGCTGCCAGCGTGGCAACATCCTCGCGCGTCGTGGTCTCGTCGAGACTGATGCCGATGGTTTCGGTGTCGATGTGACGCACGTTGAATCCGGATTGCTTGAGGCGTGCCGTCTCGCCGGCGCTGACTTTCACAATGAGCGTGTCGAAGAAGCTGCCGGTGATGTTCAATGCCTGCGCCAGCAGGCAGGTCAGGCGATGGATGCGCTGCGCGATGCGCTTCAGCCCCTCCGGGCCGTGCCAGACCGCATACATGCCGGCCATGTTGGCGAGCAGTACCTGCGAGGTGCAGATGTTCGAATTGGCCTTCTCGCGGCGGATGTGCTGCTCGCGCGTCTGCAGCGCCATGCGCAGGGCCGTCTTGCCGCGTGCATCTTTCGAGACGCCGATGATGCGACCGGGTACCGAGCGCTTGTGCTCGTCCTTGCAGGCGAAGAAGGCGGCGTGTGGTCCGCCGTAGCCCATCGGCACGCCGAAACGCTGCGACGAGCCGAAGGCGATGTCGG
>CAZTWA010000159.1:0-4119 GCA_964617225.1 uncultured Methyloversatilis sp.
GCCAGCTTTCGCCCGCCGAACTCGCGAAGGCCGGGGTGTCGGAAGACATGGTGCGCCTGTCGATCGGCATCGAGCACATCGACGACCTCAAGGCCGACCTGGAGCAGGCACTCGCGGCGGTCTGATTGCCGTCTCGCCAGCGCTGACTTTCAGCGGCGCTGAAAAACAAAAAGCCGCCCCGGATTCCGGGGCGGCTTTTTGAGTATTTGGTAGGCGCGATTGGACTCGAACCAACGACCCCCACCATGTCAAGGTGGTGCTCTAACCAGCTGAGCTACGCGCCTGTTGCCTGTTGCAAGAGGCGCGGATTCTAGACGAAATGTGCGCCCCGCGCAACGCAACGGCAAACTTTTTGTTAGCCTGCGCGGCATGGAAGAGAAACCCTCCGTCTGTTGCCGCTGCGGTGCTTGCTGTGTCACCTACCGCATCACCCTCCCCCGCGTCGACCTGGCCAGCCGGCCGGGGGGCTGGGTGCCCGATGCGCTGACCGAACCCTACACGCCGACGACGGCCTGCATGCGCGAAAACCCCGACATGCCGGGCCGCTGCATCGCGCTCGAAGGCACGATCGGCGAGGAAGTCCGCTGCACGATCTACGCACAGCGCCCGGCCGCCTGCCGCGACTTCGCGCCACTTTCGGCCTTGGGCATGGGCGACGAAGCCTGCGACGAAGCACGCCGTCGCCACGGTTTGCCTCCGCTGGGCGGGCTATAATTCGCTTCGCATCGGAAGCGTGGCAGAGCGGTTGAATGCACCGGTCTTGAAAACCGGCAACGTCGCAAGGCGTTCGTGAGTTCGAATCTCACCGCTTCCGCCAGGAGACCATCATGAGTCACAAACATCTGCACCTGCTGCGCAGTTTGTTTCAGGATCCGCCAAGCGCGAACATCCACTGGCGCGAGATCGAATCCCTTCTCAACCATCTGGGTGCCGTGGTCGAACCGGTGCATGGCGCACGCTTTCGCGTCGTCCTGAATCGGCACGAATATTTTCTCCACCACCCACATCAGGGCAGCGTCTTCGGCCGCCAGGACATCAAGCACTTGCGCGAATTCCTCGCGAATGCGGGTGTCAGTCCATCGGCCTACGAGGCCAAGCGCGAAGCCGAGAAGAACCAGCCCTAGCCCGGTTTATTGCGCGGTCGCCCGCAGCGGATCACGCAAGCGCGCGAAGTCGCGCGGCGCGACGTATTGCAGGAGTTCCTTGCCTTTCGCATCAAGCCGCAGGTCGAGGCCCTTTTCGGGGTAGAGAAAATGCTCTGCCTGTTCGCTCGCGCGGATGCGTTCGGCGGGCGGGCCGAAACGCTGCAGCACGATGTCCTCGCTCAGGTTTGCCGTCGGGATGAAGGCAATGGCGATGACCCGAGCCTTGGCCATCGCCTGCAAATCGATGTCGGCAAGCTCGATGCGCCGCGTCGTGCTTTCCATGAAGTCAGCCTTGATGGCGCGCTTGAGCATTCCCTCGCGCTGCGCGAATGTCGATTCGAGCGTGAGAATCAGCTTGCCGGTGACGATGCCGGCCGTCACGCTTTCGTAGAACGCTTCCACGGAGCCGGTTTCGCCGGGGGCGACGATCAGGGCGACCTGGGCATCCGGACCGAATCGGGCACGGACCTCCTCCAGTGTGCTGGACCCCGGCATCAGGCCGAATACGCGCGAATTGCCGCCTTCGGTCGTTTCGATCTGCCAGGGCAGCCCTTCGGCGGGCACCTCGACACGCTTCCCGTCATCCTTGATGAACAGCAGCGGGGCTGCCAGCAAGGCAATGACGATGGCGACAAAGAGCAGTATCGACTTCAGCAGTCGGGGCATGGACTACGGGCGGCGAAAAACGAATTACAGCGAACGCAGCAAGGCGTAGGTGCAGAGGGACACGAGCGAATCGGGGAAGATGCCGAACAGCGCCACCGCCGCCCCGTTCACCGACAGCAGGAAGCGCATGTCGAGACCGGCCGTGATGGGGGCCGCATCGACCGCCGCATCGAAGTACATCAACTTGACGATGCGCAGGTAGTAGAAGGACCCCACCAGTGAGAACATCACCGCGAACACGGCGACCGCGATATAACCCGCATCGACGACCGCGAGCAACACCGAGAACTTCGCGAAGAAACCGACGAAGAAGGGTACGCCGGCCATCGAAAACATGACGAACATCATCACGGCGGCGAACCACGGGCTACGCTGGTTCAAGCCCTTGAAGTCCTCCAGATGCTCGACTTCATAGCCGGCACGCGACATCAGCAGGATCGTGCCGAATGCACCGAGCGACATGATGACATAGGCCACGACGTAGTACATCGCGGAACTGTAGGCATTCAGCGCGAAATGGCGGTCCGGACCAACCACGCCGCTCATCAGTGCCAGCAGCAGGAAGCCCATGTGCGAGATGGCCGAATACGCCAGCATGCGCTTGATGTTGGTTTGTGCGATGGCAACAAGGTTACCGAGGGCGATCGACAGCACCGCCAGAAGCATCAGCATGCTCTGCCAATGCTCGGCGAGTTCGAACAGGCCATACACCAGCATGCGCATCGCCATCGCGAAGGCAGCCAGCTTCGGCGCGGAGGCGATCAGCAGCGTGATCGGGGTCGGCGCGCCGTGATAGACGTCGGGCACCCACATGTGGAACGGCACGGCGCCCAGCTTGAAGGCCAGTCCGGAGACGATGAAGACCAGACCGAAGACCAGCACGGTCTTGTTCGCCACGCCGAGGTGCAAGGCCTGTGCCACGCCACCGATCTCGAGCGTGCCGGTCGCGCCATACACCATCGACATGCCGTACAACAGCAGGCCGGAAGCCAGCGCGCCAAGGACGAAATACTTCATCGCGGCTTCCGTCGCCTTGGGTGAATCGCGATCGATGGCGACCAGCGCATACAGCGACAGCGAAAGAAGTTCCAGGCCGAGGTAGATGGTCAGGAAATGGGCGGCCGAGATCATCACCATCATGCCGAGCGTGGCAAACAGCACCAGCAGATAGTATTCGCCCTTGTCGAGATTGCGGGCAACGAGGTAATCCCGGCTATAGACGATGACGAAGATCACCGCGAGGTAAAGCACCAGCTTGAGGAAATCGGCCAGCAGGTCATCGACGAACATGTTGCTGAAGGTCAGCACCACCTGCCCGTCCATCGTCTGATAAGTGATCAGTGCGCAACCGACCAGCGTAACGAGGGTGAGGGCTGCAGTGATCCAGCGCTGAGCTTGGCCGAGGAATGCATCCACCAGCAGGATGCCGCAGGCCATGGCGACCAGGAAAATCTCCGGTGCAGCCGGGTAGAGATCGGGCGGGATGAATGTGTTGAGCATCGCTTCTTGCCGGTTAGAGCTTGCTCACCGCAACATGCTTGAGCAGGTTATCCACCGAGGCATGCATCACGTCGGTGAAGGGGAAAGGATAAACGCCCATGGCCAGCACACAGATCGCCAGCAGGGACAGGAACAGGATTTCGCGGCCATTGATGTCCGTCAACTCTGCCACGTGCGCATTGGCGACCACGCCGAAAATCACGCGCTTGTACATCCACAGCGTGTAGGCCGCGCCCAACACCAGGGTCGTCGCGGCGGCAAAGCCCACCCAGAAGTTGAACTTGATCGCACCCAGCACCACCATGAACTCGCCGACGAAGCCGGACGTCGCCGGCAGGCCGGCGTTGGCCATCGCGAAAAGCATGAAGAAGCCCGCGAACTTGGGCATCGTATTCGCCACGCCACCGTAGTCGGCGATCTGGCGCGAATGCATGCGGTCGTACATGACGCCGACGCAAAGGAACATGGCGCCCGAGACGAAGCCGTGGGAGATCATCTGGACCAGCGCGCCTTCGACGCCGAACTGGTTGAAAATGAAGAAGCCCAGCGTCACGAAGCCCATGTGCGAAATCGAGGAATAGGCAATCAGCTTCTTCATGTCGAGTTGGACCAGCGCGACGAAGCCGATGTAGATGACCGCGATCAACGACAGGGTGATCATCATCGGTGCGAGGTAATGGCTCGCATCCGGAGCGATCGGCAGGGAGAACCGCAGGAAGCCGTATGCCCCGAGTTTCAGCATGATCGCGGCCAGCACCACGGAGCCGCCGGTGGGCGCCTCGACGTGGGCATCCGGCAACCAGGTGTG
>CAZTWA010000159.1:4219-6093 GCA_964617225.1 uncultured Methyloversatilis sp.
CCGATGATGATGTACATCGGGATCAGCGAAGCCTCGAAGAAGACGTAGAACAGCACGGCGTCCAGCGCGCAAAAGATGCCGTTCATCAGGCCGGACATGATGAGGAAGGCGCCCATGTATTGCGCCACCTTGTCCTTGATGACTTCCCAGCCGGCGATCACCACCAGGATGGTGATGAAGCTGTTGAGCAGGATGAAGAGGACCGAGATGCCATCGACGCCGAGCAAATACTCGACGTTGAACCGCGGGATCCAGGACCGTTGTTCGACGAACTGCATCCCGGCCTGCGTCACGTCGAAACCGACATACAAGGGTAGCGTTACGGCGAACCCGGCGATGGCAGCGATCAGTGCCGCCCAGCGCGCCAGGTTGTGTGCATTGCCGGCGGCGAACACCACGAAGGCTCCGAGGATCGGAACCCAGATGGCGTAACTCAGTAGGTGCGAACTCATCAGCTCAGGTCCAATTGATCGTCAGGTTATCGGTCAGGCTCGGTTCATCCAGAGGGTCAGCAGGGCAAAGACCCCGATGATCATGGAGAACGCGTATTGGTAGATGTGGCCCGACTGGATCAGGCGCACGACGCTGGCAAACCAGCCCACCAGCCGTGCCGAGCCATTAACGGCCACGCCGTCGATGATGGCCTGATCGCCACCCTTCCACAGGCCGCGACCGACACCGCGCGCGCCACCCGCGAAGAACCACTCGTTGAACTCGTCGAAACCGTATTTCTTCTCGAGAATCGTCGCGAGGAAGCCGGCTTTCTTCTTGATCACGGCGGGCAGATCGGGCCGCACGATGTACAGGAACCACGCCAGCACTGCGCCGGACAAGGCAAGCCAGAACGGCAGCGTCGTGACACCGTGGGCCATCATGCCGATCACGCCATGGAATTCGTGCGCCATCGTCGCCATGCCCTTGTGCACGGCAGCGTCGATGTAGATCGCATCGCCAAACCAGCCGCCGTAGAGGATCGTGCCGATCACCCAGCCGGACGCAATTGCGGGAATGGCCAGCAGGATCAGCGGCACGGTGACGACCTTGGGCGATTCGTGCGGCTCATGAACGCCATGATGACCGTGCCCATGATCGTCATGTCCATGGCCGTGGGCAGCTTCGCGGAAGCGCTCCTTGCCGTGGAAGGCGAAGAACACCAGGCGGAAGGAATACAGGCCGCCAATAAAGACCGCGGCCAGCGCGCAAAAGTAGGCGAAGCCGGCGCCCGGTATGTTGGCGAGATGCACCGCCTCGATGATCGAATCCTTCGAGAAGAATCCGGCGAACGGAGGCAGGCCCGCATTGGCGATCGCGCCGATCAACACCGTGATGTAGGTGATCGGCATGTACTTGCGTAGCCCCCCCATGCGGCGCATGTCCTGCTCATGGTGCATGGCGATGATCACCGAACCGGCGCCGAGGAACAGCACCGCCTTGAAGAAGGCGTGCGTCATGAGGTGGAAGATCGCGACCGAGTAGGCCGAGGCGCCAAGCGCCATGGTCATGTAGCCGAGTTGCGACAACGTCGAATAGGCGACGACGCGCTTGATATCGGTTGAGACGATGGCGATCAGGGCCATGAACAGCGTCGTGATGGCGCCGACGATGATGACCATCGACAACGCCGTGTCGGATAGCTCGAAGAGCGGCGACATGCGTGAAACCATGAAGATACCGGCCGTGACCATCGTCGCGGCGTGGATCAACGCGGAGATTGGCGTCGGGCCTTCCATCGAATCGGGCAGCCAGACATGCAGCGGGAACTGGGCCGATTTGCCCATCGCGCCGATGAACAGACCGATGCAGATCGCGGTAATCAGCGGCCAGCCGGTAGTCGTCTCGGTCATCGTGGCGAGCTCCCTCGCCTTGCCGAACAC
>CAZTWA010000160.1:0-6085 GCA_964617225.1 uncultured Methyloversatilis sp.
CCAGGGGGAGCCCATCGCCAGCCATCTGCGGACGACACCCCTGCTCCCTATCCCGGGCGATGCCAGGCATCGTTTCGTCGCCCCGCTGGAACAATCGAACTGGACGGTCGAACTGGCGATTCCCCATGATGCCTACCACGGCACGCTCATTGTCGCCACGATCGCCCTGCTCGGGACGCTCCTGACCGCCACCTTCGCGGGCTGGCTGGGCGGCCACTGGGCCAGCCGGCGGTTACAGGCTGCCGTCAACGCGTTGGGATCGGCGTCGACCGCCCCGCTCACTGCGGTCAATATCCTCGAACTCACGCGGGCGCACGAAAGCCTGTCTGCGGCCATGGCGCTGCTCGAAAGCAGCCGGGTTTCGGCGGAACGCTTTCGCGAGGCGCTGGATCAGGTCGATGCCTACATCTACATGAAGGATCGCGAGTCCCGCTACATGTACGCCAACCAGCGGGCACTGGACTTCTTCGGCTGCACGGCCGAGTCGGTCATCGGCACGCCTGATGACCATTACTTCCCGCCGGACACCATCCGGCAGATCCATGCACACGACCAGCGGGTGCTGGCGGGCGAAAATGTCTCGGCGGAAACCGAGGTCATCCGCCCGGATGGCACGCGCCACGTCTATTGGGACGTCAAGTCGCCGATCTACCTCGATGACGAGCATCGGACCATCTGGGGCGTCTGCGGCATTTCGACCGACATCACCGCGCAAAAGCAGCTTGAGGAAAAGCTGACCTTCCTGACGCGGCGCGGCCAGACGATGCTCGAACTGCCGAAACTCGCCGAAACGCTCGACGAAACGGCGTTCATGCAGCGCGGCATGGAAAGGGTCGAGGACCTGACCGGCAGCTGCATCGCCTTCATCCACTTCGTCAATCAGGACGAGACGAGCATCGAACTCATTACCTGGTCGCGCCGCACGCTCGAAAGCTATTGCCACGCGGCCTACGACCGCCACTACCCCATCGAGCAGGCCGGCATCTGGGCCGAGGCCTTGCGGCAGAAGCGCCCCGTGGTGTTCAACGACTATCCCAACGCGCCCGACAAGCGCGGCCTGCCGGAAGGCCATGCCGCGCTCGACCGGCTGATTTCCCTGCCGGTCATCGAGCAGGGCAAGGTGGTGATGCTGGCCGGCATCGGCAACAAGCCCAGCGACTACACCCCGCAGGATGTCGAAACCCTGCAGCTCGTCGCCAACGAGATCTGGCGCATCGTGCAGCGCACGCGCAACCAGAAGCAGATCGAGCGCTTCAACCGCGTGCTCGAGCGCTCGCTCAACGAGATCTTTACCTTAGATGCAGCAACGCTGCGCTTCATCGACGTCAATCAGGGCGCCTGCAGCAACATTGGCTATTCGCTCGAAGAGTTGCGGCAGATGACGCCGCTCGACCTCGCGCCGGACATTTCCCCCGACGCATTGGCCAGGCTGCTCGAACCCCTGCGCGACGGCAGCCGGAAGATCGTCCATTTCACCACCTGTCACCAGCGCAAGAACGGCACGACCTACCCGGTCGAGATCCACCTCGAGATCACCGATGATCCCCGCCCCGTATTCGTCGCCGTGGCGCAGGACATCACGGTGCGCCAGCGTCTGGAGGAGGACTTGCACCAGTTGGCGCAAGCCGTCGAGCAAAGTTCCGAGAGCATTTTCATCGTCGACCTGGAGGGGCGGTTCCAGTACGTCAACACGGCCTTCCTCGAGGCCACCGGCTACACCCGTGAAGAGTTGCTGGGCCAGAACCCGCGCATCCTCAAGTCCGGCGAAACATCGCCCGAAACCTATGCCGCGCTGTGGGCTGCCCTGACCCAGGGACAGCCGTGGGAAGGCGAATTGATCAACCGGCGCAAGGATGGTCGCATCTACATCGACCTCGCCCGCATTGCGCCAATCCGCCAGCCGGACGGCCGCATCACGCATTACCTGGCCATCAATCGCGACATCACCGCGCGCCGCGCGGCCGAACGCGAACTGCAACAGGCGCTGCAGGTCGTTGAGGCCAGCCCGGTCGTCAGTTTCCGCTGGCGTCATGCGGAAGGCTGGCCAGTCGAGTATGTCTCTGAAAACGTCAGCCGCTGGGGCTACCGGGCCGAGGATCTGCGCGCCGGGCGATTGTCCTATGCCGACCTTGTCCATCCCGAGGACCTGCCGCGCGTCGCGCATGAAGTCGCCACGCTGACCCAGATCGGTTCGTCCGACTACATCCAAAACTATCGCGTCCGCGCCGCCGACGGCCACTACTTCTGGGTCGAGGACCGGACACGCGTCCTGCGCGATGCGTCCGGGATGGTGACGGCCTACGAGGGCGTGGTCACCGACGTCGATGCCCAGAAACGCTTCGAAAACGAACTGGCCCAGAACCTGGCGCAACAGCGCACCTTGAACGCCAAGCTCGAGGAAGCGCAGAACCAGTTGCTGCAATCCGAGAAGATGGCCTCGATCGGCCAGCTCGCGGCGGGCGTGGCGCACGAGCTCAACAATCCCATCGGCTTCGTCAGCAGCAACCTCAACTCGCTGGATACCTACCTGCGCGACCTGTTCACCATCGCCGATGCCTATGCCGCGGCCGAGGCCGCCGTCGGCCCGCCCTGCCCGCAACTCGACCACGTGCATGCCCTCAAGCGCGACCTCGACTACGACTTCCTGCGCAGCGACATCTTCCAGCTCATGGCCGAGTCGAAGGACGGGTTGTCGCGCGTGGCCAAGATCGTGCGTGACCTGAAGGATTTTTCGCGCGTCGGCGAAGCCGAGTGGCAAATGGCCGACCTGCACAAGGGGATCGACTCGACCCTCAACATCGTCTGGAACGACCTCAAGTACAAATGCACGGTCAACAAGGACTACGGCACGCTGCCGCTGGTCTGGTGCGTGCCCTCGCAACTGAACCAGGTGTTCATGAACCTGCTGGTGAATGCCGGCCATGCCATTGCCGACAAGGGCATGATCACCATCCGCACCGGGCAGGTCGGTGACGAAGTGTTTATCTCGGTCACCGATACCGGTGTCGGCATTCCGCCCGAGCACCTGTCGCGCATCTTCGAACCCTTCTTCACCACCAAGCCGGTCGGCAAGGGCACCGGCCTGGGATTGTCGCTCGCCTACAGCATCGTGCAGAAGCACAAGGGCCGCCTCAACGTGCAGAGCACCGTCGGCGAAGGCAGTTGCTTCACCCTCTGGCTGCCGATCGAACCGCCCGAGGACGCCGACGAACCTTCCACCGGCCAGGCGGAACCCGCCGATGCCGTCCCGCCAGCGCTGACTATTGATGAGACACCATGAACACCACGACCGCTGCCCCCGCTGTGCCGACGCCCCTCCGCATCCTGTGCGTCGATGACGAACCGTCGATCCTGTCCGCCCTGAAGCGCCTGTTCCGGTCGCAGGGCTTCGCCATCCTCACCGCCAATTCAGGCAAGGAAGCGCTGGAGATGCTCGCCGCCGAACCGGTCGACCTGGTCATCAGCGACATGCGCATGCCGGAGATGGACGGCGCGCAGTTCCTCGGTGAAGTCTTCGCGCGCTGGCCGGAAACGACGCGCATCCTGCTGACCGGCTATGCCGACGCGACCACGACAATCGCCGCGATCAACCGCGGCCATATCTGGCGCTACGTCTCCAAGCCCTGGAACGACGACGAACTGCTGCAGGCGGTGCATCAGGCCCTGGCGCATCAAAAACTGGCCCGCGAAAACACGCAGCTGACCCAATTGACCCAACGGCAGAACGAGGAACTCAAGCAGCTGAATGCCGGCCTCGAGGCCAAGGTGGCCGCGCGCACCGCCGAATTGCAGCAGGCGCACGACGAACTGAAGCGCGGCTTCCTGACGATGGTCCGCGTCCTCACGGGGCTGTTCGAGCTGCGCAGCCGGCGCCTCGCCGGCCACTCGCGCCGCGTGGCGGAGACCGCGCGCCAGATCGCCAGGGACCTCAAGCTCGACGACAACGCGACGCAGGAAATCCTGCTCGCCGCGCTGCTGCACGACATCGGCAAGTTCGGCCTGCCCGACCACCTGCTGGAAAAACCTTTCCACAACATGACGCCGGCCGAGCGTTCGGAAATCATGCATCACCCGACGCGCGGCGAAGCCGTGCTGATCGGCATCGAGCAGCTCAAGGGCGCCGCGCGACTGGTGCGCTGCCACCACGAGAACTTCGACGGCAGCGGCTTCCCCGACAACCTGGTCGGCCTGGCCATCCCGCAGGGAGCGCGCATCCTCGCCGTGGCCAACGATTTCGACGCGCTGCAGATGGGCACGCTGGTGCCGCGCCAGCTGAAACCCGCCGAGGCGCGCGCCTTCATCCTCGAGAACCGCGGCAAGCGCTACGATCCGAGCGTCGTCGATGTCTTCCTGACGCAGATCGCCGACAGCATTCCCGAGGAGATCGCCGAATTGCCGATGCGTCCCGGAACGCTGTGTCCGGGCATGGTGCTGACGCGCGACCTGCTGCACCCGGACGGCTACCTGCTGCTCGCGCGGGGGCAGGTCGTCGATGCCAGCGTGATCGAACAACTGGTGCGCATCGAACTGACCGCCGGGACGCACCTGACGCTGCATATCCAGCCCGAGAAAAAATGAAAGCCTTCGTCTGGAGCGACCGCTTCGTGACCGGCTTCGCCACCGTCGACAGCCAGCACCAGTACCTGTTCGAGCTGGTCAACCGGGTCGGCACGCAACTGCTCAACCCCGATCCGGCCCAACCGGCCGAGATCGAAGGGGTGTTCAAGGAACTGGCGACCTACGCCAACACCCACTTCAAGGATGAAGAGCATCTGATGCAAACCCTCGGCGTGGATGCCGAGCATCAGCGCCATCACGTCAAGACGCATCGCGACTTCATCGAGCAGGTAAAGTCCATGTGGCAGCAGCGCACGACGATGAACGCGCCCGCCGAAACCTTGCATGGCTTCCTGGTGGCCTGGCTGACTTACCACATCCTCGGCGAGGACCAGGAGATGGCGCGCGAGATCGTCCGCATCCAGGGCGGCATGCCGCCCGCCGAGGCGCACCAGCTCGAACACGTGCGTGGCGAACGCTCGACCAGCGCGCTGCTGCAGGCGCTGCAGACGCTCTATGGCGTCCTGTCGCGGCTCAATCGCGACATGGCGGCGACCAACCTCAAACTCGAGGCGACGGTCGCCGAGCGCACGGCGGCCCTGACCGACGCCAACCGCGCGCTGGTCGAGGAACAGCAGGAGTTGCGACTGCTGCTGGAAAAGGTCAATGAGGTCCAGAGCCAACTGCTGCAGGCCGACAAGATGGCCTCGGTGGGGCAACTGGCCGCGGGCGTGGCCCACGAGATCAACAATCCGCTCGGCTTCGTCAATTCGAACCTCGCTACCCTCGGCCGCTATGCCGCGGACTTGCTGCAGCTGGCGGCGGTCGGCGCCGCCACGCCCGAGGGTAAGGCGCTCGCGCAGCAGGTCGACTTCGATTTCCTGCGCGAAGACCTGCCGACCCTGCTCAACGAATCGCAGGACGGCCTCGATCGCGTGCATCGCATCGTCGCCAACCTCAAGGATTTCTCGCGCGTCGACCAGGCGGAATGGCAGGAGGCCGATCTGCTGGAGGGGTTGGAAAGCACGATCACCGTCGCCCTGCACGAACTGAAGTACAAGGCCGAGATCGTCCGCGAACTGGTCCCGTTGCCCGAGGTGCGCTGCGTGCCGGCCCAGATCAACCAGGTGCTGCTCAACCTGCTCGTCAACGCGGCGCAGGCGATCAAAGATCACGGCACGATCACCGTGCGCAATGCCGTCGAAGGCCCTTGGGTCTGGCTCGAGATCGCCGACAGTGGCAAGGGCATGGACGCCGAAACGCAGCGCCGCATCTTCGAACCGTTCTTCACCACCAAGCCGGTCGGCGAAGGTACCGGCCTCGGCCTGTCGCTGGCGTGGGACATCATCAAGAAGCATGGCGGCAGCATCGACGTGGATAGCGTCCCCGACCAGGGCACACGCATGCGGCTGTGGCTGCCGATCGCCGGCCCGCCTGCGGCCACGCCCTGACGCCGATCGCAGCGCCTCCCCGAAAGTCAGCGCTGGCGAGACGGCGGCACGATCGGGCGCAGCCCGTTAGAATGGCC
>CAZTWA010000161.1:0-5985 GCA_964617225.1 uncultured Methyloversatilis sp.
GAGATGATGGCGATCTTCAGCGCATCTTCCTGATCGAGGCGGAAGCGGCGGATCAGTTCGTCAGTGAGGCTGGACTTGCCGGCGCCGCCGGTGCCGGTGATGCCCAAAGTCAGTGCACGCGAGACGGCATCAGCCGTTTCCGCTTTGTCTGATTGGACGGCACATTGCTTGATCGCCTGCGCCAGCTTGCCGTGCGGGTCGTTCTCGAGCTGCGTAATCGCGCGCGCCAGCAGCCGGGTGTTGCCACCCCGCAAATCCAGGTCCTCGACCTCCACCGTCCCTTTCTCGGTCAGGTCGAAATCGCACTGCGCGACAACATCGTTGATCATGCCCTGCAGGCCCATCAGGGCGCCGTCCTGGGGCGAGTAGACACGCGTGACGCCGTAGGCATGCAACTCGGCGATCTCCTCGGGCACGATGACCCCGCCGCCGCCGCCGAAGACCTTGATCTCGCTGCCGCCCCCCGCCTTGAGCAGGTCGATCATGTACTTGAAGTATTCGATGTGGCCACCCTGGTAGGACGTGATGGCGATGCCCTGCACGTCTTCCTGCAGCGCCGCGTTGACGATTTCCTGCACCGAGCGGTTGTGGCCGAGGTGGATCACCTCGGCGCCGGTGGCCTGCAGGATGCGCCGCATGATGTTGATCGAGGCATCGTGGCCGTCGAACAGCGAGGCGGCGGTGACGAAGCGCACCTTGTGTTTCGGCTTGTAGGGGGCAAGCTGCCGGGCGATGGAAAGGTCGGTCATGGGACGAGTCCTGGCGCGAGAAAACAACATCTTATGCCCTCTTCCGGCGCCTGACCATTGTCCATCCGGTCGCCATTCGTGCATAATCCGCCAATCTTCACAGCGCCCGATTGACTTGATGAGTGAAGGAAAACTGAAAGCCAGGCGATCGGTCAGGGCAAAATCCGCCAGCCCCGAAACAGGGGCGACCGTGGCCGCCGGCTTCGTCACCGGCCTGATCTCCGGGATGAAGCGCGCCGGCCTCGCCCCCGCACCGCTGCTCACCACCACCGGCATCCCCCCGCAGTTGGCCGACCATCCTGACAGCACCGAGCGGGTGCCGGTGACCGCCTACGCCGCGCTCTACAACCGCGTTGCCAAGGTGCTCGACGACGAGGCCTTCGGCCTGTTTTCCGTCCCGATGCGCTGCGGCAGCTTCGAGTTCCTCGCCCACGCCCTGATCGATGCCCGGACGCTGGACGAGGCCCTGACGCGCATGGCGAACTACCTGCACGTGTTGCTGCCCGACCTGGCCGTGCGCATCGAGCGCCAGGGCAGCCAGGCCTGGCTGCATGTCCGGGAGACGCGGCCGCTCGCGCCGGCGCGCGATGACCCCGGCCGGGTCTTTTCCTTCGAGTGGCTGCTGCGCCTGATCCATGGGGTCGCCTGCTGGCTCGCTGGTCGCGGGCTCGCACTCGACCGCGTCGATTTCCCCTACCCGCCGCCGCCGCACGCGGCCGATTACGCGCTGATCTACACTGCCCATTCCGGTTTCGATGCGGAGGAACTGAGCGCCCGCTTCCAGGCCAACCTGCTCGACCTGCCGGTGCAACGCGACAAGGCCGCGCTCGACGCCTTTCTCATCGGCGCCCCGGGCCGCATCACCACGCTCTACCGCCGCGACCGCAACACCGTGCTGGCGGTACGCGACCTGTTGCGGGATGCCCTGCCGTCCCTACCGGGACTCGACGAGGTCGCCGGGCGCCTGCACCTCTCGCCGCGCAGCCTGCACCGGCGGCTTGCCGACGAAGGCGCCAATTTCCGCCAGATCAAGGACGCCCTGCGGCGCGACATCGCCCTCACCCGGCTCGCCACGACGGACAGCGCCGTCGCGACCATCGCCGCCGAACTCGGCTACACCGATCCTTCCGCGTTCTATCGGGCCTGCGTCGAGTGGACCGGCAGCGCGCCCAGCGCCTACCGCACACGCGTGTCGGCACAAGCGGCCTGAGCCGGCACATCAGCCGATGCCGATGCTGACCTGGCGTGAAATCAACGCTAGAATAAAAATATGCAATCTGTCTGTCTGACCCATGCCTGACCGCCCCGACTGCGCCCCGCTCCCGAATGCACTATCGACCGGCATCACCATGATCGATGAGGAGCATCGCCAGTTGCGGGCGTTCATCGACCGGCTGCGCACGATTTGCGACGACTTCGACAGCAAGCAGAGTTGCGTGGGTTGCGCGAGCGACAAGGTCAGAGGATGCGAGTCCGCCCTGCTGGATTGCGTGACCGACCTGCTCGGCTACATGGTCGAGCACTTCCGGACGGAAGAAAACCTGATGAAGGATCTCGGCATCAGCGTGAAGCACCACGAACGCTACTTGATGCACGCGGAAGACCATGCCAATATCGCCGACCGTGTCGCCTTGCTGGCGCGGCCCCAGGACCGGCAGCAAACGGTGCGGGCCATCACCGACACCGCGGTGGTGCTGTCACGCTGGCTCGATCACCACATCATGAACCACGACGTGCCGATGCTGCATTGAGCAGCCGCCGCCGTCGTCCTGGATTCCCGCCTTGCCGTCCCGCCAGGCCTGACTTTCCTCAGGCCGTGGCGAAGTGTTCGCGCAGGTAGGCGATGATCGCGCCGGACTCGTAGAGCCACTGCACCGACCCGTCCGCCGCGGTGATCCGGAGGCAGGGCACCATGGCCCGGCCGCCGCCGGCGACCAGAGCATCGCGATGAGGGCCGGGATGCTGCGCATCGCGGCGTTCGATGTCGAGCGACAGCCGGCGCATTTCCTGCCGGACCTTGATGCAGAACGGGCAAGTGCGGAACTCGTACAAGGCCAGTTCCCGGCAGGCTTGCTTCACCTGCGCTTGCGCCTCGGGCGCACGCACGATGCCGGCCGGCCGGGTGAGCCATTCCCCCAGCAGCATGAAGGGGCCGAGGACGATGCGCAGGGTCCTGAAGAACAGTCGAACAAGCATTTTCATCGCCAGCCTCAGCGATGCCGCGAACCGAAATGATGGCCTCCAGCCGAGGCATGCGCCTTGCCTCTGGCCGGCGGCTTGCCAGCGGACCGTGCCGGCGCGGCCGCGCGGGCGGGCGCTGCATTGCGCGCCCCGCTTGAAACGCGCGGCTTCTGGATCGGCTCGGCCTTGATCTTGGGATCGGGTTCGAAGCCCGGCATCACGCGCTTGTCGATTTCGCGCTTCAGCACACGCTCGATGTCGCGCAGCAGCTTGTGCTCGTCGATGCAGACCAGCGAGGTCGCCTCGCCCGATGCGCCGGCACGGCCGGTGCGGCCGATGCGATGCACGTAGTCCTCGGGGACGCTCGGCAATTCGTAATTGACCACGTGCGGCAGTTCGTCGATGTCGATGCCGCGCGCCGCGATGTCGGTGGCAACCAGCACGTTGATCTTGAGCCGCTTGAAGTCGTCGAGCGCGCGGATACGCTGCCCCTGGCTCTTGTTGCCGTGCAGGGCGGCGGCGCTGATGCGCGCCTTGCACAGGCGCTCGGCCAGTGCGTCGGCACCGTGCTTGGTGCGGGTGAATACCAGCACCTGATGCCAGTTATTGTCGGTGATCAGGCGGATCAACAGGTCGCGCTTGCGGTCGCGATCGACGTGATAGACGCACTGCGCCACGGCCTCGGCCGGGGCGTTGCGGCGCGCTACCTCAACGCTGACAGGATCGCGCAGCAGGCCGGTGGCGAGCGCGCGAATGTCGTCGGAGAACGTCGCGGAGAACAACAGGCTCTGCTTCTTCTTCGGCAGCAGCGAGATCACCTTGCGGATGTCGTGGATGAAACCCATGTCGAGCATGCGATCAGCCTCGTCGAGCACGAGGATCTCGATGCCCGACAGGTCGATGTTGCGCTGGGTGACATGGTCGAGCAGGCGGCCCGGCGTGGCGACGACGATATCGACGCCGGCCTTGAGCAGCTTGGTCTGCGGTCCGATGGCAACGCCGCCGTAGATTGCGGCGGTGCGCAGGCGCACATGCTTGCCGTAGGTGAACACGCTCTGTTGCACCTGGATCGCCAGTTCGCGCGTCGGGACCAGCACCAGCGCGCGCGGCTTGAAGCGCTTGAGCGACAGGGCGTTGTCCTGTGCCAGCAATTGCAGGATGGGCAGGGTGAAACCGGCGGTCTTGCCGGTGCCCGTCTGGGCGGCGGCCATGAGGTCGCGGCCTTCGAGCACCAGCGGGATGGCTTGCGCCTGGATGGGAGTGGGGGTGTCGTAGCCTTGTTCGGCGACGGCACGCAGGATGTCGGCCGACAGGCCGAGCTCGGTAAAGTGCATGGAAGTGCTCCTGGAATCGGCCACTCGCACCAATCTCATGGGCACGAACCAGTCAGGGCAGAAACGCTATTGGGGGTAAAACGCGGAAGGGGAATCCGTACGCGACGCGCGGCTGTTTGACTGATTATTTGCCGACGCGGCGCGCAGTGTAACAACTTTCCAGGGTTTCTCCTAACCCGCTACCGGGTGATTTCCACGCGGTTTCTGCCGGACGCCTTGGCCTTGTACAGCGCCTCGTCGGCGAGCTGGATCAGTGCATCTTCTCCTGCGATATTCTGGTGGGGAAACGCGACCCCCCCCACGCTCAGCGTCACCCGCACAGTTTTCGCGCCGTCCGACAGGGCGCTCTCCTCAGCCGTCTTGCGGATGCGTTCGGCAACCAATTGCAGGTCTTGCGCTGATGCACCGGGAAGGATTGCCAGGAATTCCTCGCCGCCGTACCGCAGCAAAACGTCGCCTTCCCGAAGCAACGAACGCGCGATGCCACAAATGGATTTCAGCACCCGGTCCCCGATCAGGTGGCCGTAAGTGTCATTCACGACCTTGAAGTGATCCAGGTCGAACATCAGAACACTCAATGGAGAGGACATGCGTACCGCCCGCTCGTACTCTTCATGCAAGCGTCTCAGTCCGAAACGCCGGTTATAGACGCCGGTCAGCGGGTCCAGCGCGGCCAAGCGCTGCAGGTGATCATGGGCCAGGGCATTGTTCATGGCCAGCCCGAGACCGTGCAGGAACATTTCGATTCGCGCCCGATGATCCGCTGTGAATGTGCCTGCGGACGCCAGTACCAGCACGCCCAAGGGCACCTTCTTGTAAATGATCGGCAGGACGAGCACTTCCTGGGGACGAAAATCCGTCATGACGCCCTCGACCATTACGTGCTCAGGAATCGTTATGTCCTGATTTTCACCGGTGCGCATGGCTGTCAGCACCGATTCGTTGCTTGCGAGGGAGACCGGCTCCCGCAATCCAATCGCGGCAGCAAGCTTCATCTCCCCTTCGCACTGGCAAAGAATCAAACCGCCTGCAGCGCCCGTGTGCTCAAAGAACTGGCGCAGGGCATTCTCCGCCAGATTCTCGATCTCCAACTCGCTGGTGAGCATCTCGGAAAACGACCGGACCGCGGCCTGGGTCCGCATCGTGTTCGCCAGCGACTCCACGAGTCGATTGAACGCACGGGCACTTTCGCCAATCTCGTCATCAGAATCCACGGCGATGGCGCATTTTTCTGGCGTACATGCCAACAGGTCGCCACCGGAACCCAGCGCCCGCAGGTTCTCTTCGACATGGTGCATGCTGTTGGAGAGGATGCGCAGCCGCAGTCCGACCACCCAGTGAGCAAGGCCGTAGTTGATGATGCCCGCCAGCGCCCCCGCGCACAGACACGCGAAGAAAAATGTCGGTGTCAGCGCATTGACTCGCGGCACGCCCAGCATGAGCGTGAAAAAGGGGAACACCACGCCGATCGCGAGGCCGAAGCCGACCATCCATATGGCAAGATCATGAAATACCTTACGTGTTATTCGCATGACGGGCTTTGCTTGGTGAGCAGGTCAGCAGTTTAATACTTCAGACATTTCCGTGCCTGCCCGCTACGGTTGATCCACGGGGTCTCTGCGGTGCATGCGCCATCCCTCGACCAGCGCGTAGATCGCTGGAATCACGATCAGCGTGAGCAGCGTCGATGAAATCATGCCCCCGACCATCGGCGCGGCGAT
>CAZTWA010000162.1:0-5981 GCA_964617225.1 uncultured Methyloversatilis sp.
CACGGGCCACACGCGCCTCCAGATGCGCGGTATCCAGCTTGATCACCCGATCATAAGACGCGAGCGCCTGCGCCAACTCACCTGAGACATGGGCCACCGCGGCCTTCTGATACCAACCCTCGGTGGAATCCGGGGCCAGTGCTAGCGCCTTGTCGACAGCGGCTTTCGCCTCGCCGAACTGGCGTGCCCGGATGCGGATCGGCACTTCGGCCAGCCATGTGTCTGGAGATTGCGGGTCGATGGCGCGCGCATCAGAAACGGCCTGCAGGGCATCGCGGGAATTGCCGAGATCGGCATGGGCGGCGGATTGCATCAACAGCACCTGCTTGCGCACTCCGGCGGGCAACCCTGCCAGGCTGAACTGGTGCTGCTCGAACAACTGCTTGTGCTTGCCCTGCGCCAGATAGGCCTGCCCAAGCAAGGGGGCGATCTCGGCGCGATTGACACCCAGCCGCAAGGCTTCGAGCAGGGCCACTTCGGCCGCTGCGACTTCACCATTCTGCAGCAAGGCCTTGCCGAGCAGCATCTGCACCGGCAGCATGCTGGCATCGATCTGCAGGGCATTTTTCAACTGGATGATCGCGCCGTCGAGATCCTTCTTTTCATAGCGGCTCAGGGCATCTTCGTAATACTTCGATGCCTTGGGGTCGGCCGACCATGCTGACGCCGAAGCCAGCGCGGCAAGCACGCAAATCAGTCTGCCCAGCCTCATTTACTGCGCCCCTTTACCGCTGACCACCACGCCGACGGTTTCAAACAGGACGACCAGGTCGAGCATGAGCGTGTGATTCTTGACGTAGTACAGGTCGTACTGCAGCTTCTGGGCGGCATCATCCACGGTCGAGCCATAGTGGTAGCGCACCTGCGCCCAGCCGGTCACACCCGGTTTGACGCTGTGGCGAACGGCATAGAACGGGATTTCCTTGGTTAATTGGTCGACGAAGAAGGCGCGCTCGGGGCGTGGGCCGACCATGCTCATGTCGCCGGACAACACCGAAAACAGCTGCGGCAGTTCGTCGATGCGCAACCTGCGGATAATCTTGCCGACACGCGTCACGCGATCGTCATTCTTGGTCGCCCAACGCGGCTGGCCGTCGCTCTCGGCATCGCGGCGCATGCTGCGGAACTTGATGACATTGAACAGACGGCCGTTGAGCCCCACGCGCTCTTGCCGATAGAGGATGGGGAAGCCATCCTCGAGCACGATGAGCATAGCGGTCATCAGCATCAACGGGGAGAAGAGGAGCAGCAGGATCGACGCGGCAACGATGTCGAAGATGCGCTTGATCGTGGTTCGTCCGGTCCCTTGCCGGAAGCCGCCGCCGAAGATCAGCCAGCCTGCCCGCAGGGCATCGAGCCGGATCTGGCCGAGCATGCGTTCGAAGTGGCTCGACATGTCGAGCACCAGGACGCCCGAGAGGCGGCAATCGAGCAACTCGCGCAAGGGCATGCGCCCACCGCGCCGCTCGCCGATCGCGACGACGATCTCGTCAACATTAAGTTCGCTGACCACATCGATGAGGCTCTTCTCGCTCGATATCAGCATGTTCTCGGGCACGGCCCGCTCTTCGGCCACCGCACCGGGATAGAAACCGACGACGCGCACGGTCTGGTCTTCCTTGCTCAGCGATGCCGCGACGGAGGCCGCCTCCTTGCCCGCGCCAAAAATCAGCAGCCGCAATGTCACCAGGGCGCGCGAGCGCCGGTGCGAGGCCATCACCCGGTAGCTCAACATGCCAAACAAGGCCGCCATGCCCGACAACTCGAGCAGCGTGCGGTTGCCTTCGGCCGAAGGCAGGATGATGAAAATGATATAGGCAACGGGGATCGACAGATGCAGCGCCAGTACGGCGCGGGCACGGGAGTCTTCCACCGTCCGGTCGTGGATGCGCTGGTAGAAACCGAGCCATGCATTGAGGGCGAGCATGGTGAAGGCCAGGATCGACGCATAGGTGGCGACCATGCCCATATCGATCGGCAATTCGTTGCCCACCCACATCACGCCGATGAGGATGCCAACGAAGACGAAACCGAAATCGAAAACTACCTGCAGGAAGGTGTCGGTACGGAACGTGTGTCCCATCGCCGATGTGATCATGCAATCCCCTTAGTCATGCTTTTCGCCGGTTGAGCACCCCAAAACATTCCACCATCGCCACACCATGTCAAATCGCTGGGTCTTATGATACCGCGAGCCTGCCGGAAAACTGCCCGCTTTGCGTGAAAGTCAGCGCTGGCAGGACGGCACCACGGGTATTAACGGCAGGTCAGTCCAACTTCTTCAGGTAATCCTTGGTGAAAATCTTGTCGGGCAGGTCGCGCAGCTTCATGGCCTGGTATTCGAGCACCGACTGCTCGCCCGCCTTCAGGGCATCTTCCATGACGAGACGCGCCGGCCGCAGCTTGCCGGCCTGGGTCTGGTAACTCTCGTAGCTGCAGCGCTTCAACAGCCGGTTGGACAGCGAGTAGAACTCCGCCTTCAGGGGCCAGGCGCTCTTCTTGTTCACCCAGTACATCACGCGCTGATAGGTCACACCGCGATCCACCGCCTTGAGTTCGAGCACGTGGTACTGCTCGTTGCCGATCGTCTCGCTGCCGACGATGCGCGGAAAATAGTCGCCGGCAAAGTTCGCCCGCGCGAGGTCGCCGTTGGCCACCTGCCCCGTCAGGCGCTGCGCGAGCGAGAGGCGGATCGGCTGCGAGACTTCGGGCATGAACACCCACAGGTCGCGCCCCTTCATCAGCATGATCTGGCCGCGATCCGAGGCTGGTTCAACCACCATGACCACGCTGTTCTCGTTGCCTTTCGACAGCACACGATACTTGCGCACGTCAGTCGATTTGTCCGCCAGCGTCGTCGTGATCGCCACATCGACCTGAAAACCCTCGGCGGGAAAGCGGATCAAATCGGCCTTTTCGACGATCGACTGCGCCTCGGCATCGACCGCATCCTGTTTCTGAGTTTCCTGGGCGAAGCAATAACCCCCGATTAAGGCTCCTATTGAAAGCACCAGACCAACCAAGGTTTTGGCATAAAATTCAGATGTTTTCATCATCTTCCCACCGCAAGTTGCCATGACGAACAATGTTGTCCGCGTCGAGCATGTTTGCAAGGATTACCAGCTGGGTGAACAGCGGGTACGCGCGGTCAATGATATCTCGCTGGCCGTGCAGCCGGGCGTTTTTCTGGCCATCGCCGGCCCGTCGGGAAGCGGCAAAACGACGATCCTCAACCTCATCGGCTGCATCGACCGGCCGACCAGCGGCAGCGTCTTCATCAACGAGCAGAATGTGGATGGACTGTCCGACAACGACCTGGCTGCCCTGCGCCTGCGCTCGATCGGCTTCATCTTCCAGACCTTCAACCTGCTTCCCGTGCTCTCGGCCGCCGAGAACATCGAGTATCCCCTGCTGCAGAGAACCGACATGACACCGGCCGAACGCCGCGAGCGCGTCGACTACTTCCTCGATGTCGTCGGCCTCTCGAACCGCAAGGACAACCGTCCGAACCAACTGTCGGGCGGGCAACGCCAGCGCGTGGCGATCGCGCGGGCACTGGCCGGTTCGCCCAGCATCGTGCTGGCCGACGAACCGACCGCGAACCTCGACAAGAAAACCGGCGTTGGCATCCTGCGGCTGATGAAGAAAATCAACGAAAAGCTCAAGACGACCTTCATCTTCTCGACCCATGACCGCCGCGTGGTCGACCTGGCCGACCGCCTGGTCCAGGTCGAAGACGGCCGCGTGCAGGCGTTCGGCATCCGCCGCGACGGCAAATGGCTGGCGGCCAGAATCCACTACCCGGAGGACACCGGAGAATGAACATTTCCACGAATGTAAAGTGGCGCCATGCCCTGCTGGCGGCCCTCCTCCCCGCGCTGGCCTTCCTTTCCCAGCCCAGCCTGGCCGATTCGCGCGACGCCCTGTTCGGCGATCTCGACGACACGCCCAAGCCGAAAGCCGCGAAACCGGCGAACGACGCTTCCGGCCTCAAGGGCTTCGTGCAGTTCGAACTGGCGCGCACGATCGACGATCCCACGCACTGGTCGAAGCTGCGCACCCGCGGCGAAATCGGCACGCAGGGCAAGCTGGGCAGCGGCATGAAATGGAAAGCCAACGTACGTCTCGACTACGATGCCGTCTTCGACGTCAATGACCACTACCCCTCGGCCGTCGCCCATAACCAGCGGGCCACCGCCGCGCTGCGCGAAACCTACCTCGACATCAGCGCCGGCGACTGGGACTTCCGGCTCGGCCGGCAGCATGTGGTGTGGGGCGAGATGGTCGGCCTGTTCTTCGCCGACGTCGTCTCGGCGCGCGACCTGCGCGAATTCATCCTGCCCGAGTTCGACACGCTACGCACCCCGCAATGGGCGGCCCGCGCCGAATATTTCAAGGACGATTTCCACGCCGAACTGCTCTGGGTACCCGTCGCCACCTACGACGAGATCGGCAAGCCGGGCGCGGAGTTCTTCCCCTACCAGGCGGTCATGCCGGGGCTGCTGCCGGTCTATCGCAATGAAGTGAAACCGGGCCGCAGCCTGAACAATGGCAATTACGGCCTGCGCGTTTCCTACCTGACCAACGGCTGGGATCTGTCGGGCTTCTACTACCGGAGCATAGACATCCAGCAGACCTTCTACCGCGAGATCGTCGGTCCTGTCGCGTATTTCGAACCGCGGCACGAGCGCATCAGCCAGGTAGGCGGCACGCTGGCCAAGGATTTCGGCTCGATGGTTCTCAAGGGCGAAGCCGTCTATACACGCGGGCGCAAGTTCGGCGTGCTGGATATCGCCGAAGCGGATGGCCTCGTCGCGCAGAACACGCTGGACTGGGCGGCCGGCCTGGACTTCACGTTGCCCGCCGACACACGCTTCAACGTGCAACTGTTCCAGCGCATTTTCTACGCACACGATACGCGGATCATTCCCGACAAGCATGAGAACGGCTACAGCCTCTACCTGAACAAGAAACTCGGCAGCAAGTGGGAAGCGCAAGCCACCTTCATCTCCAGCCTGAACCGTACCGACTGGCTGTTCCGCCCCCGCGTGCAGTGGAACTTCGAGAAGAACTGGCGCCTGCTCGCCGGCTTCGACATCTTCAAGGGACCGCCGCTCGGCATGTTCGGCCAGTACGACAATCGCGACCGCCTGTATTCCGAGGTGCGTTACAGCTTCTGAGGAAATCTGCCCAGAAACGCGTCTGCGTTGAGGATAGGAAAGGGCAGCTTTCCTTCAAGCGTCAGCAAATCATTGTCGCCAGTCACCAGCGCATCGGCTTTGCCGGCGATGGCCAATTGCAGAAACGGCACATCGAAAGGGTCACGGCATTGCGGTGTCACAGGCGGCGGCTCGGGTATGCGAACCGTCTTGCAGTAGGGCAGGTAATCCGCCAGTAACTCTTCCTGCTCGAAAGGTGCAAGCTTGAACTTGGGATAGGCCAGTGCGCGAATCAGTTCGGCAGCAGTGAACTGAGAAACCAAGGGTTGCACAAGTTGGCCTTGCCAGACCAAGCGCAGGGATGCGAGTCGGCCCTGAGAGAAAACCAATGCTGACAACACCAGATTGGTGTCGAAAACCACCCGGGACAAACGTTTCACTTCGTACTGGCCTGCTTTTTCACCGTAGTTTGGCGCGCCCAAGTGACCGCATCGGCGACATCTTGATCCTGGAGATCAAGCTCTGCGAGCTTGGCACGCACGGCATCACCGCGCTGGATGCGCACTGGCGTCAGCACGATCTGACCATTGCTGGCCTCGATATCGAAATACTCGGTTGCGCCAACAGCAGCCGTGATGCTTTTGGGCAAGGTGAGCTGGTTCTTTGAAGTCAGTTTGGCAAGCATGACCGCCCCAATAGGTATAGTAAGGATTCCTTACTATACCCCAAACAACGCAAGCATCAATACTGAAAATCTAGGCTTTCAAAGCCTAGGCCAAGAACCGCGATGCCTGCTCGAGGTCGTCGTGCGTCTGCCCGCCG
>CAZTWA010000163.1:0-4155 GCA_964617225.1 uncultured Methyloversatilis sp.
CGATCCCGCCGGAGTTGTGCGCCGCCATCGCGATGGCCTGCGCCTCGAGCGTCAGGGCTTCCTTCTCCATCGTGATGTTGCCGTCCAGGTCGGCCGTGGTGCCGCGGATGATGCCGACGTGGATCGGGAAAGCCTTGTAGAACAGGTATTCCTCGCCGTCGATCGGCATGAGGCGCACGATGTCGGTGCCGCCGTCGATGGTCTTCTGGTTCAGCTTGCCGCCGCCGAAGCGCGGGTCGACGAAGGTGCCGAGGCCGACGCGGGAGATCGTGCCCGGCTTGCCGGCGGCGATGTCGCGGAAGAGGTGGGTGATGACGCCCTGCGGCAGGTTCCAGGCCTCGATGCGGTTGCTTACGGCGAGTTCCTGCAGGCGCGGCGCGAGCCCCCAGTGGCCGCCGATGACGCGGCCGACCAGCCCGTCGTGGCCGAGATGGTTGAGTCCGCGTTCCTTGCCGTCACCCTGGCCGGCGGCGTAGACGAGGCCAACCCCGCGCGGTGCGCCGGTTTCGAGGAAACGTTCCTCGAGTGTGACGGCGATGTTTTCCGCAAAGCCGATACCGACGAAACCGCCGGTCGCGATCGTGTCACCGTCGCGGATCAGATCGACGGCCTGACGCGCGCTGACGATCTTGTTGGCCGCCGTGATGCCGTGCGCGGCAAGATGCGGATTCTTCATGATGCTCATCCCCTTTGTCTTGTTCTTGGCCCATCCGTCGCGCGGCGGGCGGTTTTGTGTCTTGCAGATTGAAGTCCCCCGCCCTGCGGGGCGGAGGGACTCCGAAGCTTACAGCGATACAGCCATGAAGCTCAATGCTAGAAGCTGCCGAACATCGATCCCAGCGTGATGACGGCGACCAGCGCAGTCAGCGGGATGATCACCGAGACCATGAAGACGTCGAAATAGGACTGCTTGTGGGTCAGCTTGCAGATGCCGAGCAGCGTGATGACCGCGCCGTTGTGCGGCAGGGAGTCGAAGCAGCCCGAGGACATCACGGCGACCCGGTGCAGCAGTTCCGGACTCAGGTTGATCGCGTTGGCCAGTTCCAGATACTTGGCGCCCAGCGTGGACAGCGCGATGCTCATGCCGCCGGAAGCCGAGCCGGTGATGCCGGCGAGCACGTTGACCGCGACCGCTTCGGAGATCAGCGGATTGTCGGAAATGCCGAGCACCGCTTCCTTGACGACGGCGAAGGCGGCGAGCGAGGCGATCACGTTGCCGTAACCGACTTCGGATGCCGTGTTGAAGATCGGCAGCAGAGAGCCCATCGTCCCGGAGTTCAGCGATTCGACGACGCTCTTCCAGCGCTTCCAGTGGGCGACGATGATGAACACGATGGCGATGACCAGCGCGACGATGATCGACCAGAGGCCGGCCACGGACTTCAGGCTGGTGGCACCGTACTTCTTGTCGGCGAGGTAGCTGGCGTCGATGTTCGGGAAGATCTGGTAGGTGAACAGTGCGTTCAGGCCGATGACCAGGATGATCGGCAGCAGGGCCAGGAAGATCGAGGGCATGCTTGCGCTATCGACATGGGCATTCAAGCCTTCGTTCTGGTGGTCGCCATAGCCTTCGCCGGCGGCCATGGCACGCTTCGCGCGCGATTGCAGCCACATGGTGCCGAAAATCATCATCATGAGGCCGCCGATGATGCCGAGGCCGGGTGCGGCGAAGCTGTTGGTGCCGAAGAACGGAATCGGGATGGCGTTCTGGATGGCCGGCGTGCCGGGGAAGGCGGTCATCGTGAAGGTGAACGAACCCAGCGCGATCGCGCCCGGAATGAAGCGCTTGGGCATGCCGATTTCACGCATCAGCGCGGCGCCGATCGGATAGACGGCAAAGGCGACGACGAACAGCGAGACGCCGCCGTAGGTGAGGATGCCACAGGACAGCACGATGGCCAGAATGGCGCGCTCCTTGCCGACCTTGGTGACGATCCAGTGGGCGATCGACTTGGCCGAACCGGAGTCGTCCATCAACTTGCCGAAGATCGCACCCAGCATGAACAGCGGGAAGAACTTGAGCAGGTAACCCCCCAGTTCCTTCATGAACAGCTGCGTGTAAGTAGGCAGCAGCAGTGTCGCGTCGCCGCTGAGCAGCACCGCCAGCAGTGCCATCAGCGGCGCCAGGATCAGCACGTTGATGCCCCGATAGGCCAGATACATCAACAGGCCCAGTGAAATGATGATGCCCATTACCCCCAACATGAAGACCTCCTAGATTCGATGTTCGTTAATGTTGTTTTCCCTCTGGCAGAGGAAGCCGGCGTAGCGGTGGTCGAACTTCAATCGCCGTGCGCCGGGCATTCCAGAGCTTGAATGCGGATCGCAAGACTTGCGCCAGAAGCACAAGTCATTGAAAACGATATGGATCAGGAGATTCCTGCGAGAGGAATGGCGTCTCGGGTGTCCGGATAACAATACAAAGTGTCTGCGTTGGCAGACACTCCGGTCAGGCGCTGGCTATGGCTCGCCGAAGGGTCGGCTGATGCCGAGCGCCGAGATTTTTTCGTACAGCGCGGCGCGTGAAATGCCGAGCAGTTTGGCCGCCTTCGTCTTGTTGCCCCCGGCGTTCTGGAGTGCCCCACGAATGGCCTCGGCCTCGGCAGTTGCCACAGCCTCGGCGATACCGTGGTGGGTAGCGGGCAGAGCCTGTTTCGCAGCGGCTGTAGGCGTGGGCGGCATGACCGGGTCGAGGTCCGCGGCTTCCAGCAGGTCACTGTCGGACATCAGCAGCGCACGTTCGAGCACATTCGACAGTTCGCGCACGTTGCCCGGCCAGTCGTGCTGCCGGAGTCGTGCCACCGCGCCGAGGCTGATGCCGTGCTGCGGTATGCCGAGCCGACGGCACAACTGGTCGATCAGGTGTTCCGCGAGGATCGGCATGTCGTCGAGGCGGCTGCGCAGCGGCGGGGTTTTCAGCACGATGACGTTCAGGCGGTAATACAGGTCGGAGCGGAACCGGCCTTCCTTCACCATGGTCTCGAGGTCATGGTGTGTCGCCGCGATAACGCGCACATCGACGCTGATCAGGCGATTCGAACCGACCGGCTCGAATTCACGTTCCTGCAGCGTGCGCAGGAACTTGGATTGCATGGCCAGCGACATGTCGCCGATTTCGTCGAGGAACAGCGTGCCGCCATCCGCCAGCTTGAATTTCCCGTCGCGTCCCCGCTGGTCGGCACCGGTATAAGCACCGGGCGCGACACCGAAGAACTCCGCTTCGAGCAGGGTTTCCGGGATCGCGGCGATATTCACGGCGACGAAAGGCCGGTCGGCGCGCGGACCGGAGGCATGAATGGCATGCGCCAGCAGCTCCTTGCCGGTGCCGGTTTCACCGAGGATGAGCACCGAGGAGTTGGTACGTGCGGCACGGCGCGCGGCCTGCTTCAGCGCCGCGCAGACGGGCGAGGTGCCGATGAAACTCGCCAGCGTGTATTTGGCTTGCCGGGCTTCGGCCAGCTTGCGGTGCGCATCGGCAAGGTCAGTGCGCAATTTCTGGTAGCGTGAAACGATCGGGGTCAGGCGTTGCGCATCGTCGAAAATCAGGAAGCCGACGGCGCCGATGATCTGGCCGGTGTCGTCGCGCAACGGGAAGCGCATCACGACGAAGGTATCGCTGCCGAAATCCATGATGTCGAGCATCATCGGCCGCCCGGTATTGACGACCTCGCGCATCAGGCTGTTGGGGATGACCGTTTCGATCGGTTTGCCGATGACCGCGGCTGCATCGGGAATGCCAAGGCGCTTCGGGTACTTGTCGTTCATCCAGGCGATCCGCGCTTCTTTATCCACCACGACGACCCCGTCGCAGATATCCGCGAAGTGGGCGAGCAGCGTACCGTTCGCTTTCTGGCGCAGTTGCTCGGCCTCCGACAGGAAGCCAAGATTGCCGGTGGATGGCAGGGCAGGCGGAGTCATGGACGAGCGGCCAGCAGCAACTCTGCAAGTTCGACGAAACCCGCGCCGGAACGCGCTCGCGTGACATAGCGCGGCGTGGCAGTGAGCCGGTCGGCGAAGTCGCGCACGTTGGCGACCCCGACGGCATTGGGAAACCAGCCGAACATCGGGGCATCGTTCGGCGAGTCGCCGACGAAGATCCAGCGTGCCCGTTCGGCCGGTACGTCGATGTCGCTGCCGAATTCCTCGACGAGGCAG
>CAZTWA010000163.1:4255-5951 GCA_964617225.1 uncultured Methyloversatilis sp.
GGTCGTGGCGCATCCAGAAGGCGCCGTTTTCGCCGACCACGGCATCGACCGGCCACATGCGCGCGATGTGGTCGCACCAGCCGGCCGGGCGGCCGGTGATGGGAATGACTTTGAGGCCCGCCGCGTGCAGGGCTTCGAGCGCGGCGTAGGCGGCGGCGGTGAGCCGACCTTCCGTGGTGAGCGTGTCGTCGATGTCGGTCAGTACGCCGATGATGCCGGCGGCTTGTTCAGGCGGAAATTCGGCGAGCGGTCGCATGTTCGGATAGTTGAGCATGGGAGACGAACCACCCCGCAAATGCTGCACGTTGCACTGGCGTCATGGCCAGCCCGGTTTTCGTGCGTCGCCAAAGGATGTCTTCCACGTTGGTCCCCCATTCGTTTTGCACAAGATAGTCTACTTCCCTCTGGAACAGATCACCGCCGAAGTCCTGGCCCAGATCGGCGAGCGTGCGAGCCTCGCCCAAGAGTGTGCGCGTCAGCGTACCGTGGCGGCCAAACATCGCATGGAGTAGTGCTGGCGGCAATCGCGGGTAGTCGCCGCACAGGTCACACAAGACAGCTGCGCGTTGTGTGGGGTCAAAATCGCCTCCTGGCAATGTCGTGTCGGCAGTCCATGGCCCACGCACGGTGTTCAGCCAGGGCGTTAGCCGTTCCAGCACGGTTTCGGCCAGCTTGCGATAGGTGGTCAGCTTGCCACCGAACACGGCGAGTTCCACGGCGCCATCGCGATCGTCGAGCTTCAGGGTGTAGTCACGGGTGATGGCCGCCGGATCGCCGTGGCCGTCGTCGTAGAGCGGGCGGATGCCGGCGAAACTCCAGACGATGTCGCTCTCGGCAATCGGCCGGGCCAGGTAGCGATTGGCGGCCTCGAGCAGGTAGCGGATTTCCGCCGGCGCGATTTCCCAGGGTTGGTCCGCCTGTTCGATGGGTACGTCGGTGGTGCCGATCAGCGACCAATGGTCGAGGTAGGGAATCACGAAGACGATGCGCTGGTCGGTGTTCTGCAGGAGGTAGGCGTGCTCGCCGGCATGGATGCGCGGCACGATGATGTGGCTGCCCTTGACCAGCCGCACGCGCGCGTTGTTCATCGTGCCACCGGTACGCTCGACGACCTTGTCGACCCAGGGGCCGGCGGCATTGACCAGAACGCGTGCGGATACTTCCCGTTGCGATTCTGCCGATTCGAGCGTCGCACGCCAGACACCGGCGTTGCGACGGGCAGCAACGAGCCGTGTGCGTGAGCAGACCGTGGCACCCTGATCGGCCGCTGAACGCAGATTGGCGATGACCAGTCGGGCATCGTCGACGCGGGCATCGGAATAGGCAAAGCCATGCTTCATCTCGGGCTTGAGTCCGGCGCCGAATCCATCCGGGTCGAGCCGGACGTCTGTCGATCCCGGCAGGCTGTGTGCCCCCCCGATATGATCATAGAGCCAGAGTCCTGCGCGAATCATCCAGGTGGGGCGCAGTGTTGGCACATGTGGCATGACGAAACGCAGCGGGGTAACGAGGTGGGGGGCGATGCGCAGCATGACCTCGCGCTCGGCCAGCGACTCGGCGACGAGGCGGAATTCGTAGTGCTCGAGGTAACGCAGGCCGCCGTGGATCAGCTTGGTGCTGGCGGAGGAGGTGGCGCCTGCAAAGTCGCCCTGATCGACCAGCAGGGTGCGGATGCCGCGTCCGGCCGCGTCGCGGG
>CAZTWA010000164.1:0-5946 GCA_964617225.1 uncultured Methyloversatilis sp.
CCGACAGCTACACGCTCTACCTGATGACGCACAACTTCCACTGGAACGTCACCGGACCGATGTTCAACACGCTGCACGTGATGTTCATGGCGCAATACACCGAGCAGTGGAACGCGCTCGACATCATCGCCGAGCGTATCCGCGCCCTCGGCCACCCTGCCCCCGGCACCTACCGCGAATTCGTCAAGCTCGCCTCGATCAAGGAAGTGGAGGGTGTGCCGAAGGCCACTGAAATGATCCGGCTGCTCGTCGCCGCGCAGGAAGCCACGGCCCGCACCGCGCGCGAACTGTTCCCTGTGGTCGACAAGGCGAACGACCAACCGACCGCCGACGTGCTGACACAGCGCCTCGACGTGCATGAGAAGACGGCATGGATGCTACGCAGCCTGCTGGAAGAGTGAGCGCTCACAGAACTTACCAACTCCTGATCGAAGTCGCCCGCCCCGTGGGGGTGACCATTGGCCGGCTCGGAGGCTTCGCCTTCCCTGCCGGCCGTTACATTTATACCGGTTCGGCGCGGCGCAACTTCGAGGCGCGCGTCGCGCGCCACCTGCGCCGGGATAAGACGCTGCGCTGGCACATCGACTATCTGCTCGCCGCACCCGGCGTGTGTATCGCTGGCGTACGTCGCTATGTCGAGGGCGAGTGCGCGATCAACCAAGCAACGCCGGGGCAAGTGCTTGTTCCCGGCTTTGGCGCTTCAGACTGCCGCGCCGGATGCGGCAGCCACCTCAAATATCTGGGGTAGACGCCCGCCTTTACATGACTGCGGATATCGTTGCCGGATTTCTTTCGGGCGCTGTGCTGATCATTGCCATTGGCGCACAGAATGCATTCGTTCTGCGTCAGGGGATCCGACGTGAGCATGTTTTTCCCGTCGTGCTTGTTTGTGCCGCAGCCGACGCGCTATTGATCGCGGTGGGCGTCGCTGGATTGGGGGCGCTGATCCGGTCGGTGCCCGTGCTGATGGATGTGGCGCGGTATGGCGGTACCACCTTTTTGGTGGCGTATGGCGTAGCGGCGGCGAGGCGGGCGCTGCGCCCCCATCAACTCATTGTCGATTCTGCCGACGGCACGTCACTGGGGGCAGCCCTGGCGACCTGTCTGGCGTTCACTTTTCTGAATCCCCATGTCTATCTGGATACGGTGATTTTGCTGGGCTCATTGGCCAGTCAGCGCGGAGATGAGGGGCGCTGGTGGTTTTGGGTGGGTGCGGCGGCCGCCAGTGTTGCCTGGTTCTTCGCACTGGGCTACGGGGCGCGTTTGCTCGGTCCTGTATTCAGTCGGCCTGCTGCGTGGCGCGTGCTGGATTCACTGATTGCCCTCATCATGTTCGGTCTCGGATTGTCGTTGCTGACGGGTGGATGAGCGCGGAGCAATTTGAGCAAGAAGGGACGCTACGCTTCCACAGTCGGGCACCCTATCTGGCAGCCCCCTGAAATTGCTCGACTGAGTTTCAGAAGAGGCTGACGGCGGCGTAGGTTGCCTGGTTTTCCGTTTGCTGGGGCGGGTAGCCTA
Organism: uncultured Methyloversatilis sp.; assembly: GCA_964617225.1. Lineage (GTDB taxonomy): Bacteria > Pseudomonadota > Gammaproteobacteria > Burkholderiales > Rhodocyclaceae > Sulfuricystis. Next base: position 1,519 of record CAZTWA010000164.1, read on the forward strand.
CGCGAAATCCGCCCCAGTGCCGACCCCGCACGTAGATCGGCACCGACAGGTCGTGCATGACCTCGCCCGTGTCGCGTTTGTAGGTCTGGATCAGTACCGTCTCGGTATGCGCGCCGCAGCGAGAACCAGTCCGGTCGCTGAAGATGCGCTTGGTGCGGTTGCCGGCGAGGTCCTTGGCCGGGTCGCCGGTCAGGGGTTGGCTGAACCGCTTGTTGTGGGTAGGTACATAGCCCTTGCGGTCGGTGGCGATGGCATAGACGACTTCGGGATGATTGGTCAGAAACGGCTCCTGCAAGGGCGGCAGCAGCCGGTCAGCCAGCGGATCGAACGGGCTCGAATATTTCTGTGGTGCGGTCCGCGGGATCGGGGCATACTCCTCCGCAAACAACTTTTCTGTTGAGATGTCCCCGCGGGCGATGGCGGCTTCGAAGGCCTGGCCGATGGCTGCGGCGGTATTCTGCGCGGCTTCGAAGATGCGGGTGTGAGGCGAGTCCACGCCGGTCGTGGCCAGGAGTCGGAAGGTTTGTTCGCCGGGCTTGTCCGCCAGTTCGGCTGCATGCGTCAGCTCATTCTGGAAATGTCCCATGCGCGCATAACCCGCCTGGGCATGGCTGGCGATCGCATCGGCCTTGTCGACGGTCTGGCGCGCGTCCGCGGCAATGGATTGCAGGCGCGTCTCTGTGCTCACGGCGTCATCGAGGATGCTCTTGAGTTGCTTGCCGACCTGATGGGCCGTATTCGCGACACCATCCGATTCGGCGGCCAGTGCCGAAATGGCGCTGACCGATACCCCCGTCTGTGCCTGGATGCGCTCGACCGTTTCGGAAATTTCGCTGGCCGCGGTGATGGCGGCATTGGCCAGTTTGCGCACCTCGTCGGCGACGACCGCGAAACCGCGGCCCTGCTCGCCGGCGCGTGCCGCCTCGATCGCGGCATTCAATGCCAGCAGGTTGGTTTGCTTGGCGATCGTGTGGATGGTGGAAGAACTCGCTTCGATGCGCTCGATCTGCTCGACCAGCTGCAACATCGTGGCCTGGGCTTCGCGTACGCGCGCCGCCATTTCGCCCATGCCCCGCACGACCTGATCGAGCTCGCTTGAGCCCAGCACGGATTCCTCGCGGGTGCGCACCGCGGCATCGGCCGCGAGGCCGGCGCTCTCGGCCACGGTATGAGCCATTTCCCGGATGCTGATGGATTCGTCGGCAATCTGGTTGGCCTCGCGTGCCGCCTCGTCGGATTGCTTCGTCAGGTCGGTCAGGCGATAGCACATGTGGGCGAGGTCAACGCCCATCTCCTGCAACGCATTCACGAACTGGCGGCCTTGCGGATCCTTGTCGGGTGCTGTGGCCGTGTCGGCTGACGGGCTGGCAGGCGTCGTTTGGGGGGCGCGGCGAAAGAAGGCCATGCGTCGATCCTAAGTTCAGATATGTGAAACGGGTAATGTTAGCCAAGAGTACGCGATTGCGAAAGCCCGATAGCGGGGGTGCGCAACTTTCAGCCGAAGCGCTGGTTCAGCCAATCGATGAGGTCATGCGCCGGACGGCGCCAGTCGGCCTCGAGCATCAGGCCGTGGCCCATGCCCGCGTAGAGCGTCGCGTCGGTGCCATAGCTGCGTGCGGTCATCTCCACCAGCGAGGCGGGGATGATCATGTCGTGTTCGGCGCCCTGCACCAGCAGGTTTTCGCGGCCGTCCGGCAGGTGTTCCAAAACGCGCGCCGTGTGGGGCAGGTTGAACAACATCATGTCCCAGATGGCGCGATGCGATTCGGGTTGCGCCATGCGGTAGTAACGTGCGAGGTCGTCGACCGAAACCGGCTGGGCGAACAGTGCGGCCCGCAGGCTGTCGAGCGCGACCTGGCCGCCGGTCATCAGGCGGTTGAGATCGGCGAACAGCCCCGGCTGGTTGAACAGCATGCCGAAGGCCGAAGCGGCCAGACCTTGCGGCGGCACCGAGCACATCAGTACCGCGGCGGGCGCGGGGTGCTTCTCGAGATATTTCTGCACGACGAAGCCGCCCATCGAATGGCCGATCAGCACCGGCGGCGCCGGCAGCGTGGCGATGGTTTCGACGACGTCGTTGACGTAGTCGTCGATCGAGTAGCTGTCGAGGTGATCGCGCCGGCGGCTCGCGCCGTGGCCGGAAAAACTCAGCGCATGGCAGGAAAATCCGGCGGCGGCGAAATGCGGCAGGTAGTGCTCCCAGCACCAGGCGGCGGTATAGGCGCCATGCAGGAAGAGCAGCGGCGGCAGGTCCGGGCGCGCCTTTTCTGGCGCGGCGGTCAGGACTTCGAGGTGTTCGGCGCGGCTTTGGTGCATCGCGGCATTCTAGTGCCGTGCCGTCTCGCCGGCGCTGACTTTCTGTTTTAGCGTGCCGCGCCGGCCAGTGCCCAGATGCGGTTCCAGTAGTCGGGCTTAATCGTGGCGGCCGGCCGCTGGGTGTAACTGCGGATGGCGAATTGCCCGCGGCTGGTGTCGCGCCGGACCGGCTCGCGGAACAGCCGGCCATGCGCGCCCAGGAAGGCGACGACCTCGCGGGGGCGATGCGCCCCGTGCGGCGCATCCACCACGATTGCCGTTTCGCGGTTGGCGAGGCGTACCAGCGTACCGGGCGGATAGGTGCCATTCACGCGGCGCAGGACTTCGAGAATGCGCGCGTCGAACATCTGGCGGCTGCGCGAGAGGATCCAGTGCATCGCTTCGCGCGGCGTCTTGGCATTGCGCAGCAGGCGTTGCGGCGCAACGAGCGCGCACCAGACATCGGCGATCTTGAGGATGCGCGCCTCGAAGCAGATCTCGTTGCCGCGCAGCGCGGCGGGATAGCCGGTGCCGTCGAGGGATTCGTGGTGCTGCTCGACCGCCTCGATCCAGCAGAGGTCGGCGCCGGGCGAGTCGCGCAGCAGGTCGGCGGCCAGTTGGGGGTGGCGGGCCAGCGTGATGCGCTGGGCATCGCTCGGGACGGCATGCGGCGCCGTGAGGTCGTCCTGCAGTTCGATCGCGGTCAGGTTCATGAACAGCGCCGCCTTGGCAATCGTGTGCTGGCGCACGGCATCGAGCTGGAGCGCGCGGCCGAGATGGATGCCGAGGACCGCCGCGGAGAGCGCATGGCGCAGCGAGGGGCTGTGCAGCGGCAAATGGGGTGTCATGCCCAGGCAGACCTGCGGGGCGGTATCGACAAGGCCGACCAGTTCGGCCGCGAGGGTGGAAAAGCGGATGACATCCTGCACGGTGCAGGACCAGCCTTCGATCACCTCGACATAGGCGTTCGCGATCGCGGCCAACTGGTCACAGGGCTCAGGCGAGGCCGGTGCGATCGGCGCGGGCCGGGCACGGCTGTTGGCGTAGGCGGCACCGAAGGACTCGGCGAAAGCGAGGGCAGGCAGCGCGTTCATGCAGCCTATTGTGCAACTTTCCTGCCAGGGGTGCTTGGCGCGCGAAATTGCCCGAAAACCGGCGAAAACGACCAATCCGGCCGCCTGCTGCGGCAAGAGTTGCCGGTCCGGACGGCTACAGGCTGGCCAGTGCCTCGTCGGGCGTGAGGATGCGGAACAGGTTTTCCAGGCGCCGGCCGCGGCGCAGGCGCAGCAGCAGCTTGTCGGCGGTGACGAGCCAGTGCGCACCGCCATCGCGGGCAAGTTCAAGGAATTTCTGGTCGTCCTTGTCCTTGCAACGCGGCAGGGCGATGGCGTCCTGTGGCACGGCGTCGATCAGCTGTACCAGTGCGAGGTAGGCGGCATAGGCCGCTTCCTGCCGTTCATGGTCAAGGGCGAACAGCGGGTAACCGAGCACGCGCCGGTATTCGGCGAGGCAGGGGGCGCTGGTCAGGGCGATCCAGCGCCCGGAAGCGACTTCGCCCCGCAAGGGGGCGAAGCGGCTGTCGGCGAAGACGAAGAGGGAAAGCAGCACGTTCGTGTCGAACACGACCCGTACTGCCTGGCTCATCAGGACTTCTTCTTCTGCAGGTCGAGGCGGAACTTGACGAAGCTGCCCGGGGCGTCTTCCAGCACGCCGAGCTTGCCCTTGACGGGGTCGCGCGCCGGCACGGTCTTGTCGTCCTGCGCCATCAGCCAGGCCTGCCAGTCGGTCCACCACGAGCCCGGATTCTGCTCCGCGCCGGCGAAGAATTCCTCCGCCGTGGCGGGCAGCGTCTTGGCCGGATTGACCCAGTAGCCGTACTTGTTGGCGGCGGGCGGATTGACGATGCCGGCGATGTGGCCGGAGCCGCCGAGCACGAAGCGCGTCGGGCCGGAGAAGAGTTGCGCGCCGAGGTAGGTGCTCTGCCACGGGGCGATGTGGTCTTCGATGGTCGAGATGAAGTAGGCGGGGATCTTGATCTTGCGCAGGTCGATCTCGACGCTGTCGAGCACGATGCCGCCCGGCTCCTTGAGCAGGTTCTTCATGTACATGTTGCGCAGGTAGAAGCTGTGCATC
>CAZTWA010000165.1:0-5847 GCA_964617225.1 uncultured Methyloversatilis sp.
GTGACCACGGCAATACGGTGGTGGTCATCGAGCACAACCTCGACGTCATCAAGACCGCCGACTGGCTCGTCGATCTCGGCCCCGAGGGGGGCGACGGCGGCGGACGCATCATTGCCACCGGCACGCCGGAAGTGGTGGCGCAAGTCGCAGGCAGCCATACCGGACGCTATCTCGGACCGATCCTGAAAGTCAGCGCTGGTGAGACGGCACGACGCAGGAAATAGCCGCGGCCAGCAACTGCGCTGGCTGGTCTTCTGGTGTGGCTGGCTTGCCAGCCTCGCCGCCTGTGCCGGCGAACTGCCTCTCCTGCTCGCCGAACGCTATCAGGACAACATCGATGTCCGCCAGTATTGGGTCAGCGAGAAGCTTGATGGCGTGCGCGCGCATTGGGATGGCAAGCAACTGCGGTTTCGCAGTGGCAATAGCGTCCATGCACCGGACTGGTTCATCGCCGCGCTGCCGCCGCAGCCACTGGACGGCGAACTCTGGATCGGGCGCGGCACGTTCGAGCGGCTGTCCGGCATCGTGCGGCGGGCCACTCCCGACGATGCCGAATGGCGCCAGGTGCGCTACATGATCTTCGAGTTACCCGAGGCGCCGGGCAGTTTCACCGAACGCATCGGTCGTATCAAGTCGCTTGTTGCGCAAGCCGGGGTTCCTTGGCTGCAGGCAGTGGAACAGGTCTCCCTGCCGGATGACAAGGCCATGCGGCGCAAGCTGGACGAAGTCGTGCGTGGCGGCGGCGAGGGCCTGATGCTGCACCGGGCCGATGCACCGTATGAAACGGGTCGATCGAGTACGTTACTCAAAGTCACGCCCTGGCTTGATGCCGAAGCACGGGTCGTCGCCCATCTTCCTGGCAAGGGCAAACACGCCGGCCGACTGGGTGCGTTGCGGGTCGAGATGCCCGATGGCCGGCAGTTTTCGATCGGCACGGGGTTTTCCGATGCCCAGCGAAGAAACCCGCCAGCGATCGGAACCCTTGTCACCTATCGCTATCGCGAATTGACGCGCAAGGGCATTCCGCGTTTTCCGTATTTTCTGAGGGTGCGCGAAGCTTTCTGATTTTCTGGGGCAATTCTTTCTATAATTGCCGCGCATTCAAAGAATTATTCCAAGGAGAATAAAGTGAATTTGAAAAGCATGTCCGCAGCGGAATTGAACAAGCTGAAGACGGCCGTCGAAAAGGAAATCGAAAGCCGCAAGAAAACACAACGCAACAAGGCCTTAGGCGAGATCAAGAATATCGCGGCGAAATACGGGCTCAAATTGTCCGAGGTCGTCAGCGCACCCAATGAACAGTCGAAACAGCGCAAGACGAAGGCTAAAAAAACAGCCAAATCCGCCGAAAAGAAAATCGCCTATCGACATCCGGACAATCCCCAATTGACGTGGAGCGGCGGACGCGGTCGTCGTCCGCAATGGGTGAAGGATTGGGAAGCCGCAGGCCGTAGCCTGGATGAAGCCAAGGTGGCCTGAGCGATGATTCTCGTCACCGGCGGCGCCGGCTTTATCGGCAGCAATTTCGTGCTGGACTGGGTCGCCGCGACGGGCGAACCGGTCGTCAATCTCGACAAGCTCACCTATGCCGGCAACCTGGAGAACTTGCGGGCGCTGGAAGCTGATGCGCGCCATCTCTTCGTCAAGGGTGACATCGGCGATTTCGATCTCGTCGCGAAACTGCTTGCGGAGCATCGCCCGCGCGTCATCGTCAATTTCGCTGCCGAATCGCACGTCGATCGCAGCATCCACGGCCCCGAGGATTTCATCCAGACCAACATCGTCGGCAGTTTCCGCCTGCTCGAAGCGGTGCGTGCCTACTGGGGCGGGCTGCCGGACCAGGACAAGGCGGACTTCCGCTTCCTGCATGTCTCCACCGACGAAGTCTATGGCTCGCTCGGCAAGGATGATCCGGCCTTCACGGAAACCCATCGCTACGAACCCAACAGCCCGTATTCGGCCAGCAAGGCGGCCAGCGACCATCTCGTGCGCGCCTACCACCACACCTACGGTCTGCCCGTCCTGACCACCAATTGCTCGAACAATTACGGTCCCTACCATTTCCCGGAAAAGCTGATCCCGCTCGTGATCCACAATGCGCTGGCCGGCAAGCCGCTGCCGATCTACGGCGATGGCCAGCAGATCCGCGACTGGTTGTATGTAGCGGATCATTGCAGCGCGATCCGCACCGTGCTGGCGCGCGGTCGCGTTGGTGAGACCTATAACGTCGGTGGCTGGAACGAGAAACCCAACCTCGACGTCGTGAATAGCGTCTGTGCCATCCTCGATGAACTCAGCCCGCGCACCGATGGCAAGCCTTACAAGGACCAGATGACATTCGTCAAGGATCGACCCGGCCATGATCGCCGCTACGCGATCGATGCCAGCAAGCTCGAGCGCGAACTGGGCTGGCGGCCGGCCGAGACTTTCGAGACCGGCATCCGCAAGACGGTGCAGTGGTATCTCGACCATCAGGACTGGGTGGCGAACGTGACGAGCGGCGCCTACCGTGACTGGGTCGGCAAGCAGTATGGCCAATGAGTGGGGCATGACATGAAAATTCTGCTGACCGGAAAGAATGGCCAAGTCGGGTTCGAGCTGCAGCGCGCGCTCGCGCCGCTGGGGGAAATCATCCCTGTCGATCAGGTTGATTGCAATTTAGCGGACGAGTCCGCCATCCGCCGACTGGTTCGCGAAGTGCGCCCTGACGTCATCGTCAATCCGGCGGCCTATACCGCGGTGGACAAGGCCGAATCCGAGCCCGATCTGGCGCAGGCGATCAACGGCACGGCGCCGGGCATCTTCGGTGAGGAAGCGGCGCAGATCGATGCGCTGGTTGTGCATTACTCGACCGACTACGTCTTCGATGGCCACAAGGACGGTTGCTACACCGAAGCGGATACGCCCAACCCGCAGAGCGTCTATGGCCAGACCAAGCTGGCTGGCGAGCAGGCGCTGGCCGCCAGCGGCGCGCGGCACCTGATCTTCCGCACCAGCTGGGTGTTCGGTGCGCACGGCGCCAACTTCGCCAAGACCATGCTGCGGCTGGCTGCCGAACGGCAAGGCTTGAAGGTGGTGGCCGACCAGTTCGGCGCCCCCACATCGGCGGCCTTGATCGCCGACGTTACGGCACAGGTTATCGGCCAATACATGCAGGCGTGCCGTCCCGCCAGCACTGACTTTCCGCAGTTTCCCTTTGGCCTTTACCATCTCGTTGCGTCGGGGCGCACGAACTGGCACGAATACGCCCAAGCCGTCGTCATGGCCGCGCAGGCGGCCGGCAAGCCCTTGCGCATGGGTCCAGGTGACGTGCAGGCGATTACCACGGCGGAGTACCCCTTGCCCGCGCCGCGTCCGGCCAACTCCTGTCTCGACACGACGCGCTTGCGCGAGACATTCGGCCTCTGCCTGCCCGATTGGCGGCAGGGTTTGCAGCATGTCCTGACCCAACTGTTGTGACACCATGAAAACCAATCGCAAGGGCATCATCCTCGCCGGCGGTGCCGGCACCCGGTTGCATCCGGCCACGCTGTCAGTCTCCAAGCAGCTGTTGCCGGTGTTCGACAAACCGATGATCTACTATCCGCTCAGCACGTTGATGCTGGCGGGCATGCGCGAGATCCTGATCATCTCGACACCGCAGGACACGCCACGCTTCCAGCAGCTTCTTGGCGATGGCAGCCAGTGGGGCTTGCGCCTCGAGTACGCCGTGCAACCGAGCCCGGACGGCCTCGCGCAGGCATTTCTCATCGGCGAGTCCTTCATCGGCAGTTCGCCCACTGCCCTCGTGCTGGGCGACAACATCTTCTATGGGCACGATTTCCACCTGCTGCTCGGTAATGCCACCCAGAAGCAGCAAGGCGCCTCGGTCTTCGCCTACCACGTGCAGGATCCCGAGCGCTATGGCGTCGTTGAATTCGATGTTACGGGCAAGGCGGTCAGCCTCGAGGAAAAGCCCAGGCAGCCGAAATCCAACTATGCGGTAACCGGGCTGTATTTCTATGATGACCAAGTCGTCGAACTGGCGAAATCGCTCAAGCCTTCGCCACGCGGCGAACTGGAGATCACCGACCTCAACCGCCTGTATCTGGAGAAAGGGCAACTCGATGTCGAGATCATGGGACGCGGTTACGCCTGGCTGGATACCGGCACCCACGAATCCCTGCTGGAGGCGGGCCAGTTCATCGCCACTCTCGAGAAGCGCCAGGGCCTCAAGGTCGCCTGCCCCGAGGAAATCGCCTGGCGCCGCGGCTGGATCGATGCTGACCAAGTGAGGAAACTGGCCCAGCCGCTGGCGAAGAACGGGTACGGGCAATACCTGCTGCGTCTGTTGAATGAACGGGTGCTGACATGAAGGTCACACCCACCGCCATCCCCGACGTGCTGATCATCGAGCCGAAGGTCTTCGGCGACGCGCGCGGCTTCTTCTTCGAAAGCTATAACCGCCAGGCATTCAAGGCAGCGACGGGCCTCGATGTCGACTTCGTGCAGGACAATCATTCCAGAAGCAGCAAGGGTGTGCTGCGCGGCCTCCACTACCAGTTGCCGCCCAAAGCGCAAGGCAAACTGGTGCGCGTGGTGCAAGGCGAGGTGTTCGACGTGGCCGTCGATCTTCGCAAATCGTCGCCGACCTTCGGCCACTGGGTGGGCGACATCCTCTCCGCCGACAACAAGAAACAACTCTGGATTCCGCCGGGGTTTGCCCACGGTTTCCTTACGCTTTCCGATACCGCCGAGTTTCTCTACAAGACTACGGACTACTATTCGCCGGAGCACGAGCGCAGCCTGCTCTGGTGTGAGCCTGCCTTGGGCATCACGTGGCCCATCGACGGCGAACCGAAACTTGCCGCGAAAGATGCGGCCGCACTTGCGCTGACACAGGCAGAGGTCTTCGGGTAAGGGTGCCCTTCCCTAAATTCCTCTGTCATGGCATACTTGCGTTCAATCGTTGAACGCAAGGCGGAAGCAGTTGTCACCCACCCAATCTGAAGAAACCCACCTCCGGGTGCTGCGTCTGCTGGAGGCCAATCCACAGTTGAGCCAGCGCGAACTGGCCGAGGCGCTGGGCGTGAGTCTGGGCAAGACCAACTATTGCCTCAAGGCCTTGCTGGAAAAGGGGCTGATCAAGATTCGGAACTTTCGCAATAGCAAGAACAAGTCAGCATATGCCTACTACCTGACGCCGGAAGGCGTCAGCAACAAAACCGTGCTGACGGCGGGCTTTCTGAAACGCAAGTTGGCCGAATATGAAAGCCTGAAACAGGAAATCAAACTGCTCAAGACTGAAGTTGGCAAATCATCCCAGCCAAGCCCGAACACGTGAGTATCAACACATACAATGACGGAAGACTTGGTATTTCGTTGTGTTAATCATAGAAGTCCACAAACTATGGATAACTATTTGCATGCCGCTCTAACGGTATCGTGCTTCGGTCTGTCAACCATGGGCTGACAATAAATCGACGACCTCACTGCCGGCAATCGTGGCATGGCCGGATCGGTTGCCCTGCAGTGATTAGGCCTTTAGTTATAGCAATCTGGCCTCGCGTAAATGGCACTAGCTTGACTGTTATTTCCGCGTTTATTGAGTAATTTCCTTAAAACTAGATAATTGATATATATACGCTACTTGAGTATTTAGATGTAACTTTCGCCAAGCATATTAAAGCATCTACATATTCGCCCTAAAAGGATTGTCATATGAAGCAATATCTTAGATACCTAAATAGGCTACGCCTGGGCCATAAACCAATATTTGTTGAATATGAATATGATTTAAAGCCTAGGTGGGGAAATAAAGGTAATGAATTTGTAAAAGATATACTAGAAAGGCATATTGAGACTATC
>CAZTWA010000166.1:0-5839 GCA_964617225.1 uncultured Methyloversatilis sp.
ATCTTTCCGCAGCAGCAGATGCAGATCCTCGACTACAACCGCGTGGTAAAGGATCTCAACGGCCTGACGGCGGATGAATTCCTTGCCCGCCTCGGCGAGAAGTTCCTCGTTTCGCCGAGTTGCGACGCGGTCAAGCCCGCCTGTCCCGGTGAAATCGGTCTCTACCTGCCGCAGCGCTGGTACCGGCTCAACATCGATCCGAAGTTGTTCACGCAGGATCCGGTGGCCGGCCTCGATGTCTCGCTGCTGTCCGACCATGTGCTCGGGCCAATTCTTGGCATCACCGACCTGCGGCGCGACAAGCGCATCGATTTCGTCGGCGGCATCCGTGGGCTGGCCGAACTGGAGAAGCGCGTTGATTCCGGCGAGATGGCCGCGGCCTTCGCAATGTTCCCGACGCGCATGAAACAACTGATGGCCGTGGCCGACAGCCACCAGGTCATGCCGCCCAAATCGACCTGGTTCGAGCCCAAATTGGCCGACGGTCTCGTCTCCCATGTGCTGGACTAATCTTTAGTAATAACATAGGATATGCGTCCGTGCTGCGAGGAGGCACGGACGACCCACCCACACGGAGACAACAAGCGCATGGCCGGAGAGCCCGAAGCGCAACAACAGCTGGATAACCTGCGGCAGGAGATCGGCGAACGCGAAAGCGAGATCGCCCTGCTGCTGGATACGGCACGCCTGATTGGCAGCGAACTCGATCTCGATCGGGTATTCGAGGCCATCGCGGAGCATGCGCGCCTGCTCATCAAGGCCGAAACGGTGCTGGTGCCGCTGCTGACGGCAGACCGCAGCGCCTATACCTACCGTGCCGGCGCCGGCGGCAATGCCGACGAGATCGTCGGTCAGACCCTGCCCATCGAATTCGGCCTGTGCGGCTGGGTGCTGCGCCACCAGCGGCCGTGGTGGCTGGGGGCACTCGACGAACTCAACGCCGAGGAGCGCAACCTCTGGGAACATGAGGCAGGCGCCGTCCTGCTCGTGCCGCTGGTCGGTCGCCACAGCTTCCTCGGTGGCCTCGCGGGCATCAACAAGCAGGGCGGCGGCAATTTCACGCAGCGCGACTTCAATCTGCTGCAACTCTTCGCGGCCCAGGCGGCCATCGCCATCGAAAACGCCATGGCGATGGAAAAGGTCGAGCAGGCGCGGCGCGAGGCCGAGAGCCACCAGCTCGAACTGCACCGCCTGAACAAGCGCCTCAACGCCGCCAACCGCCAGCTCGAGCAGATGTCGCTGTTCGACCCGCTGACCGGCCTGCCGAACCGGACCCTGTTCCGCGACCGCGTCCAGCACGAAATCGAAAGCTCCCGTGCAACCGGTGCGCCGCTGGCGATCCTGCTCATCGACCTCGACAAGTTCCAGGACGTCAACAACGACTACGGTCAGGAGACCGGCGACGCGGTGCTCAAGGCGATCGCGGTGCAGCTTAGCGGCCTGCTCAAGCCGGGCAGCACGTTGAGCCGGGTATCCGGTGACGAATTCGCCACCCTGCTTTGCGACGCCGACACTGACGAAGCGGTTGCGCAGGCACAGGCGATGAACGCGCACCTGGCCGCCGGCATCACCGTCGGTAAAAAGCGCATCGCCGTCAGTGCCAGTATCGGCATCGCCGCGTATCCGGTCCATGGCGGCAATCTCAGCACCCTGATGAAGAATGCCGACCTCGCCATGAACGGCACGAAGCGCGACCATGCAGGGGTGCATGTCTTCGACCCGGCGCGGGATGCGGCCGCGGAAGGCCGCTACGCCCTAATCCAGCACTTGCGCGAGGCGCTCGACGCGGAGGAATTCACCCTCTTCTACCAGCCCAAGCTCGACCTGGCGAGTGGCTGCATCACCGGCTGCGAAGCGCTGGCGCGCTGGCCCCATCCGCAGCGTGGCATGGTGCCGCCGGACATGTTCATCACCGCGCTCGAGCAGACCGGCCTGATCCTGCCCTTCACCCGCTGGGCGATCGACACCGCGCTGCGCCAGCGCGAAGTTTGGCGCAAGCGCGGCTGGAACCTCGACATTGCCGTGAATGTGCCGCCCGGCGTGCTGATGAATCCTGAATTCATGGCCTTCCTCGATGCGCATGACACGCTCGACGGCGTGACGCTCGAGATCACGGAGAACGTCTTCCTGGGCGACCTCGAGCGGCTCGCCACCGTCGTGGCCAGCATCCGTGCCCGCAACGTCAGCCTCTCGATCGACGACTTCGGTACCGGCTATTCCTCACTGCAGCGTTTGCGGCAGACGGCGGTGAGCGAGATCAAGATCGACCGTTCGTTCGTCAAGGACATGCTGGCCAACAAGGACGATGCGGTAATCGTGCATTCGACGATCGAACTGGCCCACAACCTGGGATTGCGCGTGGTCGGCGAAGGCGTGGAAAACGCCGAGACGCTGACACGCCTGGCCGAACTGCACTGCGACAGCCTGCAGGGTTATCACATCTGCCGGCCGCTGCCGCCGGCCGCGTTCGAGGACTTCCTCACCCGTTCGGCCTGGCCCCCTGCCCGGCTGGCGGCGGCCCAGGCGATCGGCTGATCCGGCAACAAAAAACGGCAGCCGCGGCTGCCGTTTTTTTCAGTCATTCAAACGACTTCAGAGCACCTTGAGCGCCGCGTCGTAGTCGGGTTCCTGGGCGATTTCCGGCACGAGCTGGCTGTGCAGCACCTTGTTGTTCTCGTCGAGCACCACGACGGCACGGGCGGTCAGCCCGGCCAGCGGGCCTTCGGCCATCAGGACGCCCCAGGCCGGCATGAACTCGGGATGGCGGAAGGTCGACAGGTGCGCGACATTCTTCAGGCCCTCGGTGGCGCAGAAGCGGCCGGCAGCGAACGGCAGGTCGGCGGAAACCACCAGCACGACGGCATTCTTGAGGTTGGCGGCGGACTCGTTGAACTTGCGGGTCGAAGTCGCGCAGGTCGGCGTGTCGAGGCTCGGCACGATGTTCAGCACCTTGCGCTTGCCGGCGTAGTTGGCCAGCGTGACGTCGGCCAGTTCGCCGGTGGTCAGGGTCAGCGCGGGCGCGGTGCTGCCCGCGGCGGGCAACGTGCCATCAACGCGGAAGGGATTGCCTTTCAGGGTCACGGTCGTCATGGGTTTTCTCCAGTTGTGGGTTTGAGATTATTCAGGCGCGGCAGCACGGCCCGCGCGTTTTGTGTGGTTGCCGCGGCGACCTCCGCCAGCGACAGGTGCCGCAATTTTGCCAGCGTTTCAGCGATTGGCAACAGGTCGGCCGGGGTATTTCTCCCGCCGTTTTTCCAGGCCGGGGGAATGTCCGGTGCATCGGTCTCCAGCACGATGCTGTCGAGCGGCAGGGTCGCCGCCAGTTCGCGGATGCGCTTCGATCCTTCAAAAGTCATCGCGCCGCCGAAGCCGAGCTTGAAGCCGAGCTTGATGAACGCCTCTGCCTGCTCGCGGCTGCCGTTGAAGGCGTGCGCAATTCCACCTATAGCGCCCCGGACACGGCTCTCGCGCAGGCACTTGAGGATGGGATCGATCGCCTTGCGCACATGCAGCAGCACCGGCAGGCCAAACTCGGCAGCGATCTTCAGCTGCTCGGCAAAGTAGAACATCTGCTGCGCGTCGTCGCGTTGTTCGAGATGACGATCGAGGCCGATCTCGCCGACGGCGACCGCCGGCTCGCGCCGCAAGGTCTCGCGCAGCGCAGCGAGGTCCTCGGGGCGGGCACGGCCGACAAACATCGGATGGATGCCGTAGGCCGGCACGCAGCCGGGATACTCGCGGCAGACGCTGGACACGGCAGCAAAGTTGGCCCGCTCGACGGCGGGTATGACGATCGCGTCAACTGCCGTCCCGCTAAGGCTGACTTTCGCGGCAGCGAAAACGGCATCCCGGTCGGCATCAAACTCGGCCGCGTCGAGATGGCAGTGCGTGTCGACGAGCCCTATTTTTTCTTCCACGGCGCAGTGGTGAGCCCGAGGCTCTTCCAGACCTGCATGCCGCCGCGATACCACTTGAGCTTGTGGGCCGGATAGCCCATCGCCAGCAGCTGCTTGATGTTGGTCGGCGACTGCCCGCACCACGGGCCGTTGCAGTAGAACACCAGCGTCTTGGCGTTTTCGAAGTTCCACAGCGCGCCGGAGCGGCTGGCACCAAAATCCAGTTCGAGGATCTCCGCGATGGCATCGGGTTTCGCGTGGCCCGGGTGGAGCCGGTCCCACGGCAGATGGATCGCGCCGGGAATGATGCCGGAACGAACCAGCCAGTCGTCGTCGCGCGAGTCGATCACCATCACGCTGTCGTCGCGGCGCGTGATGCGCTGCAGGAAATCGAGCACTTCGAGTTCGCCGATCGTTTCCACGCCCGGCGCCAGGTGCATCGGCTGGACGCAGTACGGCGGACAGGGCCGCGAGGTCATCGCGAAATCGGGGTCGATCTGGTTGAAGTTGTCCTGTTCGCGGCGGATGCGCACCAGCTTGCCTTCGTGCATCACGTCCAGGTAGGGTTGCTGCGCGGTGATGCCCACGGGCTGGTCCGCGGCCTGAACAACCACCGCACAACCCAGCAGGAGCAGCGCGGCGAGCCGTTTCACTCGACTTCCTCGATCCAGGCCTGCTGGATGGCCTCGAGCTTTTTCTCGCCGCAATGGGTTTCGTTTTCCTCGAATCCGGGGAGTTCCATCACCCAGCGCATCAGGTCCACGAAATTCAGCGCCTTGGGGTCGACCTCGGGATGGCGCTCGGTCAACTCAATCGCGATATCAAGGCTGTCGGTCCATTTCATTTCTTGGAATGCCCCTCCTTGGCCATGTTGATCGTGTACTTCGGAATTTCGATCACCAGCGGCGTCGCGGTGACGAGCGCCTGGCAGGACAGGCGCGAATTCGGTTCGAGTCCCCACGCCTTGTCGAGCAGATCTTCCTCCAGTTCGTCGGCTTCATCAAGTGATTCGAAGCCTTCGCGGATCACGACGTGGCAGGTCGTACAGGCGCAGGACTTCTCGCAGGCGTGTTCGATCTCGATGTCGTTGTCAAGCAGCGCGTCGCAAATCGAGGTGCCGGGCTCGGCCTCAATAACGGCGCCCGCGGGACACAACTCGACATGGGGTAATACGATAATCTGTGTCATAGACTCACTTCATCCATTTTTTTGCCGGTCAGCGCACGCCGGACGCTCTGGTTCATGCGGCGCGCGGCGAATTCGGCCGTCCCCTTGGACAAGGCGTCCATCGCCGCGTCGATGGCGCGGCGGTCGTCGCCAACCAGCACGCTCTGCAGCCTCGACAGGCAGTTGTCGATATGCGCGCGTTCCAGCGTCGAGAGCAGTTGCACATCCTCCTTGAGCGCCGACTGCACGGCTTCGACGAGGCGCTGCGCCTCGACCTGCGCCTCGCGCAGCGCGCGGCGAAAGGCATCCTCGGAAGCATGCGAGATGCTGTCCTTGAGCATGGCGGCGATTTCGTCGTCGCTCAGGCCATACGAGGGCTTCACCTCGATGTGCGCCTCGTGCCCGGTCGTCTGTTCGCGGGCATTGACCGCCAGCAGGCCGTCGGCATCGACCTGGAAGGTCACGCGGATGCGCGCCGCGCCGGCAACCATCGGCGGGATGCCACGCAGCTCGAAGCGCGCCAGGCTGCGGCAATCGGAAACCAGTTCGCGTTCGCCCTGCACCACATGCAGCGCCATCGCGGTCTGGCCATCCTTGAAAGTCGTGAACTCCTGCGCGCGCGCGATCGGGATCGTCGAGTTGCGCGGGATGACTTTCTCGACCAACCCGCCCATCGTCTCGAGGCCGAGCGAGAGCGGGATCACGTCGAGCAGCAGCCAGTCGTCGCCGGTGGCGCGATTGCCCGCCAGCAGGTTGGCCTGCGTCGCGGCGCCGAG
>CAZTWA010000167.1:0-5823 GCA_964617225.1 uncultured Methyloversatilis sp.
ATCCGCTCTACATCCTCTATTCGTCGGGCACGACGGGCGTGCCCAAGTGCATCGTGCACAGCGCTGGCGGCGCGCTGCTGCAGCATCTGAAGGAGCACCGCCTGCAATCAGACGTCAAGCCCGGCGACAAGGTGTTCTACTTCACCACCTGCGGCTGGATGATGTGGAACTGGCTGGTCTCGGCACTCGCCTCGGAGGCGACGCTGCTGCTCTACGACGGCTCGCCCTTCGTCGGGCGCGGCCGGGTATTGTTCGACTACGCGCAGGCCGAGGGCATGACGCATTTCGGCACCTCGGCCAAGTTCATCGATGCCTGTGCCAAGATCGAGCTGAAGCCGCGCGCGACGCATGACCTGTCCGCCTTGCGCGCGATGTTCTCGACCGGCAGCCCGCTCTCGCCCGAGAGCTTCGATTACGTCTATCGCGACATCAAGCCCGACCTGCAACTCGCCTCAATCTCCGGCGGCACCGACATCGTTTCGTGCTTCGTGCTCGGCAACCCGATCGGGCCGGTGTGGCGCGGCGAGATCCAGTGCGCCGGCCTCGGCATGGCGGTCGATGTCGTCGACGAGAACGCGCAACCCGTGGTGGGCGAAAAAGGTGAACTGGTCTGCACCCGGCCCTTCCCCTCGATGCCGGTCGGTTTCTGGAACGACCCGGACGGCGCGAAGTACCGCGCAGCCTATTTCGAACGGTTCCCCAGCATCTGGTGTCACGGCGACTTCGCCGAGAAAACCCCGCGTGGGGGATTCATCATCCATGGTCGTTCGGACGCCACGCTCAATCCCGGCGGCGTGCGCATCGGCACGGCGGAAATCTACCGTCAGGTCGAGAAGCTGCCCGAGGTGCTCGAGTCGATCGTGATCGGGCAGGATTTCGACAACGACGTGCGCGTCGTGCTGTTCGTCAAACTCAAGGAAGGCCTGACGCTCGACGACGCGCTGGCCAAGCGCATCAAGGAACAGATCCGCGCCAACACCACGCCGCGCCATGTGCCGGCGAAAGTGCTGCAGGTCGCTGACATCCCGCGCACCAAGAGCGGCAAGATCGTCGAACTGGCCGTGCGCGAGGTCGTGCATGGCCGGCCGGTGAAGAACATCGAGGCGCTGGCGAATCCCGAGGCGCTCGACCTCTTCAGCAGCCGGCCGGAACTGGCTTCCTGAGCGTCGACTACGGCTTGGCAGGCGGCGCGTAGGGCTGCGGCTGGATGCCCAGTTCCTTCACCTGCCGCTTGCTGGCGGCGGTTTCGTCACGAACGAAGGCCGCGAACTCTTCCGGAGACATGCGCATGATCTGCGCGCCGGCCTTCGCGAATTTCTCGCGCACTTCCGGCGCTTCGGTCGCGCGCGCGATGTCGCCGGCAATCCGTTTCGCGATGGCGGGTGGTACGCCGGCTGGCGCCCAGAATCCGAACCACGCGGCGTTATCCATGTTCGCGATGCCGGCTTCCGCCATGGTCGGCACTTGCGGCAGCATCTCCGCGCGCTTGCCCGAGGTAACCGCCAGCGCGATCAACTTGCCTTCCTTCACGCCTGCCATCGCACCCGCCACGGGCGGGAACCAGAAGGCTATTTCGCCTTTCGCCACGGCGGCATTCGCTTCCGGCAGACTCTTGAACGAGACATTCACCGCGTCGATGCCCGCCTTCTTCTTGAACTGCTCGGCGACGAAATAAATCTGCGTGCGCGTCCCCAGCGAACCGAACTTCAGTTGCCCAGGCTTGCTCTTTGCGAGCGCGACGAGATCGGCGACGGTTTTCACGCCGAGCGCGGGGGCGGCGACCAGCGCGAACGGCTGACGCGCATAAGGCGCTATCGCCTGTAGATCCCTGTCGGGGTCGTAGGGCAGGTTGGTATACAGACCCGCATCCACCGCATAGGAGATGGAGTGGCCCAGCAACGTATAGCCATCCGCCTTGGCCCGTGCCGCCGCGACCACGCCGGATATGCCCGGCTGGTTTTCGACCGTGACCGGCTGGCCCCACATCTGCGCGAGCTTCTCGGCCATGATGCGCCCGAAGTTATCCGCGACGTTGCCGGGCGGATAGGGAACGATCAGCTTGACGGGCTGGGTTGGATACTGCGGTTCCTGCAAGGAAGCGCACCCGGCCACCCCAAGGGCGGCCAGCGTAATTGCAACGATAAAAGGACGTCTCATGGCATTCCCCTTTATTGATGGATGTTCACTATCTGAATAGACCATCAATGACTACTGATGTTGACGCAGGTCAAAAAGGGAGGGGATTTACTGATTGCTGTCTTGTACCGTCCAGCCTGCGCCGGCATGTTCGATGGCGAGGGTTTCGGCCAGCCAGGGCAGGGCGTCCTTCAGCGCGGCGGCGAGCGTCCACGGCGGATTGACAATGAACAAGCCGCTGCCGTGCATGCCTACGCCATCCGGCGAGGGTGCCTGAACGGTGAGCGTGGCGTTCAGCCACTCGGGGGCCACTTTCTTCAACTTGCCCGCGAGCGTGATGCTTTCGTTCTTTTGCAGCAACGGGTACCAGACCATGAAGGTGCCGGTGGCGAAACGCTGCAGTCCTTCCTTGACTGCCGTGACGACCTGCAGATAGTCGCGCTTGTCCTCATAGGCCGGGTCGATCAGCACGAGCCCGCGGCGCGATGGCGGGGGGAGCAGCGCCTTCATGCCCGTGAAACCATCCTCTTGCTTGATCGCCACGCGCTTCTGGGCATCGGGTGCGGCCCCGGTGATGTTTTGTGCGAGCAGCTTGACGTCGGCGGGGTGCAATTCGAACAGGCGCAGCTTGTCGGCCGTCCGCATCGCGCGCAGGGCGAGCAGCGGCGAGCCGGGATAGCGGCGCAGCTTGCCATCCGGATTGTCGGCGCGCACGGCTTCGACATAGCGGGCGAGCAGGGGGGGTAACTCTTTGCGGTCCCATAGCCGGCCGATGCCGTCCGCGTACTCGGCATGGGTCGTCGCGCGTCCGGTATCGAGGCGGTAGCCGCCCGCGCCGGCATGCGTGTCGATCAGCCAGTAGGGCTTGTCTTTCTGGTTGAAGTAGTCGAGCACCGCGAGCAGCACGGCGTGCTTGAGGACGTCGGCGTGGTTGCCGGCGTGAAAAACATGCCTGTAACTGAGCATCTGGGACCTTTAGAATGGTTTCCCATGAATGATACTCAGGGTGAGCGCATATCCAAGCTGATGGCGGCACGCGGGCTGTGTTCGCGCCGCGAGGCCGACGCCTATATCGAGCGCGGGTTGGTGTATGTGAATGGCGAGAAGGTGACGCAACTCGGCACGCGCTGCGCGCCGGACGCGAAGATCGAACTCGCCTCGCGCGCGCAGAACCAGCAGGCCACGCTGGCGACGATCCTGCTGCACAAGCCGGTGGGCTATGTCTCGGGGCAGGCCGAGGACGGTTACCAGCCGGCCGTGGTGCTGGTGAAGCCGGATACGCAGATGGCCGGCGACTTCCAGCGCTTCCGTCCAATCCATTTGAAAGGTCTCGCGCCCGCCGGACGGCTTGACATCGATTCGACAGGCTTGCTGATCCTGACGCAGGATGGCCGCGTGGCGCGGCAACTGATCGGCGCGGACAGCGAGATCGAGAAGGAATATCTCGTGCGGGTCGAAGGTAAGCTCGACGAGCGCGACCTCGCGCTGCTCAACCACGGCCTCTCGCTCGACGGCAAGCCCCTGAAGCGGGCGAAGGTGCGCTGGCAGAACGAGGACCAGCTGCAATTCATTTTGCAAGAGGGCAAGAAGCGGCAGATCCGCCGCATGTGCGAACTGGTCGGGCTGCGCGTCACCGGCCTCAAGCGCGTGCGCATCGGCAAGGTCATGCTCGGCGACCTGCCGCTCGGGCAGTGGCGCTTTCTCGGGCCGGATGAAAAGTTCTAGTCGGAAGGAGGGAACCATGGTTCAGGATGACAATGCAACGCGCAAGGCGACAATGGACGCCGAGCATCGCGTGCAGTTTGAATTGATCCGCGCGCTGCAGGATGCGGTGACGGCCCGGCAGGACGGATCGAAGGTCGAGGCAGTGCTCGAACGCCTGATCGACTACAGCGAGGCGCATTTCCTCTCCGAGGAATTGCTGATGCGATTGGCCAGTTATGACGATTTCGAAGAACACGCCGAACACCACCGCCAGCTGCTGGAATCCCTGCGCCAGGCGCAGGAGAAGTTTCGCGCCACCGGGCAGCACGCGCTGCTCGACAATGTTCCCGCATCGACGCTGGATTTCATGCACCGGCATATCGAGACGAACGATGCGCGCTTTGCCGACTGGCATGCCGATATCGCATCAACTTAACCGAGGAGCTCACCATGCAACTGACCAGCAACAGTTTCAGTGACGGACAGAAGATTCCCGGCGATTTCTGCTTCTGCATTCCCGCCGCGACCGGCCATGTTTGCCTCGGCGGCAATCGCAACCCGCAGCTCGCCTGGTCCGACGTACCGGCGGGTACGCGTTCCTTCGCGGTGATCTGCCACGATCCCGACGTGCCAAGCCGCGGTGACGACGTCAATCAGGAAGGTCGCAGCGTGCCGGCGTCACTGCCGCGCGTCGATTTCTTCCACTGGGTGCTCATCGACCTGCCGGCGAGCAGCACCGAGATCCGCAACGGCGAGTTCTCGGCGGGCGTCACCCCGCGTGGCAAGGCCGGCCCGGCGGCGGCGCATGGCGCGCGACAGGGCATCAACGACTACACGAGCTGGTTTGCCGGCGACCACGACATGAGCGGCGACTACCATGGCTTCGACGGCCCGTGCCCGCCGTGGAACGACGAGCTGCGCCATCGCTACGTGTTCACCGTCTTCGCACTCGATGTCGAGCGGTTGCCGCTGGAAGGCAAATTCACTGGCCAGCAGGCACGCGACGCGATGCAGGGCCACATCCTCGCGCAAGCAAGCCTGACGGGCCTCTACACGCTCAATCCGGCGGTCAAGCTGTAAGGGTCAGGCGAGGTCTTCGCGGCGCAACAGGAAGATCTTGCCGTCGCCGCTCTCGGTGTCGAGCCAGGTGAGCGGCAATTCCGGGAAGGCGGCGTCCATGAGGTCGCGGTTGTGGCCGACCTCGACGGCCAGCAGGCCGTGCGGCTTGAGGTGCGCCTTGGCGCCGGACAGGATGCGGCGCACGATGTCGAGGCCGTCGTCACCGGCCGCCAGTGCGTTCTCGGGTTCGTGGCGGTATTCGGCGGGCAGTTCCTGCATGGCCTGCGTCGTGACGTAGGGCGGGTTGCTGATGATCAGATCGTATTTATTACGTGGGCGCTTACCGAGGCCGTCGAACAGGTCGCCCTGCACGAGGCGGACGCGTTCCTTGAGACCGTAGTCGGCGACGTTGCGCTTGGCGACCTCGAGCGCATCTTTCGAAATGTCGGCGGCGTCGACCTTTGCATGCGGAAACGCATGCGCCATCAGGATCGCGAGGCAGCCCGAGCCGGTGCAGAGGTCGAGCGCGCTGTCGATCGATTCGGGATCCTCGACCCAGGGCGAAAAACCCTCGACCAGCAGGTCGGCGAAATAGGAACGCGGAATCAGGACGCGCTCGTCCACGTAGAAGCGCAGGCCGGCCTGCCAGGCTTCGTGCGTCAGGTAGGCGGCGGGCAGGCGGCGCGCGATGCGCTGCTGCAGCAGTTCGAGCACGGCGAGGCGCTCATGGTGCGTGAGGCGCGCGTCGAGGTAGGGTTCGAGTCGGTCCGGCGGCAGGTGCAGCGCATGCAGGATCAGCCAGGCAGCTTCGTCGTGGGCGTTGTCGCAACCGTGGCCGAAAAACAGCTTGGCCTCGTTGAAGCGGCTGGTGCCCCAGCGCAGCCAGTCGCGGATCGTGTGCAGGTCGTCGAGGAGTTCGGACAT
>CAZTWA010000168.1:0-5792 GCA_964617225.1 uncultured Methyloversatilis sp.
TGCCATTTCTCCACAGGCCCCGGAGGCACGACGTCGATGTGGCCGGCGAAGACAACCAGTGGTTTGGCGGTGCCGCGCCGCGCCCAGAGATTGCATACGCGGCCGGTCAGGCCGGTGCTGTCCATGCGCTCGCAGACGAAACCGAGCGGGGCGAGCCGTTCCGCGATCAGTTCGAGGCAGCCGGCATCCTCGGGGGTGATCGAGCGGCGGGCGATCAGATCCTTCGCAAGATCGAGGGTGGGCGTTGCGGACACGCGCTCAATCCATCCGCAAGGTGAATTCGGAGAAGTTCGCGCCGGCTTCGGTGGTTGTATTGGTCGCGTCCGGATTGCTGGTCGGCGCGCGCGGCTTGGCGTCGGCCTTCTTCTCGGTGGCGGCGTTGTTGATCAGCCAGTGCAGGTTGTTGGCCGAGTCGGCGTTGCCGAGGGCCTCCTCGATCGTGATCGTGCCGGCCTTGTAAAGCGCGTACAGCGATTGCTCGAAGGTCTGCGAACCCGGCGACATGCTCTGCTCCATCGCCTCCTTGATGCCGTTGAGGTCGCCCTTTTCGATCAACTCGCCGATGTAGCGCGAGTTGAGCATCACCTCGACCGCCGGCAGGCGCGCGCCATCCGGCTTCTTGACGAGGCGTTGGGAGACGATCGCCTTCAGCGTCACGCCCAGGTCGGCAAGCAGCGCCGGCCGGTTTTCGAGCGGGAAGAAGCTGATGATGCGCGACATCGAGTGGTAGCTGTTGTTGGCGTGCAGCGTGGCGAGGCAGAGGTGGCCGGATTGCGCGTAGGCGATGGCCTGCGTCATCGTCTCCTTGTCGCGGATTTCGCCGATGAAGATGCAGTCCGGCGCCTGGCGCAGCGCGTTCTTCAGCGCGATCGGGAAGGCGCGCGTGTCGGAGCCGACCTCGCGCTGGTTGACGATGGATTTCTTGTTGGTGAAGATGAACTCGATCGGATCTTCGAGTGTCAGGATGTGGCCGGACATGCGCTCGTTGCGATAGTCGAGCATCGCCGTCAGCGAGGTCGTCTTGCCCGAACCGGTCGCACCAACCATCAGGACGAGGCCGCGCTTTTCCATGATGATGTCGGCCAGCACCGGCGGCAGGTTGAGTGTGTCGAGCGCCGGAATCTGTGCCGGGATGTAGCGTACGACGAAGGCCGGCGTGCCTTTCTGCCGCATCACGGAAACGCGGAAGTTGCCGACGCCTTCGAGTGCGTAGCCGGTGTTGAGTTCGAGTGTGTCCTCGAATTCGGCCAGTTGGCGCTCGGTGAGGATCTCCTGCATCAGGCTCGTGACGGTGGCGCTGTCCATCACCTGCTGGTTGACCGGAACGGCGACGCCGTTGATCTTGATGTTGATGGGCGCACCCACCGAGACGAAGATGTCCGAGGCGTTCTTCTCGGCCATCAGTTGGAAAAGTCGGTGCATCGCGCCCATCATGGTCTCCTTGTATGCGGCGGAATCAATCGCGCAGCAGTTCGTTGATGCTGGTCTTGGAGCGCGTCTGCGCATCGACCTTTTTGACGATTACCGCGCAGTAGAGGCTATGGCTGCCATCCTTGGCGGGCAGGTTGCCGCTGACGACCACCGAGCCGGCCGGCACGCGGCCATAGATGATTTCGCCGGTTGCACGGTCGTAGATCTTGGTGCTTTGGCTGATGAACACGCCCATCGAAATCACGCAGTTGTCCTCGACGATGACACCCTCGACGATCTCCGAGCGGGCACCGACGAAGCAATTGTCGCCGATGATGGTCGGGTTGGCCTGCAGCGGCTCGAGCACGCCACCGATGCCGACACCACCCGAAAGATGTACGTTTTTGCCGATTTGCGAACATGATCCGACCGTCGCCCAGGTGTCGACCATTGTCCGTTCGCCGATGTAGGCACCGATATTCACAAAGCTGGGCATGAGTACCACCGAAGGCGCAATGTAGCACCCGCGTCGCACGACGGCGCCCGGCACAACTCGAAACCCGCCTTTTTGGAAGTCATGGGTGTCATAAGTCGGGAACTTGGTCGGCACCTTGTCGAAGTAACGCAGCGCGCCGCCGTCGATCACCGTGTTGTCTTCAAGGCGGAAGGACAGCAGGACAGCTTTCTTGAGCCACTGGTGCGTGACCCACTGGCCGTCGATTTTCTCCGCGACGCGCAACGTGCCTTTGTCGAGTTCGCCAAGGATGATCTGAACGGCTTCGCCAACACGCGCGGGCGCCGTGCCGGGTCTCAGATTGGCGCGATTTTCCCAAGCTTGTTCAATGAGCGTTTGGAGTTCGTGCATGGCGATTCAGATATCTCAGGTCAGTCTAGCTGTTCATAGCGATTTGCAGAAGGCGGCGATGCGCTCAGCCGCCTCGTGACATTCTTCCACGCCGGCCACCAGCGCGATGCGGACAAAGTCGCGGCCCGGATTGATGCCGCCGGCGTCGCGCGCCAGGAAGCTGCCGGGCAGGACAGTCACATTATATTGAGCGCGCAGCCGGCGGGCGAATTCGGTGTCCGACAGGCCGGTCGGCGATACGTCTGCCCAGAAGTAGAAGCCAGCGTCAGGTCTGGCCGTCTTCAGGTGCTTTGTGATGATCGGCGTCAGACGCTCGAATTTCTCGACATAGCGGCGCCGGTTGTCGCGCACGTGAGTCTCGTCACGCCAGGCCACGGCGCTGGCCGCCTGGATCGGCGGTGACATCGCGCAGCCCTGGTAGGTGCGGTAGAGCCAGAACTTCTGCATGATCGCGGCGTCGCCAGCGACGAAGCCCGAACGCATGCCCGGCACGTTCGAACGCTTCGACAGGCTGCTGAACATGATGAGGTTCTTGTAGTCGTCACGGCCGAGCTGGCGGGCGGCCTGCATCCCGCCGAGCGGTGGGTGGGCCTCGTCGAAGTAGATTTCCGAATAGCACTCGTCGGCCGCGATGACGAAGTTGTGGCGGTCGGACAGCTCGAACAACAGCTTCCAGTCGTCGAGCGACATCACCTTGCCGGTGGGGTTGCCGGGCGAGCAGACATAGACGAGCTGGCAGTCCTGCCAGATTTCTGCCGGCACACGCCCCCAGTCCATGCGGAAATCGTCGTCGGGCAGGGTATTGAGGAAGAAAGGCCGCGCGCCGGCGAGCAGGGCAGCACCCTCGTAGATCTGGTAGAAGGGATTCGGCGAGATGACGACCGGCTGCTGGTGCTTGCGCTCGATGACGGCCTGCGCGATGGCAAACAAGGCTTCGCGCGACCCGGCGACCGGCAGCACCTGCGTGGCAATGTCCGGGGCAGGAATGCCATAACGGCGTGCGATCCATTCGGCAATCGACCGGCGCAGGTCGTCGCTGCCGTTGGTGGCTGGGTAGCTGGCCAGACCATTGAGGTTGGCCGTCAGCACATCCTTGATGAACTGCGGCGTCGGATGCTGCGGTTCGCCGATGTGCAGCTTGATCTCCGCGAGGCCCGCCGGCGGCGTGCTGCCGGCGTAGAGATCGCGCAGCTTCTCGAACGGATAGGTCCGGAGCTTGTCGAGGTTCGGGTTCATGGAAATGTCCGGCGATACAAGGCGTGGCTGGCATAAGCCAGCCAGGGCAGGACCAGGGGGAGCGAAGGCAGCAGCAGGATGCTGCCGATGATCAGGGCGGAAATCAGTGCAGCCCACAGCATGGCGAGGGGGAAACGGCCGAAGACGACACGCACGCTGGTGACGACGGCAGGCACGAGGCTGGCACGGCGCTCGCAGAGGAGCGGCACGGAAAAAGCGGAAATGCAGAACAGCAGCAAGGCGATGACGAAGCCCGAGATCGCTCCCCAGATGAGGAAGTTGATGACGCCGGATGAAGCCGGGACCAGATTCGTCAGCCAAATCGGGGCACCGCCGACCATGTAGCTGTACAGGATGGCTGCATCCGTGACGAAGATCATGAACAGCAGGGCGCACACCAGCGCGATGACCCAGATCGTCGGGTCGGCGGCGGCGAAACCGCGGACCACATGGCTGAAACTGACGGTTTCACCCGCTACATGCCCCTTGGCGATGCCGAAAAAGCCGGCAAGGATGCCGGGACCAACCAGCATGAAGGCGCCAGCGGCCGCGATGACGAACGGCGTGAAGCCTCGGGCCAGCAGCAGCCAGAGGATCACGGCGCCGACCAGCGTGAAGATGGCTGCGTAGCCCACACTCGTACCCCGCGTCGCATTGGCCGTGCGCCAACCCTCGGTGAGAGCCTGGGTGATGGCGGCAAGCGTCAGCGGCTCGGTGCGCATGGGTCAGCCCCGTGTGTTCGACTGGGCGGGGAAGGCATCAAGTTCGACCTTCGGCAAAGGCTTCCAGCCCTTCTTGCGATGCTCGGCAACGACGTTGGTAAAGATCCCGCCGCGCACATAGAAGCGCGCGGTCAGACGCATGAAGCGCGGCTTGGTTGCCTTGACGAGATCGTCGAGGATGCGGTTGGTGACATCCTCGTGGAAGTGGCCCTCGTCGCGGAAGCTCCAGACATAGAGTTTTAGGCTCTTCAACTCGACACAGAGCTTGTCGGCGATGTAGTCGAGCGTCAGCACGGCGAAGTCCGGCTGGCCGGTCTTGGGGCAGAGGCAGGTGAATTCCGGGATCTCCATGTGTATCCGGTAATCGCGCTGCGGGGCTGGATTGGGGAATGTCTCGAGGGTCTTGGTCGGCTGGCTGGGCATGGCTTCAACGATGCAGGAAGGGCAGCGGCGATTATAAGGTGCCGCCCCTGTTTACGCGGCGGTACGGTGTTGCCGTCCCGCCAACACTGACTTTCGCTGAGGAGGGTTATTTGTTGCAATTTTGTGTCGATGGGCGAGAATACGGACCACCGGCGGGGCAAGCCCGCTGTGAGACAAGACCAACAATCCATTCAAGGAGGAAATGCCATGCAGCACATGCCACGCCGCCTCATGCCCGCCCTGATTGCGCTAGCCTTTTCCGGCACCGCCGCGGCCTCCGGCTTCCAGTTGATCGAGCAGAACGCCAGCGGCATCGGTAACGCCTATGCCGGGTCAGCCGCTGTGGCCGAAAACGCCAGCACGATTTTCTACAACCCGGCAGGCATGACTCAGTTGCAGGCGCGTGAGTTTTCTCTGGGTATTTCTGCGGTCCGTCCGAGTTTCAATTTCTCTAATAACGGCAGCGTTATTCCTGGTGGGCCGGGAATAACTTCCTTTTCAGGTAACGGTGGCGACGGTGGCTCTTGGGCCTTCCTTCCGAACGGCTATCTTTCCTGGGCCTTGAACAAGGACTTGTATGTGGGTGTCGGTTTCGGGGCGCCTTTCGGTCTGATGACCGAATATGACGATAACTGGCTGGGCGCTGCCCAGTCGATCAAGTTCGACATCAAGACCTACAACATCAACCCGACTATTGCCTATCGTGTCAATGACAAGGTATCCATCGGCCTTGGCTTGAACTGGCAAAAGATGGATATCGAGTACCAGAAAAGATTAACTACGATTGCCTCATCTCCCCTTGGAGTTGTTCCCATCGCGACGCTTACAGCGGATGACACTTCTTGGGGCTGGAATATCGGCGCTTTGTTCACGGTATCTCCCACAACCAAGGTGGGCGTTTCCTATCGCTCGACCGTCAATTACACGCTGGATGGCAATTTGACTGCGCCGGCGAGTCTTTATTCTGGAGGTGCAGCAGTTGCCGTTCCGGTCAAGGCAGACATCAAGCTCCCGGACACGTTCATCGTCAGTGTTACACAGCAATTGAATGATCGTTGGACCATGCTGGGAGATATTTCATGGACAGGCTGGAGCAATATTCCCAAAGTCGATATTCTCCGAAAGTCAGACGGAGC
>CAZTWA010000169.1:0-5715 GCA_964617225.1 uncultured Methyloversatilis sp.
CGAGCCAGGCTGGCGCGGCAGGGAGCGGCATGCGCTCGATCTGCTCGAACAGCTTGGTCAGCTCGCGCGCGATGACGATCTCGCGCTGCGGTTCGAGGAGCGCGGCGAGGTCGGCTACGGTCTCATCGATGCGGTGCGGCGCTTCGTAGAACACGAGCGTGGCGGGAATGGCTTTGAGCGCTTCGAGGGCCGTCCTGCGAGCGCCGACTTTCGCAGGCAGGAAACCGACGAAGTGAAACGCCGGATCATCGAGGCCGGCGGCGGACAAAGCCGCGATGGCGGCGTTCGGGCCGGGCAGGGGCGTGACGCGAAAGCCGGCCTGGCGTACGGCAGCGACGGCACGCGCACCGGGGTCCGAAACCGCCGGGGTGCCGGCATCCGTAATCAGCGCGACCTGCTTGCCTGCGGAAAGCAAAGCAATCAGTTTTTCCGCCGCTTGCTGCTCGTTGTGCTCGTGCAGGGCCAGCAATTGCCCATGGATTCCATGGTGATCGAGTAGCCGCCGTGCATGACGCGTGTCCTCGCAGGCGATGACGTCGGCGGCCCGCAAGGTTTCGAGCGCGCGCAGGGTGATGTCGCCGAGGTTGCCGATCGGGGTCGCGACGATGGACAATGCTGCCTTCATGGCACCCATTATCTCCCAGACCACCAAACAGATCGGCGATGCCGGCGAAGAAATCGCCGCACGACATCTCGTCGCGCAGGGCCTGCAGGTGCTGGCATACAACTTCCGCGTCAAAGGCGGCGAGATCGACATCGTCTGCCGCGATGGCGCGACGGTCGTCTTCGTCGAGGTGCGTCGTCGCGCCCGGACTGACTTTGGCGGCGCAGCCTGGAGCATCACGCCGACGAAGCAGAAGCGCCTGATCCTCGCCGCACGGCATTGGCTGGCGCGGCATGGGCAATACTACGATGGGGCCTGCCGGTTCGATTGCGTTTTGCTTGATGGCAATCAGCTCGAGTGGGTGAAGAATGCGTTTTCTGCTGACTAGCCTTATATGCGCATTGAGCCTTGCGGTTCAGGCGCAATCGGTGAAACTGCTGGTGCAAAGCTCGCCGCTCGCGGGCTTCCAGTATCACGTCGGCGCGGCGTTGTGGACTGAACTGAAAGTCGGCGACGAACTGGCCCTGGTCCGCGAACCGGCCAACCCGCACGATGCCCGTGCGGTGCGAGTCGAGTGGCGGGGCATGCAACTCGGCTACCTGCCACGCGCGGAAAACGCCGCCGTGGCGGCGGCGATGGATCGTGGCGAGCGGGTCGCGGCCCGCATCGCGGCGCTGGTCGAGCATCGGAATCCCTGGCGGCGCGTGCGAATCGACGTATTCGTCGTGCTTTAAGGGCTTATTCCCCGTCAGGGGGTTCTCGCGGGTTGGTTAGAATCGCGCGATCATGACCTTGATCCAGCGTATCCAGGCCCAGTTCAACGAAAGCGTCGCCACCAAGCAGGCGGCCCTGTCGCCAATGTCCGCGCCCATCGAGGCGGCGATTCGGGCCATGGCGGCCAGCCTCGCCGCCGGCGGCAAGGTGATGGCCTGCGGCAATGGCGGTTCGGCCGCCGACTCGCAGCACTTCGCCGCCGAGTTGCTCAACCGTTTCGAGAAGGAACGCCCGCCGCTCGCGGCGATTGCTTTGACGACGGATACCTCCACCCTGACCTCGATCGCCAATGACTATGCCTACGATCAGGTATTCGCCAAGCAGGTGAGCGCGCTTGGCCGCTCCGGCGACGTGCTGCTGGCGATCTCAACCTCGGGCAACTCGCCCAATGTGCTCGAGGCGATCAAGGTTGCCCATGCGCGCGGCGTGCGCGTGGTGGCCCTGACCGGCAAGGGCGGGGGAACCATTGGCCAACACCTCAAGTCTGATGACATTCACCTTTGCGTTCCCGCCGACCGCACCGCGCGCATCCAGGAAGTACACCTCCTGACCCTGCATTGCCTGTGTGACGGCATCGACGCACTTATTCTTGGAGAGACTCAATGAATTTGAATTCACGCACCCTGATCCTGTTGGCCGCCCTCGTGCCCGTCCTGTCCGGTTGCTTCGGTGCCGCTGCCGTCGGGGTTGGTGCTGGCGCGCTGGCATTCGCCGACCGCCGCGCGACCGAAGTGCAGGTGACCGACGAAGGTATCGAACTGCGGTCCGGCAACCGGATCTCGGAAAAATACGGCAGCAACACCCATGTCAATGTCACCAGCTACAACCGCACCGTGCTGCTGACCGGCGAAGTGCCGGACACCGCCGCCAAAGCCGGCATCGAGAAGATCGTTGCCGAGGTGCCGAACGTCAAGGCGATCAGCAACGAGCTGCTGGTGGCTGGCACGAGCACACTGACCGCGCGCAGCAACGATACTTACATCACCTCCAAGGTGAAGGCGCGCTTCATCGATGCCAACAAGTTTGCGGCCAACCACGTCAAGGTGGTGACCGAGGCCGGCGTCGTTTATTTGATGGGCTTGGTGACGCAGACCGAAGCCAACGATGCCGTTGAGATCGCCCGCACCACCGGCGGCGTGCAGAAAGTCGTGCGCGTCTTCGAGATCATCGGTGCCGACGAAGCGCGCCGACTGAGTCCGCAGCCTGCTGCAGCACCCGCGCCCAAACAGTAATCGCAGTCATTGAACTACGCCGCGCCCGCCTTCGAAGCCAAGCTCTGCGCCCCCGTGGAGCTGGCGGCGCGCGTCGCCGCGTTGCCGCATCCGCGCGTATTCACCAACGGCTGTTTCGACATCCTGCATCGCGGCCACGTGACCTACCTTGCGCAGGCGCGTGCGCTGGGGGCGAGCCTGATC
The DNA here is from genome assembly GCA_964617225.1 of uncultured Methyloversatilis sp. Classification (GTDB taxonomy): domain Bacteria; phylum Pseudomonadota; class Gammaproteobacteria; order Burkholderiales; family Rhodocyclaceae; genus Sulfuricystis. The sequence continues at coordinate 2,794 of CAZTWA010000169.1, forward strand.
GTCGCGGCCAATTCCGACGCCTCGGTGAAGCGCCTCGGCAAGGGCGACGACCGACCGGTGAACACACTGGCGGACCGCATGGCGGTATTGGCCGCCCTCGAGTGCGTATCGCTGGTCACCTGGTTCGACGAGGACACGCCCATCGAACGCATTCGCGACTGCCGCCCGGACATCCTCGTCAAGGGCGGCGATTGGACCGTCGACAAGATCGTCGGCGCACCCGAGGTGATCGGCTGGGGCGGCCAGGTGCACTCCATTCCCTTCATCCACGTGCGCTCCACGACCGCGCTGCTGGAGAAAATCAGGCGCCTGTAGTCGTCGCCTTGTCGATCGCCTTGCGCACCAGGCCGATGTGCAAGCGCAAGGTGTAGAGCATGTCGCTGAAGGTCAAGGGAATGTGCAGGTGATTGACGTCGTGCTCAATCGTGTCGACGCGCTTCATCCACTCATCCCGGGATAGTTTCACCGGGTCGGCCTCGAGTTCCGCCTCGATGAACTTGAGTTCACCGTAGCGCTTGTAGATGCGCGACTTGACGCGCCAGTTGTACAGGCCCGGCGCGAACTTCATGACCGGGATCAGCACCGCGAACAGGGGGATCAGCATCACCACCATGCGGTCGACCAGCGTCGCCGCCCAGAATGGCAGGTAGCGCTGCAGCCAGGGTTTGCCGGACTTGTAATAACGCTGCGCTTCGTCCGAGAGCGCAAAGTCGGCGCTGACCGGACGGGGGAACTCGCCGGGACGCTGGAAGATGCCCGGTCCGCCATGCGCCTCGCTCATCGCCTGCATCAGCAGGTCGATCAGGGCCGGGTGAGTATCCTCGCGGATCGCGAGCGTGGCCAGCGGGGCCAGCACGTCGATGTCGGTCGGCGGCAGGTCGCTCGCCGGATCGATGGCACCCTGCGGCAGGACCAGCTTGTTCAGATAGGGAAACTGGCGCGTGTAGGCCTCGGCATGGGCGAGGTTCATCAGTTTGATGCCGGGCGTATGCAGCAGCGTCCAGACCGCCGCGGATTGCGTCGGTCCGACGATGAAGGCCGCGTCGATTTTGCGCTTGGCGAAGGATTCTGCCAGCCCCAGTCCGCCCTGAGGAATCAACCGGGTGTTCGTGGCATCGATGCGGTTGATCTGCAGCAGTTCTTCGGCGAGATAGCGCGTGCCGCTGCCCGTGCCGCCGATGGCGATGCGCTTGCCCTTGAGGTCGGCGATGCGGGTCGGGGCGCCCAGTTCGGCACGGTAGAAGATCCAGAGCGGTTCGTAATAGAGCCCGCCCAGTGATAACAGGGCGTCGTCTTCCTGGATGCGTGCGGTGCCGCCCTGGATGAACGCGGCATCGACGGCTTGGCTGCTGTCGCGCAGCCGCGCCAGATTCTCGGTCGAGCCCGCCGAGGGCAGCTCGATGACCTTGACGCCATAGCGCGCCAGCGTGTCCTTGTATACGGCGCCGAAACGCTGGTAGGCACCGCCTTCGCCGCCCGTCGAGATGGCCAGCGTGTCCGGCGGTGCCGGCTGGATGAAACGCGAGGCGACCCAGAAGCCGGCCAGTACCAGCACCAGCAGCGGCAGGCCGACGATCAGCAGATCGCGCGGCGAGTATTCACGCAGCCGGCGCAGTTGCTTCATCAGAACGGAATATCGTCCTCGACATCATTGAAGCCGCCGCTGGCCGGGGATTGCTGCGCCGGGCGCGCGGCGGGACGTCCGCCGCCACTGAAATTGCTGTCGCGGGGTCCTGCATCGCCCATGCCTTCGCGGCGGCCGAGCATCTGCATCTCGTTGGCCTCGATCTCGGTGGTGTAGCGGTCCTGGCCATCCTTGTCCTGCCACTTGCGGGTGCGGATGCGGCCCTCGATGTAAACCTGCGAGCCCTTCTTCAGGTACTGGCCGGCGATTTCGGCAAGCTTGCGGTAGAACACCACGCGGTGCCATTCGGTCAGCTCGCGCTTCTCGCCGCTGGCCTTGTCCTTCCAGCTTTCCGTCGTCGCCAGGCGGACGTTCACCACGGCATCGCCGTTCGGCATGTAGCGTGATTCGGGATCCGCGCCGAGATTGCCCACCAGAATGACCTTGTTCACCGATGCCATGTTGCCTCCCTAAGTTGTTCGTTGTTGCGGCGCCTGCAGGCGTGCCGCCAGCATGAGCCAGATGATACCAATCCCCGCGCAGGCCAGATGCACCGCCGCCGGACCGTGATGTTTGACCAGCCACCCGCCCAGCACGCCGCCGAGGAACAGGCCGAGCGACTGGGTGGTGTTATAGATGCCCAGCGCGGCGCCTTTTGATGTCGGTGGCGCGATGCGCGAGATCAGCGAAGGCTGCAGGGCCTCGAGGATATTGAACGCGACAAAAAATAGCAGCAGCCAGAGGCCGGTCATCCAGATGCCACCGCCGAACAGCGCCAGCCCGGCCTGCACGACCACCAGCAGCGCGACCGCACCGGCATAGATCGGGCGCATCTTGCCCTTGCGCTCGGCGGCAATGATCGCCGGGATCATCACGGCAAAGGAGAGCAGCACGGCCGGCAGGTAGATCTTCCAGTGTTCGCCGCCGGTCAGCCCGGCGGCGACGAGTGCGGGTGGGACGACGACCCACAGGGCCGTCTGCATCAGGTGCAGTGCAAAGACACCAAAGTTCATGCGCGCGAGCTTGGCGTCGAACAGCACAACTGAAAAAGGGGGGCGCACGGGTTTCTCGAAAGTCGGCGCCCGCGGATCGGCACCAGCCGTATCCGCTTGCCGATTGGGGACGGCACTGAACAGCAGCACGATGGCGCCGAGCGCCAGTACGCCGGTCAGCACGAACAGGCCGGAGAGCCCGATCGCGGCGGCGAGCGGTGGGGCGATGACCAGCGACAGCGCGAACACCAGCCCGATCGAGGCGCCGATCATCGCCATGATCTTGGTGCGATGCTGCTCGCGCGT
>CAZTWA010000170.1:0-1412 GCA_964617225.1 uncultured Methyloversatilis sp.
CGCGTTCCGAGGCCGAGGCGCTGATCCTCGAAAACACGCTGATCAAGAAGCTCAAACCGAAGTACAACATCCTCTTTCGCGACGACAAGTCCTACGCCTACATCGGCCTGTCGGGCGGGCTGTTTCCGCGGCTCTTCTACCATCGCGGCGCCTTCGAGAAGAACTCGCACTACTTCGGTCCCTTCCCGAGCGGGCTGGCGGTGCGCGAGTCAATCCAGCTGATCCAGAAGACCTTCCTGCTGCGTACCTGCGAGGAAGCGGTGTTCGCCCACCGTTCGCGGCCCTGCCTGTTGCATCAGATCCAGCGCTGCAAGGCGCCTTGCGTCGGTCTGGTGTCGGCGGAAGATTACGCGGCAGACGTGAAGCTGGCCGAGCTGTTCCTCAAGGGCCGGCACGGCGAAGTGATCGAGAAGCTGACCCGTCAGATGGAGGCGGCAGCGGCCGCGTTGCACTTCGAAGAGGCGGCTCAGCTGCGCGACCAGATCAGGGCGCTGCAGGCGGTGCTGCACCGTCAGTATGTGAGTTCGATCCATACACATGGTGATGCGGACGTGGACATCGTGGTCGCGGTGGTCGAGCGCGGCGATCTGTGCGTCAATCTCGCGATGGTGCGCGGCGGGCTGCATCTCGGCGACCGCGCGCACTTTCCGCAGGCGGGGCTGGAAGCCAGTGCGGCAGAGGGCTTGAGCGCTTTCCTCGCCCAGCACTATGCCGATCACGAAGCGCCGCCACGGCTGATCCTCGATCCGTGGCCCTTGGAAGATACGCCAGCAACTTTGCACGGCAGTGGGCCGAAGAATGAGATGGAACGCGCCTGGCAGGAGATGGCGCTGAACAATGCCCAGCTGGCGCTATCGGCCCGGCGTCAGGCGACGGCGCGGGCCGGTGGCCGGCTGGAGGCCTTGCGTGCGGCACTCGACCTGCCGGAACCGCCGCGCCGCATCGAGTGCTTCGACATCAGCCACACGATGGGCGAGGGCACGGTGGCGTCCTGCGTGGTCTGCGTCGATGGGGCGATGAAGAAGGGCGACTACCGGCGCTTCAACATCGAGGGCATCACGCCCGGCGACGATTACGCGGCGATGCGACAGGCGCTGATGCGGCGCTACGAGAAAGTCAGCGCCGGCGAGACGGCACCGCCTGATCTCGTTTTGATCGACGGCGGCAAGGGGCAGCATGCCGTGGCACGTGAGGTGTTCGCCGAACTGGGGCTGGGCGATCTGGCGAGCATCGGCGTGGCGAAGGGCGAGGAACGCAAGCCCGGATTGGAGACCTTGTTCGTTCACGGCAGGGATCAGCCGCTAGAATTGGCCATGGACAATGCCGGCTTCCACCTGATTCAGGAAATTCGCGACGAGGCGCACCGTTTCGCCATCGTCGGCCACCGTGCACGGCGCGCCAAGGCGCGCGGC
>CAZTWA010000170.1:1512-5609 GCA_964617225.1 uncultured Methyloversatilis sp.
TTCAATCTCCCCAATTCGCTGACCTGGACGCGCATCGTCCTGATTCCCCTGGTGGTCGGGGTGTATTACCTGCCCCTGCCGCTGCATGAACAGAACCTGATCGCAACGGTGGCTTTCATCGTCGCCGCCGTGACCGACTGGTTCGATGGCTGGGTGGCGCGCAAGCTCGGCCAGACCTCAGCCTTCGGTGCCTTCCTCGACCCTGTTGCCGACAAGCTGATGGTCGCCGCGGCGCTGGTGATTCTGGTGCAGCTCGACCGGGCGGACGCCATCGTCGCGATCATCATCGTCGGCCGCGAAATCACGATTTCCGCGCTGCGGGAGTGGATGGCGCATATCGGCGCAGCCAAGAGCGTGGCCGTTTCCTTCATCGGCAAGCTGAAAACCACGGCCCAGATGGTGGCCATCCCGATGCTGTTGTACTACGATCCGCTGCTGGGCCTACCCATCGCCGGCATGGGTGAGGCACTGATCTGGCTGGCGGCCGCGCTGACGCTCTGGTCGATGGGCTACTACCTCGGCAAGGCTTGGCCGGTGATCCGAGATCGTGTTCTGTGAGTCGGGCGCCGTTGGGTAACGCAGCGACGCGCTTGCGGTCCGTCTTGCTGGCGTTTGCGATCCTTGTCCTGTGGGCAACGAGCCCCGGCTGGGCAGCAGAGCCGGAAACCTATCGCATCGGCGTGCTGGCCTTTCGTGGCAAGGAACGCGCCATTGCGGACTGGCAGCCCCATGCCGACTATCTGAGCAAGCGCCTCGCGCCGCGCCGCTTCGAAGTCTTGCCATTGTCGCTCGACGAGTTCAAGGCCAGCATCGAATCCCGCACCATCGATTTTCTGACGACGAATACCGGCCATTACGTCGAACTCGAGTCGGAAGGCGCGGTCGCCCGCATCGCGACGATGCGCATCGCCGGCCCGCACGGACCGGTCGATCGTTTCGGCGGCACGGTGATCGCCCGGGCAGAACGCGAGGATCTTAAGGGCTATGCGGACCTGCGCGGCAAGCGGCTGATCGTCCCGGATTCCAGCGCTTTCGGTGGCTGGCAAGTCCATTTGCCCGAGGCCAAGGCGGCGGGCATCGACCTGCTGCGCGATACCGCCGCGATCATCGAGATACCCAACCACGACAAGATTCTCGAGGCAGTGCTCACCGGAAAGGGCGATGCCGGCTTCGTCCGTTCGGACCTGATCGAGAATCTGGCAGCCGCCGGCAAGCTGGATCCCAAAGCGGTTCGCGTCGTCGGGCAACGCCACACGGCCAACTTTCCTTACGCCCATAGCACCCGGCTCTTTCCGCATTGGCCCTTCGCGCGGCTCAATCATGTGTCCGAGGAACTCACCAAGGAGATATTGATTGCGCTGCTCGAGATGACGCCCGAGCATCCCGCGGCCCGGGCTGCCGGGATTTACGGCTGGACCCTGCCGCACAACTACCAGTCGGTGCATGACCTGTTCCTCGAGTTTCGTCTTGGCCCTTACAAGAATCTCCCGGTCGGCATCGGCGAAATCATGGAGCGCTATGGCAAGTCGATCCTGCTCGCCGTCGTACTGGTCATTGCCATGCTGCTGGCAACGCTTTCATGGGTGTTGCGCACCAATCGCCTGCTTCATCGCAACAAGGAACAACTGCAGCTTGCCGCTGGCGTCTTCGACCATGCGCAGGAAGGCATCGTGATTACAGACGCAAGCGGGAAAATCCTCGAGGCCAACGATACCTTCCTCTGGCTCACCGGCTATGACCGGGAAGAGATCATCGGCCGCAATCCGCGCTTCCTGTCCTCGGGCAAGCAGGATCCGGACTTCTATGAAGCCATGTGGCGGGATCTGCACGAGAAGGGCTTCTGGCGCGGCGAACTCTGGAACAAACGCAAGGATGGCAGTCTCTATTACCAGCAGACCAGCATTTCGGCCATGCGGTCGAGCGATGGTCAGATCAGCCACTTCATCGGGCTGTCCAGCGACATCAGCGAATTGAAGGAAAGCCAGTCGCGCCTCGAACACATGGCCTATTTCGACGCGCTGACCAACCTGCCGAACCGTCGCATGCTTTCCGACCGCCTGAACCAGGCGATGGCGCTGGCCCTGCGCAACCAGCGCCTGCTGGCGGTCTGTTATCTCGACCTCGATGGCTTCAAGCCGATCAACGACACTTGGGGACATGCGGCAGGGGATCGCCTGCTGGTCGAGGCCGCGTATCGATTGCTCGGCTGCGTACGTGGCGGCGATACCGTGAGTCGCCTCGGCGGCGACGAATTTGTCGTACTGCTGGGCAACCTCTGCCACTTTGATGAATGCGAGATCGCCCTCGAGCGGATTCGCACGGAACTGAGTCGCACCTTCCTGCTTCCGGAGGGTGAAGCGGTACTGTCGGCCAGCATTGGCGTGACCTTGTATCCGATGGACGGGGCCGATGCCGATACGCTGATCCGCCATGCCGACCAGGCGATGTATGCCTCTAAGCAGGCCGGCCGCAATCGTTACCAGTTGTTCGACGTTGAGCACGATCGTTTCTCCGAGGCCCGCGCGGCATCGCGTGAGGAAATTCAGCGGGGACTCGATCGCAACGAGTTCCTGTTGCACTACCAACCGAAGGTCGACATGCGGACGGGCGAGGTGATCGGGGCCGAAGCACTGATCCGCTGGCAGCATCCCCAGCGCGGTTTGCTGCAGCCGGCAGAATTCCTGCCGGTCATCGATTTCGTCGGCATGCAGCCGGACCTCGGGCGGTGGGTGTTGAAGACCGCCCTCTGTCAGATGGAGCACTGGCTGGCTCACGGGCTTTCGCTGACCGTGAGCGTCAATATCGCCGCCCAACAGCTGCAGACTGCGGGGTTCATGCAAGCCCTGCGTGACACGTTGTCAGGCCATCCTTCGGTGCCGCCGCAATTGCTTGAACTCGAGATTCTCGAAACAGCGGCGCTGGAAGACCTGACGCAGGTTTCCCGGATCATCGAAAGTTGCCATGCGCTGGGTGTCCGGTTCGCCATCGACGATTTCGGCACGGGTTATTCCTCGCTGAACTACCTCAAGCAGTTGCAGGCCGGAACGCTGAAGATCGATCAGTCCTTCGTGCGGGGCATGCTGGAGGATCCCGACGACCTGGCCATCGTCGATGGCATCGTCGGCCTGGCAACGGCATTCCGCCGCGAAGTCATCGCGGAAGGCGTGGAAACCGTCGCCCACGGGCGCATGCTGCTCCATCTCGGCTGCCAGGCCGCCCAAGGCTACGGCATCGCGCGCCCGATGCCAGCGGAGGATCTGCCGAAGTGGGCATCCGCATGGCGTCAGCCCATCGAATGGCTGGATTGCCCGGTATGGCCGCGCGAAGATTTGCCCTTGCTGACCGTAGAGATCGATCACCTGCGTTGGGTGCGTCACTTCATGGCATCCCTGCAGGCCGACAGCAGTAGCAATACCCACTGGCCTGTCCTCGACCCGCATGAGTGCCGCTTTGGCCAATGGCTCGACGGTGGGGGGCGCCAGCGCTATGGCAAGCTCGCGGCGTTCGACCAGTTGTTTTCCGTGCATGCCGAAGTGCATCGAAAAGGCGAGGAAATCAAGCAGTTGCATGCGCAGGATCCGGATGTTGCCCGTAAACGTTCGGGCGAGCTCAAGGCCAGTCGCGAACGGTTGCAAGCTGCTTTGGTCGCCTTGCGGCGGGAAGCGAACCTGCCGCCAGCCTGAAGTGGAGCGGCGTGCAAAACGGCTTTGAGGCCGCCGGTCTTTCCAGTATCATTTGGCTTTCCCGCTACGGCTTCTTGCCATGACCAAATACGTCTTCGTAACGGGTGGTGTCGTGTCCAGTCTGGGCAAGGGCATCGCCGCCGCGAGCCTTGGGGCGATCCTCGAATCCCGCGGCATCAAAGTCACCCATCTCAAGCTCGATCCCTACATCAACGTCGACCCCGGCACGATGTCGCCATTCCAGCATGGCGAAGTTTTCGTCACCGAGGACGGCGCCGAGACCGACCTCGACCTGGGCCACTACGAGCGCTTCACCAGCGCCAAGATGGGCAAGCGCAACAACTTCACCACCGGCCAGATCTATGAGTCCGTGATCAAGAAGGAGCGGCGCGGCGAGTACCTCGGCAAGACCGT
>CAZTWA010000171.1:0-2795 GCA_964617225.1 uncultured Methyloversatilis sp.
GCACCGAGAACCTGATGATGGCGGCCTGCCTCGCGGATGGCGAGACCGTGATCGAAAACGCCGCCCGCGAGCCCGAAGTCGTCGATCTGGCCAACTGCCTCGTGGCCATGGGCGCCAATATCTCCGGTGCCGGCACCGACGTGATCCGTATCCGCGGCGTCGAGCGCCTGCAGGGCACGACGCATCGCATCATGCCCGACCGCATCGAGACGGGCACCTACTTGTGCGCAGCTGCTGCAACCGGCGGGGAAGTGCGCCTGACGCATACCGCCGGCAGCTATCTCGATTCCGTAATCGACAAGCTGATGGACACGGGCTGCGAGATCGTGCTGGAACGCGATGCGATTCGCCTCAAGGCGCCGCAGCGCCTGAACGCCGTGAGCATCCGTACCGCGCCCTATCCGGCCTTCCCGACCGACATGCAGGCGCAGTTCATGGCGATCAATGCGGTCGCCGAGGGCACGGCCGTGATCCGCGAGACGATCTTCGAGAACCGCTTCATGCACGCGGTGGAACTGATCCGCCTCGGTGCCGACATCAAGATCGACGGCAATACGGCCTTCGTCAAGGGCGTTGCACAACTCGACGGCGCGACGGTGATGGCCACTGACCTGCGGGCCTCGGCCAGCCTCGTGATCGCCGGGCTCGCCGCGCGTGGCGAGACGCTGATCGAGCGCATCTACCATCTCGATCGCGGCTATGAGCAGATGGAACAGAAACTCGCGGCCTTGGGGGCCCGAGTGAAGCGAGTCAAGTAAGTTCGGCGGGTAAAATAGCCGCATGAACGCAACTGCCGGCATCACCCCATTTCTCACCATCGCCCTGTCGAAGGGGCGCATCTTCGAAGAAACCCTGCCGCTGCTTGCTGCCGCGGGTATCGTTCCGAACGAGAATCCCGAACAGTCCCGCAAGCTCATCATTGGTACCAACCGCCCGGACGTGCGTGTCGTCATCGTGCGGGCGTCCGATGTGCCGACCTACGTGCAGTACGGCGCGGCCGATCTGGGCATCGCCGGGAAGGACGTGTTGATCGAGCATGGCGGTGCCGGCCTCTACCAGCCGCTCGACCTGAAAATCGCCAAATGCCGCATGTGCGTCGCGACCCCCGCCGGTTTCGATTATGCCGCGGCCGTGCGGCGCGGTGCGCGCCTGCGCGTGGCCACCAAGTACATCAATACCGCCCGCGCGCATTTCGCCGCCAAGGGCGTGCATGTCGATTTGATCAAGCTCTACGGCTCGATGGAACTCGCGCCGCTTGCGGGGCTTGCCGATGCAATCGTTGACCTGGTGTCGTCGGGGGGGACGCTCAAGGCCAACAATCTCGTCGAGGTGGAGGACATCATGCCGATCTCCTCGCGCCTTGTCGTGAATCAGGCTAGCTTGAAGATGAAGCGCAGCCTGCTCCAGCCGGTTATCGATTCTTTTGAGAGTGCATTGTCATGACTAAAACCCTCCGCCGCCTATCCACTCGCGATCCCGAATTCCTGTCCACGCTCGACACGCTGTTGGCGTTCGACAACAACACCGATGAGGCCATCGAGCGCACCGTCGCCGAGGTGCTTGCCAACGTGCGTACGCTGGGCGATAGCGCCGTGCTGGACTACACGCGCCGCTTCGACCGGCTCGACGCCAAGACCATGGCCGAGTTGGAACTGCCGCTGAGCGAGCTCGCGGCGGCCTACAAGAATCTGCCGAACGACCAGCGCGAAGCCCTCAAGCAGGCCGCCGAGCGCATCCGCATCTATCACGAGCGCCAGAAGATCGATTCGTGGGAGTACACCGAGGCCGACGGCACGACCCTCGGCCAGCAGGTCACCGCGCTCGACCGCGTCGGCCTCTATGTGCCCGGCGGCAAGGCGGCCTACCCGAGCTCGGTGCTGATGAACGCTATTCCTGCCAAGGTGGCGGGCGTCAAGGAACTGATCATGGTCGTGCCGACGCCGGATGGCGTGAAAAACCAGCTCGTGCTGGCTGCCGCCCATCTGTCCAATGTCGATCGCGTGTTCTGCATTGGCGGCGCGCAGGCCGTCGCGGCGCTGGCGTATGGCACGCAGACCATCCCGCAGGTCGACAAAATCGTCGGCCCGGGCAACGCCTACGTCGCCAGCGCCAAGCGGCGCGTCTTCGGCACGGTGGGCATCGACATGGTCGCCGGTCCGTCCGAGGTGCTGGTGATCTCCGACGGTTCGGGCGATCCGGAATGGACGGCGATCGACCTCTTCGCGCAGGCCGAGCATGACGAGCTCGCGCAGGCGATCCTGCTCTGCCCGGATGCCGGCTATCTCGACCGCGTGGCCGCGGCCATCGAACGGCTGCTGCCGACCATGCCACGCAAGGACGTCATCTCGGCCTCGATCTACGGCCGCGGTGCGCTGATCCACGTCAGCGATCTCGACGAGGCCTGCGTGGTTGCTAACCGCATTGCCCCCGAACACCTCGAACTGTCCGTCGAGAACCCACGTGCCTTGCTCGGCAAGATCCGCCACGCCGGCGCGATCTTCATGGGGCACTACTGCTCCGAATCGCTCGGCGACTACTGCGCCGGACCGAACCACGTGCTGCCGACATCGCGCAGCGCACGCTTTTCTTCCCCGCTCGGCGTCTATGACTTCCAGAAGCGTTCGAGCATCATCGAGGTATCGGAAGCGGGTGCCCAGACGCTCGGCCCGATCGCCGCGACGCTGGCGCACGGCGAAGGCTTGTTCGCGCACCAGCGCGCGGCGGAACTGCGCCTGAAGAAGTAAGTGCTGAAAGTCAGCCCTGGCGAGACGGCACCACGGTGCCGTTTCTGCTTT
>CAZTWA010000171.1:2895-5547 GCA_964617225.1 uncultured Methyloversatilis sp.
CGCGATCCTCGATGGCCGCCGTCGCGCCGGCGATGGCGAAGCGGTCGAGCGGGTAGGAGTTGAAGCTGTTCTTCACGCGCTGCAGGCCGTCGATCAACTCGACATGGCCGATGGCGAAGCCGACGCGCAGGCCGGCAAGCGAACGCGATTTGGATAGCGTCTGCACGACCAGCAGGTTGGGATAGTGATTCACCAGTGGGACCGCCGATTCGCCACCGAAATCGATATAGGCTTCATCGACGACGACGACCGAGTCCGGATTCGCCTTGAGCAGCACCTCGATATCGGCCAGCGGCAGGGCGCGGCCGGTCGGCGCATTCGGGTTGGCGATGATGATGCCGCCATTGGCTTGGCCGTAATCGACGACGCGGATGGAAAAGGTGTCGTCGAGCGGTACGGTCCGGTAGGCCACGTCGTACAGCTTGCAATACACCGGATAGAAACTGTAGGAGATGTCGGGAAACAGGATCGGCCGCGCGTGCCGGAGCAGGGCCATGAAGGTGTGCGCCAGCACTTCGTCCGAGCCGTTGCCGACGAATACCTGTTGCGGGGTGATGTCGCCGAAGAAGTTCGCGATGGCTTCCCGCAGCCGCGTACTTTCCGGATCGGGATAGAGCTTGAGCGATTCGCCGACCTCGCCCTGCAGGGCCGCCAGCACGCGCGGGCTCGGGCCGTAGGGATTTTCGTTGGTATTGAGCTTGACGAGGTTCGGCAGCTTCGGTTGCTCGCCGGGGACATAGGGTTGCAAGGCGCGGACAGTCGCGCTCCAGAATCGGCTCATGGCAGGGTCGGCAGGGTCTGAAATTGCGGTGGAATGGTATTATGCCCCGCAAGCAATTCAATTGCCGCCATTTGGCCCAACCACGCAATGCGCACCGCTGAAATCTCACGCAACACGCTGGAAACCAAGATCCGCGTCACGCTCGATCTGGACGGCACCGGCAAGTCGCAACTGGCGACAGGCGTCGGCTTTTTCGACCACATGCTCGACCAGATCGCCCGCCACGGGATGATCGACCTGCAGGTCGAGGCGCAGGGTGACCTGCACATCGACGCGCACCATACCGTCGAGGATGTCGGCATCACGCTCGGACAGGCATTGGCCAGGGCGCTGGGCGACAAGAAGGGCCTGACACGCTACGGCCATGCCTACGTGCCGCTCGACGAGGCGCTGTCGCGCGTCGTCGTGGATCTCTCCGGCCGGCCGGGCCTGAGCTTCAACGTCGAGTTCACGCGTGCCCTGATCGGCGAGTTCGATGTCGATTTGGTGCGGGAGTTCTTCCAGGCCGTCGTCAATCATGCCGGCATCACCGTGCATATCGACAACCTGCGCGGCGATAACGCGCACCATCAGGCCGAGTCGGTGTTCAAGGCCTTCGCGCGCGCACTGCGCATGGCCACCAGCGCCGATCCCCGCGCCGGCGGCGCGGTGCCTTCGACAAAGGGCAGCCTCTAGCTTTTCCGTACGCCAGATGAAAACCGTCGCAATCGTCGATTACGGCATGGGGAATCTGCGCTCCGTCGCGAAAGCGGTCGAGCACGTCGCCCCGGGCCACCAGGTCAATGTCACCGCCGACCCCAAGGTCCTGGCGGACGCCGAGCGGATCATCGTTCCCGGCCAGGGCGCGATGCCGGACTGCATGCGCGAACTCCGGTCGCGCGGCTTGGCCGAAGCGGTCGTGCGCGCGGCGGGCGAAAAGCCGTTCCTCGGCATCTGCATCGGCCTGCAAATGCTCTTCGAGCACAGCGAGGAGGGCGATGTCGCCGGGCTCGGGCTCTTTCCCGGCCAGGTCCGCCACTTTCCCGATGCCGCGATGCACGATGCGAGCGGCGTCCGGCTCAAGGTACCGCACATGGGCTGGAACGAGGTCTGGCAGGCGGCCGCGCACCCGCTCTGGCATGGCATCGCCGACGGCACGCGCTATTATTTCGTGCATAGCTACTACGTTGAACCGGCGCAGCCGGATGTGATTGCCGGCACGACGAACTACGGCATCGCCTTTACCAGCGCGGTGGCCCGCGCTAACATCTTCGCCGTGCAATTCCACCCGGAGAAGAGTGCAGCAAGCGGACTGCGGCTGCTCGAAAACTTCATGCACTGGAATCCCTGACCCACTCGTAACGACTCAACGCGAACCATGCTGCTGATTCCCGCTATTGACTTGAAAGATGGGCATTGTGTGCGCCTGAAACAGGGCGTCATGGACGATGCCACGGTGTTTTCCGAAGACCCCGGTGCGATGGCGCGCCACTGGATCGACCAGGGCGCGCGCCGCCTGCACCTCGTCGACCTCAATGGCGCCTTTGCCGGCAAGCCGAAAAACGAGTCGGCCATCAAGGCCATCCTGAAGGAGGTCGGCGACGAAATTCCCGTCCAACTCGGTGGTGGCATCCGCGACCTCGACACCATCGAGCGCTGCATCGACGACGGCATCACCTACATCATCATCGGCACGGCCGCCGTGAAAAATCCCGGATTCCTGCACGATGCCTGTACGGCTTTCCCCGGCCACATCATCGTCGGGCTTGATGCCAAGGACGGCAAGGTGGCCGTCGATGGCTGGTCGAAGATGACCGGCCACGACGTCGTCGACCTGGCCAAGAAGTTCGAGGACTACGGCGTCGAAGCCGTGATCTACACGGACATCGGCC
>CAZTWA010000172.1:0-5410 GCA_964617225.1 uncultured Methyloversatilis sp.
ATCTTCGCCGCCGGTAACCGGCAGGGCGACCGCGGCGTGACGTATGCGATGCCTGCGCCGCTCGCCAACCGCTTTTCGCACTTCGAGGTCGACGTCAATCTCGATGACTGGGCGCAATGGGCCTACGCGAACGGCATCGACGAGCGGCTCGTCGCCTTCCTGCGCTTCAAGCCCGAGTTGATCTTCGACTTCGATCCGGCGAAAAATGCCGGCGGCGAAATGGCTTTCCCGAGCCCGCGTTCGTGGGAGTTCGCCCACCGCGCGCTGCAGAAGTTCGCCGACCATCCGGAACTGCTCGCCGGTGCGCTGGCGGCCTGCGTCGGCCACGCGGCCGGCATCGAGTGCGCGGCCTTCATCGACAGCCTCGACCGCCTGCCCGACCTCGACGCGATCTGCGCCGGTCAGGACATGCCCGTGCCGACCGAGATCGACCTGCAGTATGCCGTCGCCGCCGCGCTGGCCGGTCGCGCGCTGCGCGCCCGGGGCAACGCCGATGCGTCGCAGGTCTGGGGCCACATCCTTGACTACGCACAACGCTTCCCGCAGCGCGAGATGGGTGTGATGCTCATCTCCGACATGCATCGCGGCATCGGCCAGGCGCTGTTCGCCGTGCCGCAATTCGCCGGCTGGGCGAATGCGGTGGCCGACCTGATGTTGTATGAGTGATATTGAGAACAAGCTTGCCGCTGCCCGCACGCGCCTGATTCTCGACAAGCCCTTCCTCGGCGCACTGGTATTGCGCCTGCCGCTCAAGGCGGCGACCTGGTGCCGCACCACGGCGACCGACGCGCGCGCCTTCTACTACAACCCGCACTGGATCGACAGCCTCAGCAACGCGCAGGTGCAGTTCGCCCTGGCGCACGAGGCACTGCACTGTGCGCTGGGCCACTTCGCGCGGCGCGGCCACCGCATCCAGCGCAAGTGGGACATGGCCTGCGACTTCGCCGTCAATCCCATCCTCATCGACGAGGGGCTCACGCCGCCGGGCGAGGCGCTCGTGCTCGATGTCTATCGCGGCATGGCGGCGGAGGAGATCTATCCCTGCATCGAGGATGACAACGACGACAGCCAGATGATGGACGATCATCTCTGGGATGGTGATGAAGGCGGGCAGGGCAGCGGGCAGGGTGACCAGAACGAAGCGCAGGGCAAGGGCGGCAGCAACCCGCAGGAGATCGATGAGAAGGCCGGTGGCAGCACGCCGCGGAAAGTCAGTCCTGGCGGGACGGCAGGCGATGTGGACAACGGTCCGCCCCCGCCGCTGACCGCTCAGGAAAAGGAGCAACTGCAGCAGCAATGGCAGCGCCACCTCGCCGCCGCCGCACAGCGGGCACGCGAAGCCGGCAAGCTTTCCGGCCTGCTGGCGCGCCTGACCGAGGCCACGCTCGCGGCGCAAGTGTCATGGCGCGCGCTGCTGGCGCAGTACCTCTCGCAGGCGGCCCGCGACGACTACACCTGGCTGCGGCCGTCGCGCCGCGAGGGCGAAGTGATCTGGCCGTCGCTGCGCAGCCATTCGGGCGACATCCACGTCGCCATCGACGTTTCGGGTTCGGTGACCGAGAAGGACCTCGGTGAGTTCCTCGGCGAACTCAATGCCCTCAAAGGCACCACGCCCGTGCGCATCACGCTGTTCGCCTGCGACAGCGACCTCGCGGCCGGCGCGCCGTGGGTGTTCGAGCCGTGGGACGAGTTGCGCCTGCCGCGGCAATTCGCGGGCGGGGGCGGCACGTCCTTCGCGCCGGTGTTCAACTGGATCGCGCGCAACGGCCAGCAACCCGACACGCTGATCTACTTCACGGACGCGGACGGCGAGTTTCCCGAGGCCGCGCCCAACTATCCGGTGCTGTGGCTCGTCAAGGGCAAGGCGCCGGTGCCCTTCGGGCGCCGCATCCAGCTCAACTGACCCTGACGGCAATAGGGATTCCGTCAGGTTGTTAAAATTCCGCAACGTCGCCGGTTGCGGCCCAAGGAGTATGTCGTAATGAAGGAATTCGCCGAACGACTCGGCCTCGCCTTTCTGGCGGAACCCTGGATCACACGGGCCATGCTTGCCATCCTGGCGACCGTGGTGCTCAATTTCGTCGTCGAGCGCCTGCTGCGCCGTGGCGCGCGCATTGCCGCGGGAACCACCAACGCCTGGGACGACATCCTGATCGAGGCGGCCCGGCGTCCGGTGCCGGCGGTGATCTGGGTGACGGGACTGGCGTTCGCCGCCACCCTGGTGCGGCGCCATGCGGACGACCCGCTCTTCGACCTCGTGCCGACCCTGCGCGAGGTGGGCATCGTTGCCTGCCTGGCCTGGTTCCTGTTCCGGCTGATCCGGCTGGCGGGCGAGCGTTTCGTCGCGCGGCGCATCGAGCAGGGCGAGGAGGTGGACAAGACCACGGTCGACGCACTGTCGAAGCTGGGCCGGCTGACGGTGGTCATCACGGCGGCATTGGTGATCATGCAGGCGCTCGGCTTCAGCGTTTCCGGCGTGCTGGCCGCCGGCGGCATCGGCGGCATCGCGATCGGCTTCGCGGCGAAGGACCTGCTGGCCAACTTCTTCGGTGGCCTGACGATCTATCTCGACCGCCCGTTCAGCGTCGGCGAGTGGATCCGCTCGCCGGACCGTCAGATCGAGGGCACCGTCGAGGCGATCAGCTGGCGCCACACGCGCATCCGCGCCTTCAACAAGAATCCGATCTACGTGCCGAACGCGGTGTTCACCACCATCGTCGTCGAGAACCCGTCGCGCATGAGCCATCGGCGCATCAAGGAGACGATCGGCATCCGCTATGCGGACCTCGGGAAGATGGCGGCCATCGTCGCCGACGTGAAGGCGATGCTGCAGAACCATCCCGAGATCGACAGCACGCAGACCCTGATCGTGAATTTCAACGAATTCGCCGCCTCGTCGCTGAACTTCTTCATCTACACCTTCACCAAGACCGTCCAGTGGGTGCATTACCACGAGGTGAAGCAGGATGTGCTGCTGAAGGTGGCGGACATCATCGCGCATCACGGCGCGGAAGTCGCCTTCCCGACGCAGACCCTCCACATCGAGCCGGGCGAGACACCGGTCCAGGCATGAGCACGTCGCCAATAATGGACCTGTCGCCCGAGGACGCCCTGCGCCTCAACGTGCTGCTGGCCGGCGAATTGCTCGCGGTGCGCATCGACGAAGGGGCGCGCATGCTGCACGCGCTGACGCCCAAGGGCGAAGCCAGCATCCGGCTCAACCCGGTCGGCCGTGCCGAACGCTATTTCCAGCGCGTGCGCGAACTGCTCGGCGGCCACGCGCTTGGCTCGCCCGGCGGCTACCCGGTGCACCTGCGCCGCTGGACGCGCATGGGCCAGACCAGCGAGAAGAACCTCGAAGCGCTCCTCAAGCTCGGCGCGCCCGATGCGATCATGGCCGTCGCCTATGCGGCGGGACTGACCGACGAACTGGCGCGGCGCGTCTGGTGGGCCAGCCAGAACCTGGCGACGATGGAAATCGCGCGCGTGATGCTCATGCATCCGGCGGTGCGTGCGGGCGCGATGGGGCCGGTGCTCGCCGAGTACCTCATCGAGCATTTGCCCTTCGAAGAGGACCCGATCGCCGCGATGCAGAGCGTACGCGCCGTGCTGGCCGCCGGCCTGCTCGCACCGGCCCTGCGCGACCAGCTCTGGGCCAAGGGCAAGCGGCGGCCGTATTACCTCATCGGCTTCCTCGAAAGCCTGCCCGATGAACTGCCGCCCGAGCCTCCGCGCGAATTGCCCGCGGATCTGCCCGACACGCCGGCGGCGCAATTGCTGGCCCGCTGCTATACCGGCGCGGGGCAGAGCTACCTCAAGGTGGCCGAACTCGCCCTGGACAAACCACCGGCCCACGAGGCCGTCTACCTGCTGCTCGACCTGCTCGGCCAGTATTTCGCCGCCGGTCGCGCTGCCGCTGCGCTGTCGATCCCCCCCGCCGAGGTCGCCGCGCTGGACGCCCTCAGCCAGTTGTCCAACACGACCGCCGAGCCGATCCTGACCAAGACGACGGCGATCGGCCCGCTGATGCGGCGCCATCTCGAGCCGCTGATCGCGCCTATCATTGGGCACATCAGAGTCCTCAGGGGATTGCCATGAAAGGCGGTATCTACCTCGATGCGGAGGCCCCGCATCTCGTGCAGCAACAGTTCGCACTGGTCCAGGCCGTCCGCGGCAAGCGCCAGCGCTTTCCCGAGAATGTCGTCGAAGTCGTGGCGTCGGAAGAAGCGGCGCTGCAACGGCAGGATCCAACCCAGAACCTGCATGCGGCCGAAGTCATGGGCCCCTCGCGCTCGTCCGAGGGTTATCGTCTTTATTACCTGGTGCGTTGGTTGAGTGAATGACATGAACGATTTCCCCAAGGCGAAAAAGCCTTTTCCCGTCCCGGTCATTCCGGCCGAGATCCAGGCCGATGCGGCCCTCGACAGCTGCAGCAGCGCCGAATCCTTCGCCCTGATGGTGCTCGGCGACAGCATGGAGCCCGAATTCGTCGAGGGCGACATCATCATCATCGAGCCCGAGGGGCTGGCGCAGGACGGTTCCTTCGTCATGGCCTGGCTGAACGACGAGTGGATCTTCCGCCAGCTTGCCGGTCAGGAAGGGGACTGGAAATTGCGCCCCCTCAACCCCAAGTATCCCGCAGCGAGCATTCCCGGTCTGTCGGTCATCAAGGGGGTGATCATCCAGAAATCCAAGCCCGGCCGCCGCAAGGCCGCCAAGCGTTACGTTGAATAATCGCGTCGAACAGGAATCCCATGCCCTACTACATCTATCGCGTCACCCAACTCGGCCCGGTCAAGCAGCTCGACAAACTGACCCAGTTCGACAAGTTCAAGGATGCCTCGGTCAAGGCCAAGGAAATGCGCAAGGACGAAGACCTGACGCGCTGCAAGATCCAGGTCGTCTTCGGCGAAAACGAATTGCAGGCCGAGGAGGCGCTCAATTCCGTGCGCGAGCCGGAGCCCCTGACCGGCGACGACTGGTAAAGCCTGTCGGATCGCGATGGACGAGCACAGCTACCACAACGTCCGCAAGGAGATTAACCCGCTGCCCTGCGTCTTCGAGAAGGCGCTGCTGTGCCAGGCGGCGGCCTGCGAAGCGGCGCAGCGCCTCTCGCTCGCCGAGCGTGAGTTGGTCGCCTGCCGCGAACCGCTGGCGCGCGCCGCCTGTGGCCAGTTGATGACCTTGTTACGGCAAAACTCGGCCTTCGCGCTCAAGCTCAAGGACACCCAGCGCATCCTGCCGCACGCCATGACGATGAAGGTGCAGTGCGGTGGGCTCGTCGGCCTGAAGGACCTGCTCGATCCCGAGGCGCATGCGCCCGACGTGCTGAAGCTGGTGCGCCGCGCCCAGGCCGAATTCGGTTCGCTCGACCAGCTGCCGTTCTCGCGCATCGTGCAGGGCGTTGCCC
>CAZTWA010000173.1:0-5349 GCA_964617225.1 uncultured Methyloversatilis sp.
GGGAACAGGTGCGCGGCTGGCAACTAGGGGATTAGTGCCAGGGTCGCCAGGGCCAAGCCTCTGCTTCGATGGGGCGGCGTGTTGTGGAGATAAGCTTCATTGCGACTGGATCAGGGTTGCAGCGTCTTTGATGGTTGCGACTATAGCATCGGCATCGAGGCCCTGCACGTCCTGGCCCTCGTTGTAGCCGTAGGGCACGAGGAAGACCTTGCAACCAGCGGCACGGCCGGCCTTGAAATCATGCACCGAGTCGCCGATCATCAGCGTGTCGGCGGGCGAGACGTCCATGCGCCCGCAGGCCCAGACCACCGGCATGGGATCGGGTTTCGGCTTCGGGAGCTGGTCGCCGGCGACGGCCACGCTCATGTAGGGCATGAGCCCGGTGCGCTCGAGCAGCGGGATCGTGAAGTCTTTGGCCTTGTTGGTGATCACGCCGAGCGGCAACCCCAGCGCCTTGAATGCATCGAGACCCTCGATCACGCCGGGGAAAGGCTTCGCGGCACGGCCGTTGAAATGGGCATAGTGTTTCTTGAAGCTCGCGAGCGCGTCCGCCGGCGGGGGGGCGGGGTCGTCGGCCGCTTCCAGATTGCCGGCCAGCACGCGCTTGACGAGGTTGGGAATGCCGCGCCCGACGTAGGCGCGGATGTCCTCGATGGCGACCGGCGGGCGGCCAAGGTCGGAGAGCATGCCGTTGGCGGCGGCATGCAGGTCGAGCACGGTGTCGAGCAGCGTGCCGTCGAGGTCGAGCAATACAGCCTTAACGGCAACACTCATGGATCAGACCTTCGCCAACTCGGCGCGCATCTGGCCGATGATCGTGTCGTAGCGGTTCTTGTCGCCTTCGTTGCGCTTGCCGAAGACGGCCGAGCCGGCGACGAAGGTGTCGACACCTGCGCGGGCGACTTCGGCGATGTTGGCCGGGCCGACGCCGCCGTCGATTTCCAGTTCGACCTTCAGGCCGCGCTCTTCGATCATCTTGCGCACGGCGCGCGCCTTGTCGAGCACGTAGGGGATGAACTTCTGGCCGCCGAAGCCGGGGTTGACCGACATCAGCAGCACCATGTCGAGCTTGTCGAGGGTGTATTCGAGAACGTCGAGCGGGGTGGCCGGGTTGAAGACCAGGCCGGCCTTGCAACCGTTTTCCTTGATCAGGCCGATGGTGCGGTCGACGTGCTCGGAAGCTTCCGGATGGAAGGTGATGTAGGTGGCGCCGGCCTTGGCGAAGTCGGGGATGATGCGGTCGACCGGCTTGACCATCAGATGCACGTCGATGGGCGCGGTGACGCCATGCTTGCGCAGCGCTTCGCAGACCAGCGGGCCGATGGTCAGGTTCGGCACGTAGTGATTGTCCATGACATCGAAGTGGACGATATCGGCGCCGGAAGCGAGTACGTTATCGACTTCCTCGCCCAGCTTGGCGAAGTTGGCGGACAGGATCGACGGGGCGATGCGGTAGGTCATGGGGAAGCCTCCTCGTTGCATTAGAATGGATTCGATTCTAACGGGCCGTCCATCAGGTCGGCTAATATTTTCTGATAGCAGGTATAAGCTGATGGCGGAGTCGAAGAGCTACGAAATTGCAGTCGAAGTTGAAACGCAATATCTGCCGGAACAATCCGATCCCGCCGCCGAACGCTTCTTTTTCGCCTACAGCATCACGATCACGAACGTCGGTTCGGTCGCCGCGCAATTGATCTCGCGCCACTGGATCATCACCGATGCGGAGGGCCGGATCGAGGAGGTGCGCGGCCTCGGCGTCGTCGGCCACCAGCCCATGCTGCAGCCGGGCGAGAGCTTCGAATACACCAGCAGCTGTCCGCTGCCGACGCCGGTCGGCACGATGAAGGGCACCTACCAGATGGTCGCCGAGGACGGCACGCGCTTCGATGCGCCGATTTCAGAGTTCGTGCTGGCGATGCCCCGCACCCTGCATTAAGGCGGCCGCTTCGGCTGCGCTCAGCCGCTTCCACGGCAACGGCACCAGCCCCGGCACGCGCGCCTTGTAGTCACGATAAACCGTGCCGAAATGCGCCTCCAGTTTGCTTTCCTCGAGGCGCGAACCGATCACGAAATACAGGGTGATGGCGAGCGCCGAGACCAGCAGCGGCGCGTTCATGTCGCGCGTCCAGATCAGCACGAGGCCGAGCGCGTACCACGGGTGGCGCACGTGGCGATGCAGCGGCGAGATGCGGAAACCCTCATGCTCGACCGCATCAGCCCGACGTTCCCGCAGGGGCCGCGTGCCGAGGAATTCATCGATGTCATAGGTGCCGCGGGTCAGCAGGAATCCGCCGAGCGCCGCCAGCGCCAGTCCGTTGGCGAGCCACGCCGCGAAGCCAGTCCAGCGCCATAGCCATTCCCCCGGGATCGCGTAGGTCGCCCACACCAGTGGCAGCACCAGCACGGTCGCGATGACGTTGTAGGCCAGGCGATAACCGGGGGCGAACCCCGGCCACGTGCGCGTCGCCCAGGCCTTGACGCCCAGCGCGGCGAGCAGCGAATGCAATGCGGCATACGCTGCCCACCCGAGCGCGAGCCAGATCAGTTCCATGTGGGGCGCGGTGCGTCCGACGGAGGCCGTCTGGCAATATGGAACAGCGTCAGAAGCTGAGCGTCTTTACGTTGGGTTGGAGAAAGTATGCAGCCACGTCAGCCGGCTTGGCGACGCCGATGCCGTCGATCAGGTCGGTCGGTTGCAACCCGCTGTTGGGCAGGAACAATGCGCACACCTCGACCTTGGCGCCGGACTTCATCAACCCCTGGAGCATCTGATTCGGGGTGACATTGCGCGGCTTGAGGACTGCGGCTTCCTTGCCCTTGACGGCCAGTTGGCCACCGTCGCTGCACAACAGGACGCGGACATTGGCTTTCTGTTCGACCGCCTGTGATGCCAGCACCAGTGCCATGCCCTGGGTTTGCGCGTTGGCCGAATTGACCGCGACGAAGAGTTCCGCCGCGTTTTGCGCATGGACCGGCAAGGCAAGGCCGGCACCCAGGGCGAGGGTGATGAACGTTTTTTTCATGTTGATGACCTCCAGAGCGTTGATGGATCGCACTCAATGGAATGGAGCGTGTTCGATCTGACGTCCTGGCCCCCGGTCAACGCGAACCGGCCCGATCCTGTTGTTTGTGCGCCGCCATCATAACGTCATGCCCGGCGTTCGGGGGAAAGCTCAACTGCGATAGTCGGCGTTGATCTTCACGTAGTCGTAGCTGAAGTCACAGGTCCAGACGTTCCCCGACTGGTCGCCGCGACCAAGATCGACGCGGATGCGGATCTCGGCGGGCTTCATCGCGGCGGCGCCGGCCTCTTCACGATAGCTCGCGGCGCGGCCGCCGTTTTCGGCGACGAGGATTTCGTGGGTGCCGCTGCCGAGCCAGACCTTGACCTTGTCGACATCCAGATCCTTGAGCGCGGGATCGTTGTTCCAGGCATAGCCGATGGCGGCGAGGATGCGGCCGAGATTGGGGTCCGAGGCGAAGAAGGCGGTCTTCACCAGCGGCGAATGGCCGATCGCGTAGCCGACGGCCTTGCATTCTTCGCGGGTGCGGCCGCCTTCGACGGCGACCTCGATGTACTTGGTGGCGCCTTCGCCATCGCGCACGATGGCCTGCGCGAGTTCGCGCGCGACGGCGATCACGGCCGCCTTGAATTCTGCCCAGCCGGTTGCCTGCGCGGATTCGAACTTTGCCCCGCACTGACCGGTGGCGATCAGCACGAAGGAATCGTTGGTCGAGGTGTCGCCATCGATGGTGATGCAGTTGAAGGACTCGTCGGCGGCTTCCTTGACGAGTTGCTCGAGCAGCGGCTGGGCGACAGCGGCGTCGGTGGCGACGAAGCCGAGCATGGTTGCCATGTTCGGGCGGATCATGCCGGCACCCTTGGCCATGCCGGTGATGGTGCATGCCGTCCCGCCAGCGCTGACTTTCCGCGAAGCCGCCTTGGCGACGGTGTCGGTGGTCATGATCGCGTGGGCGGCGGCGTGCCAGCCATCAGTCTGCAAGGCGGCTTGCGCGCCGGGCAGGCCGGCGACGAGGCGGTCGACCGGCAGCGGCTCGAGGATCACGCCGGTGGAGAAGGGCAGCACCTGGTCGGCGGCGAAGCCCAGTCGTTGCGCGACGGCATCGCAGGTGGCGCGCGCGGCGGCCATGCCGGGGGCGCCGGTGCCGGCGTTCGCGATGCCGGTGTTGATGACCAGTGCGCGGATGCCTTCCTTGCGCAGGTGTTCGCGGCACACCACCACGGGGGCGGCGCAGAAACGGTTTTGCGTGAAGACGCCGGCGACGCGGCTGCCGGGAGCGAGTTCGATCAGCGTCAGGTCACGGCGGTTGGCCTTGCGGATGCCGGCCTCGGTGACGCCGAGGCGGACCCCGGCGACAGGAAAGAGTTGGTCAGGGGCGGGGGTGACGTAATTGACGGACATGATCAGTGATCTCCGAAGACATGTTTCCAGAGGGCGCGCACGGCGGCGATGCGTTGCGCGTGCGGCGCGGCCACGACGCGGCTGTCGAGGTCGTTGAGACGGCGCTGGTGTTGCTGGCGGCGATATTCGCGATAGGCGTCGCGCGACTGTTCGGCGAGCTCGGCGGGGATCAGCCCGCATTCGGCGGCGATGCGCAGCAGTGCGATGTTGCCCAAATTGCCCGTGAGCTGGTGGTGTTCGTGGGCATGGGCGAGGACCAGGTACTGCATGATGAACTCGACATCGACGAGGCCGCCGAAGTCGTGCTTGAGATCGAACAGGTCCGACGCACCTTTGGTGCCGAGGTTCTCGTGCATCTTGCTGCGCATCGCGAGCACTTCGTCGCGCAACTTGGCCCGGTCGCGCTGCTGGCAGAGGATCTCACAGCGAATGTTTTCGAAGGCGGTGCCGATGGCCGGGTCGCCGGCGACGAAGCGCGCCCGGGTCAGCGCCTGGTGCTCCCAGACCCAGGCGTTCTCGAGCTGGTATTTGCGGAAGGCCTCGAGCGACGAGACGACGAGGCCGGCGTCGCCGTTCGGCCGCAGGCGCAGGTCGGTCTCGAACAGGATGCCGGCGGCGGTGCGCGACGACAGCCAGGTGTTGAGGCGCGTGCCGAGCTTGGCGTAGACCTCGGCCGCCTCGGGCGCCGGGTCGTCGAACAGGTAAACGAGATCGAGGTCCGAGGCATAGCCGAGTTCCTTGCCGCCGAGCTTGCCGTAGCCAATGACCGCGAAGGCGGGACTGTCACGATGCTTCTTGAGCAGCTTGCGCCAGGCCAGTTCGATCGTGCGGTTGACGAGGATGTCGGCGAGTTCGGAGAGATGGTCGGACAGCTTCTCCACCGTGAGCAGGCCGGCGATGTCCTGGCTGACGAGGCGGAACACCT
>CAZTWA010000174.1:0-5298 GCA_964617225.1 uncultured Methyloversatilis sp.
AGCTTTCGCCACTACCCCCTCAAGATAGCGTGTCTACCAATTTCACCACGTCGGCTTTGCTATACGGCTCGGTCTTACCGAACAGTGCGGGAAGGTACCACACTAACCCAGCCATATTATCGAATTATTCGCTACTGAACACTACCCGTTTTATGTACTCACTTAGGGATACTCTTGGCCTTCGAATCATCCTGCACATCCTGCGCAGGGGCCGCCGGCACAACAGTTTCCGTCTTGACCGAATCCATCACACTTCCGCCAGCCGCGGCAGCCGGACGCTGACTTGCCATGTACGCCAGGGTCAGGCTCGTGATGAAGAATACCGTAGCCAGCACGGCCGTCATCCGCGAGAGGAAATTCGCCGATCCCGTCGCACCGAAGAGACTGCCCGAGGCACCGCTACCAAACGCAGCCCCCATGTCGGCACCCTTGCCATGCTGCATAAGCACCAGGCCGATCACGCCCAAGCCCACCAGAATATGAATGGTCAGGGTGACTGAAAAAAGAATATCCATGAGTTACCGTCGTCCGCCTTATTGTGCCGCGGCACAGATCGCCACAAAATCAGCCACCACCAGCGCAGCGCCACCAATCAGGCCACCATCGATATCCGGTTGCGCCATCAATTCCTTCGCATTGCCCGGCTTCATGCTGCCACCGTAGAGAATGCGCAGGCCACCCGCCACTTCGGCATTGTCGCGTGCCACGCGCGCACGGATCAGCGCATGTACTTCCTGCGCCTGCTCTGGCGTCGCCGTGCGCCCCGTGCCAATCGCCCACACAGGCTCGTAGGCCACGACGGAATTGGCAAGCGCCCCGATACCGCAGCGCGCGATGAACGCATCCATTTGACGGGTCACTACTTCGGCCGTCACGTTGCGCTCGCGCTCATCAAGCGTCTCACCGACACACAGGATGGGAATCAAACCGGATTTCAACGCAGCTTCACATTTCGCCGCAACGATCGCATCGCTGTCACCATAGTAGCTGCGCCGCTCGGAATGGCCGACGATGACGTACTTGCAGCCGAATTCGTCCAGCATCGCCGCACTCACCTCACCGGTGTATGCCCCTTGCGCATGCTCGGAGACGTCCTGCGCCCCCCAGGCCACATTGCTTCCCTTGAGTGCATCACCCACTTGTCCCAGATAAGGATAAGGGACGCAGACGGCGACATCGACGGGCAGGCCGGTGACGCCCGCACGGACGCCGGCAAGCAATTCAGCATTGCTCTTCAGGCTGCCATGCATCTTCCAGTTACCGGCGACGAATTTCCTGCGCATAATCCTATCCATCAATTCGCAAAAGCGCGGATTATAGTGATTGCCGGCGCACCCCGTCAATTTCCTTTCCATTCTGACTCTGACAGGAGCCCACATGCCTGACATCGTGATCGCGGAAACCCATGACAAGGTCGGCCTGATCCGCATCAACCGCCCGGAAGCGCTCAATGCCTTGAATAATGCCGTCATCGACGGGATCGGCAGTGCATTGGCAGCCTTCGAAGTCGACGAAAACATCGGTTGCATTGTCCTGACCGGCAGCACGAAGGCGTTTGCCGCCGGTGCCGACATCGCCTTCATGAAGGATTTTGGCTACATGGACGCCTACAAGCCCGACTTCATCACGCGCAACTGGGAGCACATCAAATCCTGCCGCAAGCCGGTTATCGCCGCCGTCGCCGGCTATGCGCTGGGGGGCGGCTGCGAAATCGCCATGATGTGCGACATGATCTACGCCGCGGAAAACGCGAAATTCGGCCAACCGGAGATCAAGCTCGGCACCCTGCCCGGCGCCGGCGGCACGCAGCGCCTGCCGCGTGCCGTAGGCAAAGCCAAGGCGATGGACCTCTGCCTGACCGGCCGCATGATGGATGCCGCCGAAGCCGAACGCTGCGGCCTGGTGGCACGGATATTCCCCACCGACAAGCTGGTCGAAGAGACCATCGCGGCTGCGCAGATCATCGCGTCGTATTCGCTGCCGGTGATCATGATGGTCAAGGAATCGGTCAACCGCGCCTATGAGTCGTCTCTGGCGGAAGGCCTGCTGTTCGAGCGCCGTGCCTTCCATGCCAGCTTCGCCCTCGACGACCAGAAGGAAGGCATGGCTGCCTTCACCGAGAAGCGCAAGCCTGAATTCAGGAATCGCTAGAATCACCGCTTGCCACGCATAACAAAGGAGGAACCACAATGAACTGGCTGCGCACCCTGCTCGCTTCGCTCATGCTCGTCCTAGCCCAGACGGCAATGGCGGCCCCGGAACAACCCAAGCTCATCATCGCCGTCGGCGGCAAGCCCTTGTTCTACTACCTGCCCCTGACGATCGCCGAGCGGCTCGGCTATTTCAAGGAGGAAGGGCTCGACGTCACCATCACCGATTTCCCCGGGGGCGCCAAGGCGTTGCAGTCGCTGATGGGGGGTTCCGCCGACATCGTGTCCGGTGCCTACGAACACACCATCAACATGCAGGCCAAGAAGCAGCACATCCGCTCGGTGGTCGTGCAAGGCCGCTATGCCGGGATCGTGCTGGGCCTCTCCCCCGAGAAGGCCGCCGAGTACAAGTCGCCCAAGGATCTCAAGGGCATGAAAATCGGCGTCACCGCGCCGGGCTCCTCGACCAACATGTTCGTCAATGCGCTGCTCGCCAAGGAAGGCCTCAAGCCCGATGCCGTCTCCATCATCGGCGTGGGTGCTACCGCCGGCGCGGTCGCCGCGATGCAGAAGAAGAATATCGACGCGATCGCCAACCTCGACCCCGTGATCAACCTGCTTGAGGTGAGCGGCGACATCGTCACGAAAGTAGATACCCGCAACCTCGACGGCCAGAAATACGTGTATGGCCAGGACTACGCGGCTGGCGTGATCTATACCCGCGAAGACTTCATTCAGAAGAATCCGCAGACGGTGCAAGCCGTCGTGAACGCGATGGTGCGCGCGCTGCGCTGGATCCAGAAGGCGACGCCCGAGCAGATCGTTGCCACCGTGCCGCCCGAGTATTACGGCGAGCACAAGGCCATGTACCGCGTCGCGCTCGGCAAGAACTCCGCGGCCTTCTCGCCCGACGGCCAGATGAGCATGAAGGCCGCCGAGAACGTCTACAACGTGCTCAAGAGCTTCGAGCCTTCCGTGCAGCAAGCCGGCAGCATCGACTTGGCCAAGACCTTCGACAACCGTTTCGTCATCGAGGCGCTCAAGAAATACAAGTAATGCAGGCCGCACTCGAGTTCGACGCGATCAGCGTCACCTTCCCGTCGCGCGAGCGCAAGGGCGAGTCCTACACGGCGGTCGACCGCGCCACGCTGTCCGTCGGCGCGGGCGAATTCGTCTCGGTGGTCGGCCCGACCGGCTGCGGCAAGTCGACCCTGCTCAATGTCGCCGCCGGCCTGCTGGCCCCAAGCGGCGGCTCGCTGAAGGTTTTCGGCGAACCGCTCGCCGGACTCAATCGCCAGGCCGGCTACATGTTCCAGTCGGATGCGCTATTGCCGTGGAAGAACGCCCTCGACAACATTACCCTCGGCCTGAAGTACCGCGGCATGCCGGAAGCCGAGGCTGGCGAACTCGGCTGCTACTGGCTCAACAAGGTCGGCCTCACGCACGCGGCCGACCGCTATCCGCACCAGTTGTCGGGCGGCATGAAGAAGCGCGTCGCGCTGGCGCAAACGCTGATCGTCGATCCGAAGATCGTGCTGATGGATGAGCCCTTCTCAGCGCTCGACGTGCAAACGCGCCAACTCATGGAAAATGAGTTGCTGGCGCTCTGGCAGAACGACCGCAAGTCGGTACTGTTCATCACGCACGACCTCGAGGAAGCCATCGCGCTCTCCGACCGCGTCATCGTGCTGTCGGCCGGCCCGAAAACGCGCCCCATCGGCGAATACGCCATCGACCTGCCGCGCCCGCGCGATGTCGCGGAAATCCGCCTGACGCCCGAATATCTCGAACTGCACGAGCGCATCTGGCACGCGATGCGCGATGAAGTGCTCAAAGGCTATGCCCAGACCAACGCCTAATCTCCATCTTTGGCAATCCGCGCTCGCGCTCGCCATGTTCGGCCTCTGGTGGGCGCTGACCGCCACCGAGATCCTGCCACCCTTCTTCTTCGGCGAACCGGTCAAGGTGTTGATCCGCGTCGGCGAATGGTTTTCCGGCACCGAGATCTGGGGACACCTCGGCATCACCCTGCTCGAAACCGGCCTGGCCTTCTTCATCGGCACCCTGCTGGGACTCGGTATCGGCCTGTGGCTCGCCCTCGCGCCGATGGCCTCGGCGCTCGCCGACCCCTACATCAAGGCCGCCAACGCTATGCCCCGTGTCGTGCTCGCGCCGATCTTCGCCGTCTGGTTCGGCCTCGGCATTTGGTCGAAGGTCGCGCTCGGCGTGACGCTGGTGTTCTTCATCGTCTTTTTCAACGTCTATCAGGGCGTCAAGGAAGTCAGCCCGACGCTGATCGCCAACGCGCGCATGCTCGGCGCCTCGGGCCGGCAACTGCTGCGCAGCATCTACCTGCCCTCGGCGACCTCGTGGGTGTTCTCCAGCCTGCACACGTCCGTCGGCATGGCCTTCGTCGGCGCGGTGGTCGGCGAATATCTCGGCTCGGCGCGCGGCGTCGGCTACCTGATCCTGCAGGCTGAAGGTGCCTTCGACATCAACACCGTGTTCGCCGGCATCCTTGTGCTGACGGCCTTCGCGTTGCTGCTCGACTTCGCCGTGTCGGTCGCCGAAAAGCGCCTGCTCAAGTGGCAGCCGCAGGGCCACGAACGCGGCGGCCTCTGACCGGCGCGCCGCAAAAGTCAGTCTTGGCGAGACGGCACCTGCGCGGCGTGCTGAACACCGCGCAGGGGGTCGGGTTTGCCTTAGCTCCCGGTGAGCACCTTGCGGATCTGCTCTAGCGTCGTGGGATCGTCGAGCGTGGTGAGGTCGCCCGGATCACGGCCTTCGGCCAGCGCCTGAATCGAGCGGCGCAGCATCTTGCCGGAACGCGTCTTCGGCAGGCCGGTGACGAAATGCACATGCTTCGGCCGCGCGATGGCGCCGAGGATGCCATCGACGGTCTTCTTCACTTCGGCTTCCAGCGCGGCGCGCAGCTCGGGTGTGGCGATCCTGGCGGCATCCTTCACCACGGCGAAGGCGACGGGTTCCTGACCCTTGAGCTGGTCGTTGACGCCGACCACCGCAACCTCCGCGATTGCATTGTGGGCTTGCACCGCTTCCTCGATCTCGCGCGTGCCGAGGCGGTGGCCGGCAACGTTGATGACGTCGTCGGTGCGGCCGAGGATGAAGTGATAGCCCTCTTCGTCCT
>CAZTWA010000175.1:0-5245 GCA_964617225.1 uncultured Methyloversatilis sp.
AAATCGTCGAGCACGTCAAGGAAGGGCTGTCCAACAAGGTCATCGCCTACAAGCTCAGCCTGTCGGAAAACACCGTGCGCAATCACCTGCGCAACATCATGGAAAAACTCGGCCTGCGCAACCGCGTGCAGGTCGCCACGCTGGCGCTGAAGGAAGACCGCAAGCGGCATTGAAGGGCGCGCCCTAATCAATCCCCGTCCTGCCGTCACTGAAACGACGGCAAGCCTCAAATCACTCCACGGTTACGCTCTTCGCCAGGTTGCGCGGCTTGTCGACATCGGTGCCCTTCTGCAGCGCCGCATGGTAGGACAGCATCTGCAGAGTGACCGTGTGCAGGATCGGCGACAGCGCGCCGTTGTGCCCACCCGCCAGCTTGATGACGTGGACGAATTCCGATTCGTCGATATGGACATCGCCGTCGGCGAATACGTACAGTTCTCCGCCGCGCGCGCGCACTTCCTGCATGTTCGATTTGAGCTTCTCGATCAGCTGGTCGTTGGGGGCGATGGTGATGACCGGCATGTCCTTGTCGACCAGCGCCAGCGGGCCATGCTTGAGTTCGCCCGCCGGGTAGGCCTCGGCATGAATGTAGGAAATCTCCTTGAGCTTGAGCGCGCCCTCGAGGGCGATCGGGTAGTGCACGCCACGCCCGAGGAACAGCGCGTGATGCTTGTTGGCGAAGCGTTGCGACCAGGCTTCGACCTGCGGCTCCAGTTCCAGAACCTGGTGCAGCTTGCCCGGCAAGCCGCGCAAGGCGGCCAGATGAGCTGTCTCCTGCAAGGCGCTAAGGTGGCCGCGCAGCTTGGCCAGCACCAGCGTCAGCAAAAACAGTCCGGCAAGCTGGGTAGTAAAAGCCTTGGTCGAGGCGACGCCGATCTCGGGGCCGGCACGGGTCAGAAACTTGAGGCGTGAAGCGCGAGTGAGCGCTGACTCCGGCACGTTGCAAATGGTCAGCGTCTTGTCCTGGCCGAGTTCCTTGGCATGGTTGAGCGCCGCCAGCGTATCCGCGGTCTCGCCGGACTGCGAGATGGTGACGATGAGGGCATTCGGATTCGGCACCGAGGTGCGGTAGCGGTATTCGCTGGCGATCTCGGCACTGGCGGGAATGCCGGCGATTTCTTCCAGCCAGTAAGTGGCCACTTTCGCCGCATGATAGCTGGTGCCGCAGGCGAGGAAGGTGACCGCATTCACATTTGCCAGCACCTCGGCGGCATCGAAGCCGAACCACTCGGGCTGCACGTGGTCCTGCGCCACCGCGACCTGCAAGGTATCGGAGAGCGCGCGCGGCTGTTCGTGGATCTCCTTCTGCATGAAGTGGCGGTAGTTGCCGAGCTCCGCCATGTCGGCCGACAGTTCCGAGATGTGCACGCTGCGGTCGACCCTTTTTCCTGCCGCATCGACCACCTTGACCGCCAGCAGGCCGATATCGGCGACGTCGCCTTCTTCGAGGTAGATCACCCGCTGGGTGACCGGCAGCAAGGCCGAGACGTCGGAGGCGATGAAGTTTTCCTCGATGCCGAGGCCGATCAGCAGGGGGCTGCCGCGACGCGCGCAGACCAGCCGGTTGGGCGAGTCTTCGCTGACCACGCCGATCGCATAGGCGCCTTCGAGTTCGGCGGCCGCTGCCTGGACTGCCGCGAGGAGATCCTTCGAGCGGCGAAAGTAATGCTCGATAAGGTGAGCGATCACTTCGGTATCGGTTTCCGAAGTGAAGACAAAACCCTCGGCCTTGAGCCGTGCGCGCAGCGCCTCGTGGTTTTCGATGATGCCGTTATGCACCACCGCCAGGCCGGCACTGACATGGGGGTGGGCGTTGGCCTCGGAGGGAGCGCCGTGTGTCGCCCAGCGGGTGTGGGCGATGCCGAGATGGCCATGAATCTTCTGCGCCGCGCAGTCTTCCGCCAGCGACGCAACCCGGCCCACGCTGCGCACGCGCTTCAGCCCGCCGTTGATGGTGACCAGCCCGGCCGAATCGTAGCCGCGATATTCCAGCCGACGCAGACCCTCGAGCAGGATGGGAACGACGTTGCGTTGCGCTACTGCGCCAACTATTCCGCACATGATTAGCTTTCCTTCTTTTGCTTGACCGGCCTTTTCCAGCCGCTGATGCTTAGCTGCTTGGCGCGCGACAGGGTGAGCTCGCCGGCGGGCGCATCCCGCGTCAGCGTCGTTCCCGCCCCGAGAGTTGCGCCCCTGCCGACGGTGACGGGCGCCACCAACTGGGTATCCGAGCCGACGAAGACCTCGTCTTCGATCACCGTGCGGTGCTTGTTGGCACCGTCGTAATTGCAGGTGATGGTGCCGGCGCCGATGTTGACCTTCTTGCCCATGGTGGTGTCGCCGACATAGGACAAGTGGTTGATCTTGGAGCCGTCGTCGATCAGGCTGTTCTTGATCTCGACGAAGTTGCCGACGTGGACCTCGCGCGCCAGTCGGGTGCCCGGGCGGATGCGCGAGAATGGCCCGAGGCGGTTGGCTTCGCCGATCTCGGCATCGTCTATCAGGGTGAAGGCATCGATGCGCGTCCCCGCGGCGACCTTGACGTTGCGCAGCACGCAGTTGGCGCCGACCTGCACGCCGTCGCCCAATTCCACCTGGCCTTCGAACACGCAGTTGATGTCGATGGTGACGTCGCGGCCGCAGGCCAGCGTGCCACGCACATCCAGCCGCGCCGGATCCATCAGCGTCACGCCCGACTCGAGCAGTCCGGCGGCGACTTCGCCCTGGTGGATGCGCTCGAGCTCGGCCAGCTGGGCCTTGCTGTTGACACCCAGCACCTCCCATTCATGCGCCGGCTGATGCGTTTCGACCGCCACCCCGTCGCCTACCGCCAACGCGATGATGTCGGTCAGGTAGTACTCGCCCTGGGCATTATTGTTGCGCAGCTTGGCGATCCAGTTCTTCAGCTGTCGGGTCGCGACCGCGAGGATCCCGGTGTTGACCTCCCGGATCGCGCGTTCGTGCGGCGAGGCGTCCTTGTGCTCGACGATGCGCGTCACCTGGCCATCTGCGCCGCGGACGATGCGGCCATAGCCATCAGGGTATGCCAGCATCACGCTCAGCAGCCCCAGCCTGCCGGCCTGTGCCGCGAGCACCAGCGGCGCCAGCGTGGACGGGCGCGTCAGCGGCACATCACCGTACAGCACCAGGGTCACGCCGTGATCGTCGAGTTGCGGCAACGCCTGCATCACCGCATGTCCGGTGCCCAGCTGTTCAGCCTGCAGCACAAACGTCAGCCTGTCGTCAGCCAGGGCCTGCGGCACCGCCTCGCCGCCGAAGCCATAAACCACGCAGGTCCGCGCCGCACCCAGCGCATGCGCGGTGTCCACCACATGTCCCAGCAGGGCCTTGCCAGCCAGTTTGTGCAGCACCTTGGGGAGATCGGAACGCATCCGGGTTCCCTTGCCTGCTGCGAGAATCAGTATTTCAAGCTTGTTGTCCATTGTTGTCAGTCTGTCTTCATGTCTGGGCGTTTAGCAAGACCCGCACCAAGCCGGTTCCGGGCCGAAGCGTTCGGCCGATCCTAAGGCGCCGGGTCGTCGCCGACGATATCGTTTGCGCGGCGGCGATTGAGGTCGAGAATGGTCGCGCATTTGCGGTACACGTCGAGCTCTACCGCGGGACTCTGGCCTGTCCTGGGGTCCGAACCGAGGGTGGTGAGAATAACGGCGCAATTGGCCATGTTGGCGCGTTCGATCAGTTCCGCCGCGAATTCCCGGCAATAGAGATGGTAATTTTCGAGCACCAGCAGCAGCGGCAACTCGAAATCGCTGGCCGTGATCCAGTCAAGAATGCCCGGCAGGCGGCGGCGGATTTCATCGACGCTGCCGGGAGCCGTGTGCGAGTTGAATTGCAGCACGGACACGGCACGCCGGCTGACCTTGAGTTTGCCGCCCTTCTCCACGGCGATGTTGAGCGCATGAAAGCGTGCCGGGCCGAAAGCCGTGCGCGCCCGGCCGCGCAGCAGGGCGGTCAGCGTCGGTACCAGGCCCTCGGTAATGTAGATCACGCCGAAGGCCGCGATCGCGGCCTCGCCGCAGAGCATCGTCAAGGCCTGGTTGCGGCCGCCGTAGTTTTCGCCGCGAATGAGAATGTTGCCCATCAGGCCGCGCTGATCCAGCACCAACTCGGCAATGGGGGAACTTGCCGCAAATCGCAGGCGAAATGTCTTTTCGGTCGGCTCCGGCCGGGGACGGATGAATTCGCCGATGGTCACCACGTCGGCACGCAATTGCTTGAAGTTTCTGCTCACTCGGAATCTCGCTATCCGGACGCTTGTCTGTCCAGAAGTTGTTAACGTCATTCCCTTGCCGGAAATGAATCCTCGTCCGGGGCTCTGCGCAAAACGAAAGAGGCAACCCGCGGGTTGCCTCTTTCCCTGTTGGCCGTCCGCCAGCGCATCAGGTCAGCTTGCGCAGCTTCTTGATCGCCGCCAGTTGCGCCACCGCCTGGGCCAGTTCGGCCTGCGCCTGCGCATAATCGAGGCTGGCAGCCTTGTCCTTCATCGCCTCTTCCGCGACGCGTTTGGCTTCGAGCGCCTTCGCCTCGTCGAGGTCGGCGCCGCGGATGGCGGAGTCCGAGAGGATGGTGACGACATGAGGCTGCACCTCGAGTATGCCGCCGGAGACGTACACCAGTTCCTCCTCGGCCTGATCCGGTACCTTGATGCGAATCGAGCCGGGCTTGAGCGTGGTCAGCAAGGGCGTGTGGCGGGGATAGATACCCAGCTCGCCACGTTCGCCCGGCGCAATCACCACTTCGGCGGTGCCGGAGTAGAGCGATTTTTCTGCGCTGACGATGTCGACATGTATTGTCATGGCCATAGCTTCTTCCTTAGTGAAGGGAGAAGGGTGAAGGGTGAAGGGAGGGAAAGGGCCTGCGGGTTTTCACCCTTTGCCCTTCACCTTTTACCCTCTACCCTTTGCCCCTTCACGTCATTACTGGATTGTCTTCGCCTTTTCGGCCGCTTCCTCGATCGCGCCGACCATGTAGAAGGCCTGCTCGGGGAGGTGGTCATATTCGCCTTCGACGATCGCCTTGAAGCCGGCGATCGTTTCCTTCAGCGTGACGTATTTGCCCGGTGCGCCGGTAAAGACTTCGGCGACGAAGAAGGGCTGCGACAGGAAGCGCTGGATCTTACGCGCGCGGGCCACGGCGAGCTTGTCTTCCGGCGAGAGTTCGTCCATGCCGAGAATCGCGATGATGTCGCGCAGTTCCTTGTACTTCTGCAGCGTGCCCTGGACCT
>CAZTWA010000176.1:0-3045 GCA_964617225.1 uncultured Methyloversatilis sp.
AGCTCATGCCGACGGCCTTGAGGATGTCGCGGCTGTTGAGCTCGGTGCCGCTCTTGGGCGCGCCGACGGACACGCGCTTGCCCTTGAGGTCGGCCAGCGACTTGATGCCGGAATCGGCCGAGGCGAGGAAGTGGATGTAGTTCGGGTAGATCGCCGCCAGCGTGCGTAGCTTCTTCAGCGGCGCGGGAAAGCCGGCTTCGGCATTGCCCTTCCAGGCTTCGTTGAACGTATCGCCGAGGCTGAACGCGACTTCGCCGCGGCCGGCCTGCAGCAGGTTGAGGTTTTCCGCGCTGGCCTTGGTGGCCTGCACCGAGGTCTTGGCGTCCGGCATGGCCTTGCCGTAGAGCTGAGTCAGGGCAACACCGAGCGGGTAATACACGCCGCTGGTGCCACCGGTGAGGACGTTGATGAATTCGGCGGAATGGCTGACCGAAGCAGTCAGCGCAATGACGGAAGCAGCGACGAGTGAACGCAGTTTCATCGGGTTCTCCTTTAGTTGTGTGTTGTCTGGATGCGCGGCCATTCTAGCCGCACCACACACTGCGGTAGCATGCGGTTTTTACGTAGCGGTGCAGGGGGCGACGATGGATCTGGGCATACAGGGAAAGCACGCGCTGGTCTGCGCAGCCAGCAAGGGACTGGGGCGCGGTTGCGCACTGGCCCTCGCACGGGAAGGCGTCCATGTCACCCTCGTCGCGCGCGGACGCGAGGCGCTCGAGGCGACGGCGGCGGAATTGCGCAAAGTCAGTCCTGGCGGGACGGCAATCACGCCCGTCGCGGCCGACATCACCACGCCGGAAGGCCGCGCGGCGGCGCTCGCCGCCTGTCCGCGGCCGGACATCCTCGTCAACAACGCCGGCGGGCCGCCGCCGGGCGATTTCCGCGACTGGTCGCGCGACGACTGGATCAAGGCGCTCGACGCCAACATGCTCACGCCGATCGAACTCATCAAGGCCACCGTCGATGGCATGATCGAACGCCAGTTCGGCCGCATCGTCAACATCACCTCGGGCGCGGTGAAGGCGCCGATCGACGTACTGGGACTCTCCAACGGCGCACGTTCGGGCCTGACCGGCTTCGTCGCCGGCCTCGCGCGCAAGACAGTACGGCACAACGTCACCATCAACAACCTGCTGCCCGGCCTGTTCGACACCGACCGCATCCGCACCGTGGTCGGCGGCCAGGCGAAGACGCAAGGCGTGAGCTACGATGAAGCGCTGGCAGCACGCGTCGCCACGATTCCCGCCGGCCGCATCGGCGATCCGGAAGAGTTTGGCGCCGCCTGTGCCTGGCTGTGCAGCGCGCAGGCCGGCTACATCACCGGCCAGAACTGGCTGCTCGACGGCGGGGCGTATCCGGGAACGTTCTAGCGGGAAAGGCGCTCGGCGGTCAGAGCAATGACCGTACGCCCACGCCTTCGCGCACGAGCCGCTGACGCAGGCGGGCGAGCGCCTCCATCTGCAACTGGCGCACCCGCTCGCGCGTGATGCCGAGTTCCTGCGCAAGGGTTTCCAGCGTCACCACGTCACGCCCATTGAGGCCGTAGCGCGTTTCAACGACATGGCGGTGGCGGTCAGTCAGCTCGCTCACCCATTCATCGATATGGCGCACGACTTCTTCGTGCTCCAGAGCCGTTTCCGGATCGACCGCCTGGTCGTCGGCAATGACGTCGGCCATGCAAAGATCCGGGTCAATGTCGAGCGGCGCGTCGAGGGAAGCCGTCCGCTCGTTGAGCGTGAGCAACTGGCGCACTTCCTCGACGGTCTTGTGCAGCAGTTGGGCGACGCTCTCGATCGCGCTGGCGCTGTTTTCCGTACCTTCCCTTTCCGGATCGGCACCCAGCTTGCGCAGCGCCTGCAGCACCGCATTGAGCTCCTTCACCACGTGCACCGGCAGGCGCACGGTGCGCGACTGGTTCATGATCGCGCGCTCGATGTTCTGGCGCACCCACCAGGTCGCATAAGTGGAAAAGCGGAAGCCGCGCTCGGGGTCGAACTTTTCCAACGCGTGGATCAGACCGAGGTTGCCCTCCTCGATGAGGTCGTCGAGCGGGATGCCGCGATGCTGGTAGTGCTTGGCGATGCTGACAACGAGGCGCAAGTTGGCCTCGATCATCTTCTGGCGCGCCGCAAAGTTGTCCTGCCGCACGGCACGGGCCAGCGCGAGCTCTTCGGCCGGCTTGAGCAGCGGCGTCGCGCCGATCTCGTTGAGGTAGAGCTGGGTGACGTCGTCGAGGAAGCCATCCTCGCCGCCCACGTCATGCGCCGGGTCGTGCAGGTGGTTCTCCGCTGCCTCCTCCGCTGCTTCCAGCGGAAGGTCTTCTGTCTCGTTCGGTATGTCCTCGTCGGGAACCATCAGCGTGTCGGCAAGTATTTGAGGGGATCGACCGGCCGGCCTTGCTGGCGCAGTTCGAAATGCAGCTTGGGCTGGTCGGCATCGGAATTGCCGAGATCGGCGATGCGCTGGCCGCGCTTGACGACCTGGCCTTCCTTGACCAGCACACGGTTGTTGTGGGCGTAGACGGTGCTGAAGTTGTCAGCATGCAGCAGCACGACGAGGTTGCCGTGCTTGGGATAGACGCCGACGAAGATGACCTTGCCGGGAGCGGCAGCCAGCACCGGATCGCCGATCTTGCCGGCGATGTCGATGCCGCGGTTCAACTCCTGACCACCGCCATTGCCGTCGCTGAACTGGGCCAGCAGCTTGCCGGCAGAGGGCCAGCCCCAGTCGCCCTCTGCCGCAACCGCAGGTGCAGTGGCCGGCGCGGGCGCTGCCGGTTTTTCGGGAGAGGTCGCTGTTGCGGGTGCAGGTGCCGGCGCGGGCGATGGGGTTGGCGCAGGCGTTACTCCCTGCCCCTTCAGCAAGGCGAGATTCTCTTCGGAGTAAGGCAGCTTGCCGCCCTTCGGCGCACGCTTGAGCAGTTCGGTGCTGCCCGGTGCCGGGGCCGGCGTGGCAACCATCGCCGCAGGCGTGCCATCCAGCGTGCGGGCGACGACACCGCCACTCGACGCGATGGGGCGAATCTCGGTCCCGTCGGTCGCCGGT
>CAZTWA010000176.1:3145-5238 GCA_964617225.1 uncultured Methyloversatilis sp.
GAAATTACCCACTTCAGCATCATGTGACTCCCGGCAGGAGGGGGACGAAGCGCACGGCATCGAAGATGCCTTCCTTCCAGCCCTCCGGCGTTCTTTCGACCAGCACCAGTTCCTGCACGCCCGTGCCGACCGGCATCACCAGCCGGCCACCGACGGCAAGCTGCGCCTTCAGGGCTTGCGGAACCGCCGCCCCGGCAGCCGCGACGATGATCGAATCGAAGGGCGCCGCCTCGGGAAGGCCACCCATGCCATCGGCGTGCTTGAGGCGGATGCGGGTCAGTTTCAGTTGCTTCAGATTGTCGCGCGCGCGCGCCAGCAGCGGCGCGATGCGCTCGACACCATAGACTTCGCGCGTCAGTTGCGCCAGTACGGCGGCCTGATAGCCGCAGCCCGCGCCGACTTCCAGCGTCTTGCCCAACTGCGCGCGGCCATCGAGCAGCAGCTCGATCATGCGCGCGACGATGTATGGCTGAGAGATGGTCTGGCCGAGGATCAGCGGCAGCGCAGTGTCCTCGTAGGCCCGGTGCGCCATTGCTTCCTCGACGAAGATGTGGCGCGGCACGACGCCGATGGCCATGAGCACCTGCTCGTTCTTGATGCCCTGCTCGCGCAGGCGCTGGATCATGCGCGTGCGCGTGCGGTCCGACGTCATCCCCAGGCCGGTGAGAACATTCATAACCCCAGCCACTCCCGTGCGCGGTCGATCTGGCTCGCGTGGGTCAGGTCGACCTGCAGCGGCGTGACGGAAACCCAGTCATTGTCGATCGCATGGAAGTCCGTGCCTTCGCCGGCATCGGCCGCAGCGCCGGCGGCGCCGACCCAGTACACCGTATCGCCACGCGGCGAGACCTGTTTCACCACCGCTTCAGCCTTGTGGCGACGGCCCAGCCGCGTCACGCGCAGGCCTTTCAGCAACTCGTAGGGCACATCCGGCACATTCACGTTCAGCAGCACCGGCGCACCGAAAGGCCGGTCGCGGAAGCGCTCGGCCAGCAAGCGCGCGACGCGCCCTGCCGTCGCGAAGTTGCGACCGGAGAAACTGGCGAGCGACAGCGCAACCGACGGCACGCCGAGCAGGTAGCCTTCCATCGCCGCCGCCACGGTGCCCGAATAGATCGTATCGTCGCCCATGTTCGGGCCCCAGTTGATGCCGGAAAGCACCATGTCCGGCTCGTAGTCGAGCATGCCGGTTACCGCGAGGTGGACGCAGTCGGTCGGCGTGCCATTCACGTAGAAGAAGCCGTTCGGCGCCTCCTTGAGGAGCAGCGGCCGGTCGAGCGTCAGCGAGTTCGAGGCGCCGCTGCGGTTGCGTTCCGGCGCCACGACGGTCACCTCGCCCATGCCACGCATGGCCTCCGCCAGTGCGGCCAGGCCGGGCGCGAAATAGCCATCGTCGTTGGAAAGCAGGATGCGCACGGTCACTACTTGAGGAAGTTCTTGCTGATGTCGCGGAACGGCTCGGTCCCGGCGACATGCAGCCACTCGAATGCCACCATCTCGCGGCAGACGATCTGGATGCCGTGCGCGCGCATGCGCCCGAGCGCCAGCGCCTTGTGCGCGGGATCGCGCGAACCGACGGCCTCCTCCACCACGAACACCTGCTTGCCCGCCGCCGCCAGTTCGAGCACCGTCTGCAGCACGCAAACGTGGGATTCGATGCCGCAGACCACGATCTGCGGCCGCTCCATGCCCGGCAGGCCAGGCAGGCAGTTGCCCGCGACGCAGGAAAAATGCATCTTCACGCCGACGCTGCCGGGCGGCAGACGGGGCGCGAGGCGCGGATCGGTATGGCCAATGCCTTTCGGATACTGTTCTGAAGCCGCGACGGGTACGTCGAGGCGCTGGGCAACCTGGACCAGCCAGTCGATGTGTCCGAGCACGCGCTGCCAGTCGTGAATGTGCGGCAGCAGGCGTTCCTGCACGTCGATGACCAGCAGGGCCGACTGGCCGGCGCGAATCAGGGGAGAAGTCATGCTGTCATTTTACCGGAGATGCGCTCACAGTCCTTGCATCGTCCGGCGCATGAAGCACAGGTCCTCCCAGGCCTTGGCCTTGTCCGGCAGGTTGCGCAGCAGGTAGGCCGGGTGATAGGT
>CAZTWA010000177.1:0-2733 GCA_964617225.1 uncultured Methyloversatilis sp.
TGCAGGCGCCGACCCGCCACCCGCTTGACTGGCAGAATCCCGCCTTCTACGACGAGGCGGCGCTCTACCACGAGATGGAGCGCGTCTTCGACATCTGCCACGGCTGCCGTCGCTGCGTCAGCCTGTGCCAGTCCTTCCCCACGCTGTTCGACCTCGTCGATGAATCCGAGACGATGGAAGTCGATGGTGTCAAAAAGGCGGATTACTGGAAGGTCGTCGAGCACTGCTACCTCTGCGACCTCTGCTACATGACGAAGTGCCCCTACGTGCCGCCGCACGAGTGGAACCTCGACTTCCCGCACCTGATGCTGCGTGCCAAGGCCGTGCATTTCCGCACCGGCGCCACCACACTGCGCGACAAGGTGTTGACCAGCACCGACCTCGTCGGCAAGTTCTGCGGCATCCCGATCGTTGCGCCGACCATCAATGCGGTGAACAAGATCGGCCCGATGCGCAAGCTGCTCGAAGGCGTCGTTGGCATCCACAGCGAGGCCTGGCTGCCCGAATTCAACAGCAAGTCGCTGCGCAGCCGCTTCAAGGTGCTGTCCGACGACACGCCCGCCGAGCCCGCCGCCGGCACCACCGGCAAGGTCGCGCTGTTCGCTACCTGCTACATGAACCGCAACGAACCCGGCCCCGGCGAGGACCTCGTCGCCGTGTTCGAGCACAACGGCATCCCGGTGTCGATGGTGCCGACGGAGCAATGCTGCGGCATGCCCAAGCTGGAACTGGGCGACCTGCAGTCGGTGCGCATTGCCAAGGAAAAAAACATCCCGGTGCTGGCGAAGCTCGTCGATGCCGGCTGGGACCTCACCGCGCTGGTGCCTTCCTGCGTGCTGATGTTCAAGCAGGAACTGCCGCTGATGTTCCCCGACGATGCGGACGTGCAGAAGGTGAAGAACGCCTTCTACGATCCCTTCGAATACCTGATGTTGCGCCACAAGGACGGCAAGCTGAAGACCGACTTCAAGAGCGGCCTCGGCAAGGTGTCGTACCACGCCGCCTGTCACCAGCGCGTGCAGAACATCGGCCCGAAGACGAAGGAATGCCTGTCGCTCGTGCCGAATACCGAAGTCGACATCATCGAGCGCTGCTCGGGTCATGACGGCACCTATGCCGTCAAGGCCGAATTCCACAAGCACGCGATGAAGATCGTGAAGCCGGTCGTCGCCCGCGTCAACCAGAACGCGCCCGACCACTACGGCTCGGACTGCGCGATGGCCGGCCACCACATCGCCCACGCGCGCGCCGACGGCACTGCGCCCGAGCACCCGATCACCCTGCTGAGACAAGCCTACGGAGTCTGAACACCATGCTCACCCACGACCAGCTTTTCAGCCTCGAACAGTACGCCCGTATCCGCAAGGACTTCCGCGCCAAAGTCATCGCGCACAAGAAGATCCGCGTCGTGCCGGTCGGCCCGAACGCGACGCTGCACTTCGAGGACAAGCTGACCATGCAGTACCAGGTGCAGGAAATGCTGCGCCTCGAACGCCTATTCGAACCCGAGGCGATCCAGGAAGAGCTCGACGTCTACAACCCGCTGATCCCGGACGGCAGCAATTGGAAAGCCACCTTCATGGTCGAGTTCTCCGACGAGGCCGAACGCAAGGTTCAGCTCGCGCGGCTGATCGGCATCGAGAAGGCCATCTGGGTGCAGGTCGGCGCAGGGCCGTCCCAAGCCGACCTCCCCCCTGTGGGGGGCAGCGAGCCGGGTTTGCAAGCGCGGGGGGCCGGCAATTTCGCCGACTTCGCGCGCGTCACGCCGATCGCCAACGAGGATCTCGACCGCGATACCGCGGACAAGACCTCGTCAGTGCATTTCCTGCGCTTCGAACTGACACCGGAAATGTGCGCCGCCGTAAAGCACGGCGCGGCAATCCGCGTCGGGATCGACCACCCGCACTACCAGGCCGAGCTAACCCTCGCGCCGGAAACGCGCGACTCGTTAGCCGCCGACCTCGCCTAAACGAAAGTCGGCGCTGACAGGACGGCGCTAAGCGGTCTTGACCAACGGGCGGTTGATGGCGAAATTGGCGCTGGCCTCCTCGCCCTTGGCCTCGGCGGCGTTGGCAGACTTGACGTCGCCGGATAGTTCCCCACCCTCATGCACCACGATCTTGCCGTAGCGGATCTTGCCGCTGACCCGGCCGGTCGAATGGATGACCAGGTGCTGCCGTGCCGTCAATTCGCCGTTGAAGCGCCCGTGAATTTCCGCGACGTCGACGTTCACCTTGCCGTCAAACGATCCCTGGTCAGCGATTTGGATATTGCGGCTGTCCATGGTCGCCTCAACCCGACCCTCGACCAGCAGCGTGTCACAGTCCTGAATCTCGGCCCCCTTGAGCTTGACGCCGGCGCCGACGACCAACTTGGCCACCAGCGTCGACACCTCGGCCGCAGGATGCGCTGACGCATTGTCCGGTCCAGGTGTTTCCGCAGCTACTGGCGATTCGGTAACGGTTTTGGGCTGGACCGAACTGGTGACGCTGTTCGAAGCAGGAGAATTGGGCGAGCCGGCCGAACTGGTCGGGCGGTGGCTGGCGAAGATGGATCCTTTGTTAAGCATGGGTTGATACCTCCGTAAGTGCTTCGACTGCTTTGACTCCCTGGCTGGCGCAAGCTTAGTCCGGATGTCCATTCGGCCCCGGCTGTCGTCCACAGACGACACTCCGGAAGTGCGGCGCACTCAAGTTCTTGTCATGTTTGGTGATTTACCGCGGATTGTCGTTC
>CAZTWA010000177.1:2833-5155 GCA_964617225.1 uncultured Methyloversatilis sp.
TGCCGCCCGGATCGGTGGAATGTGAAACATCGCTCATCAAAAAGGCCAGGCACTGCGGTAGGTGCAAAAAATATCGCTTGACAAATATGTTTGTATAAAACATTATTGCTGGAACGTTTGCGACCCGAATGGAGGAAAGATGCGCTACATCAAGAAGCTCGAAGACATCCCGCAGTTGAGCGAGGCCGAACGCGTCGCGCTCAAGCCGGTGGCCGACGCCTATGCCTTCCGCGTCAGCGACTACTACCTGAACCTGATCGACTGGAACGATCCCAAGGATCCGATCCGCCAGCTGGTCATCCCGCGCGCCGACGAGTTGAACGACTGGGGCAAGCTCGACGCCAGCAACGAGGCGGCGAATACCGTCCTGCGCGGCGTGCAGCACAAGTATCCCGACACCGCGCTGCTGCTGTGCAACGAGGTGTGTGGCGCGTACTGCCGCTACTGCTTCCGCAAGCGCCTGTTCATGAACGAGAATGACGAGGCGAGCAAGGATCTGACGCCCGGCATCGCCTACATCCGCGAGCATCCGGAAATCACCAACGTGCTGCTCACGGGCGGCGATCCGCTGCTGCTGAGTACGCGACGCCTGACCGAGGTCATCGCCCAGTTGCGCGAGATTGACCACGTGAAGATCATCCGCATCGGCACCAAGATGACGGCGTTCAATCCGTTCCGTGTGCTCGATGACCCGGCGCTGCTGGAGATGTTCGAGAAATACTCGACGCCCGAAAAGCGCATCTACGTGATGAACCACTTTGACCACCCACGCGAACTCACCCCCGAGGCCGTCGCCTGCCTCGACAAGCTGATCCGCGCCGGCGTCATCATGACCAACCAGTGCCCGATGATCGCCGGCATCAACGACGATCCGCAGGTGCTCTCCGACATGTTCCGCAAGCTGTCGTGGATCGGCTGCCCGCCCTACTACGTCTTCCAGGGCCGGCCGACCGCCGGTAACGACCCCTACAAGGTGTCGATCCCGCGCGCTTGGGAAATCTTCCGCGAAGCCCTGCGCCACGGGTCGGGGCTGGCACGGCGCGCCCGCTTCGTGATGTCCCACGAAACCGGCAAGATCGAGATCCTCGCGGTCGACGACAAGCACATCTACCTGCGCTACCAGCGCGCCAAGGATGCCAACCTGCGCGGCCGCTTCCTGGTCTACAAGCGCAGCGACGACGCCTTCTGGCTGGACGATCTCGAGCCCGTCGCGGGCACCGATTCGCCGCGCTTCGCAGGGGATTCCGTGATGGAAACCACGGCCGGGCCGGAATAAGACTGCGCGAAAGTC
Source organism: uncultured Methyloversatilis sp. (assembly GCA_964617225.1). Lineage (GTDB taxonomy): Bacteria > Pseudomonadota > Gammaproteobacteria > Burkholderiales > Rhodocyclaceae > Sulfuricystis. The sequence goes on from CAZTWA010000177.1 coordinate 4,125, forward strand.
AGCGCCGGCGGGACGGCATCAATGGCGGGGTTCAACCGCCAGGCGCCGGCTCTCGCCGTGCCGGAAGAGCCAGAAGTAATCCGTTGCAAGCTGCCGCGCCTGCAGGGCAGCGGCCAAGTCCTTCGGCGGTTGGTCGAAGGCTTCCTGTGTCAGCTCGAAGGTTCCCCAATGCACGCCAAGGGCCTGCTTGGCCTCGAGGTCGAGCGCCAGGCGCACGGCATCGTCAGGGTTTGCATGATGCGGCCGCATGAAGTCACGCGGCAGATAAGCACCCACCGGCACGGCGAGGAAATCGACCGGACCGATCCTGCGCCGGATCTCGGTGAAGTCGCGCGAGTAGCCGGTATCGCCGGTGTAGAGAAAGCGCCACGGCGTGCGCGCGCCCGGCGGCGTCCACTCGATGGCAAAGCCACCCCACAGCGTCGCATTCGCATCGAAGAACGAGCGCTTGCTCCAGTGCTGCGCCGGCGTGAAGCGCACAACCAGCGTGCCCTCGGCCTTCACATCCCACCAGTCCATTTCCTCGACCTTGCCGATGTCCTCCGCATCGAACCACGCCTTGATACCCAGCGGTACCAGCCAGCGCGGCGCCAGCCGGGCGGCCAACTGCGTCACCGTAGCGTGGTCGAGGTGGTCGTAGTGGTTATGTGAAATCAGCACGAGGTCGATGGGCGGCAGTTCGGCCACGCGCAATGGTGCGGGCACCCGACGCGCCGCCGACAGCCAAGATACCGGGCCGGCGAAATCGTTGAGTTGCGGGTCGATGAGGATATTGCGGCCCCCCACCTGCAGCAGCAGGCCGGCATGGCCCAACCAAGTCAATACGGGTGCCTCGTGACGCTGCGCGAGCAGGGCATGATCGACCGGTGCGGACCATTTTGCGGCGAAAGCCGCATAACCCCCTTCCGGTTCGGCCTGCGGCCGGAAGTCGCCGCGCCAGCGCCGCAGCAGGGCTTCGTACCAGGACAGGCGGACCACCGTAACGACGGGATCAGTATTGGCGAACCCTTCGGGGCGATGGTGCGGCTTGG
>CAZTWA010000178.1:0-5145 GCA_964617225.1 uncultured Methyloversatilis sp.
CTCCTGCCACTGCTTGACCCAGCCCGGCTCGCGCTTGGCGAGGTCGCCGCGCATCGGAAAGGATGTGTCAGGCATGTTGAGGGTTTTTCTATAGTCGGCCATGTCAGTACTTGCCTGCAAAATAATCCTGCGTTGTCTTCACGTCGCGAGCGATCTGCGCGGTCAGCGCGTCGAAGGAATCGAACTTCATCTCATCACGCAACTTGTGCAGGAAGTGCACGGTGACGTGCGCGCCGTAGATTTCCTGGTCGAAGTCGAAGAGATGGACCTCGAGCACCGGGCGCAGGCCCGCGCCCAGCGTCGGCCGCACGCCGAGGCTTGCGGCCCCGGGCAGATGGCGCTTGTCGATGCCCGATACCGTCGCAGCGAAAACGCCGGCCAGGGCCACGCGTTTGCGTTTCAACTGGATGTTGGCGGTCGGCCAGCCGAGCTTGCGGCCGATCTTGTCGCCATGCACGACGCGGCCGGAAATGTTGTACGGGCGGCCGAGCAGGCGCGCAGCGTGTTCGAGGTCGCCCGCGGCGAGCGTGTCGCGCACGGCGGAACTGGAAACGCGTTCGCCGTCAATCTCGATGGTGTGCATCGCCTCGACGCCAAATCCATGCCGCTGCCCGGCGGCCTGCAGCATCGCGAAGTCTCCACCGCGACCCTTGCCGAAGCGGAAGTCGTCGCCGATGATGAGGTGGCGCACGCCGAGGCCGCGCACGAGAATCTGCTCGACGAAGTCATCGGCGGTCAGGCCGGCCAATTTGCGGCTGAAATGCAGGAGATGCACCTCGTCGATGCCACAGGCTTCCAGCAACGCAAGCTTTTCGCGCAGGCTGGTCAGGCGCGCCGGCGCCTGCTCGGGTGAGAACAGCTCACGCGGATGCGGCTCGAAGGTCATGACCGCCGCCGGCAGGCCATGCTGCCGCGCGGTCGCGGTCAGGCGTTCGAGCAGGGCGCGATGCCCGAGGTGCAGGCCGTCGAAGTTGCCGATGGCCAGCACGCGGGATGAGGTTGACTGTGCCGGAATGGTTCGGAAAAACTGCATTGCCGCTATGGAAAAGAAGGCAGTCGGAAAGCGGCGAATTGTATCAGCCGGGGGCTAGAACACTGCTGCGATCTTGGATTTGGACAGCGGCGGGTTCTGCGCGAAGTAGCGCTTCATGCCGGTCAGCAGCGCATCGGCCATCTTGTCCTGATAGGCATTGTCGGTGAGGCGCTTTTCCTCTTCAGGGTTCGAGATGAACGCTGTCTCGACGAGGATCGAGGGAATGTCCGGCGCCTTGAGCACGGCGAAGCCGGCCTGCTCGACATGGCCCTTGTGCAAGTCGTTGATGCCGCCGATTTCGCCGAGCACGGCCTTGCCGAGTTTCAGGCTGTCGTTGAGCGTCGCCGTCTGCGACAGGTCCAGCAGCGTGCGGGCGAGGTGCGGATCCTTGACGCCGATGTTCACGCCCCCGATCAGGTCGGCGGCATTCTCGCGATTCGCCAGCCAGCGGGCGGCCGAGCTCGATGCACCGTTTTCCGACAGCACGAAAACCGACGAGCCGCGCGCGGTCGGCTTGACGAAAGCATCCGCATGCACCGAGATGAACAAGTCGGCCCTCACGCGGCGTGCCTTGGCGACCCGCTGCTGCAGCGGGATGAAATAGTCGCCGTCGCGCGTCAGCAGCGCACGCATGTTCGGCGCCGCGTCGATCTTTGCCTTGAGGCGCCGCGCGATGGCAAGCGTGACGTCCTTTTCGAGACTCCCGCCCCGGCCGACCGCGCCGGGATCTTCGCCACCATGGCCGGGATCGATCACTACCGTCACCAGCCGCGCGATGTCGGGCGCGGCCTGCGGCTTGCGCTCGATGGTGGCGAACGGGTCGCCCGACCCATGCTTTTCCAGCAGCGCGAGCAGCGGATCCGGCGGCTCGGACGGGTACAGGTCAAGGACCAGGCGATGGCCGTAGTCGCCGACCGGCTTGAGGCTGAAGAGTTGCGGCTTGACCTCGCCCTTGAGTTCGATGACGAGCCGCACGACGCCAGGCTTGAAGCGGCCAGCACGGATCAGGCGAATCTGCGGATCATTCTCGAGGATCTTGCTGGGCAGGCTTTGCAATACCGAGTTGAACTCGACCCCCTCGAGGTCGAGCACCACCCGGTCGGGATCTTTGAGCATCAGGTGACGGAACTCGATTGGCTCGTCGTGTTCCAGCGTGACGCGGGTGTAATCCTCCGCCGGCCAGACGCGTACGGCCAGCAGGGTCGGTGCGGCCGATGCGCTCGCCGCGCGGGCAAGCGGCATCACGAGCAGTGTCAGGCTGGCGCCGGCGGCGCGGAGGAGGTCGCGGCGAGTAAAGCCGGGAATGCGCTCAGCCATTGCTGTCCACGCGCACTGGTGGCTTCGACACAAGCCTGCCGGCCGGTGCCAGTATGGGCGAGACGAATGCGGAGGTCGGCAGCCGGCAAATACGGCCGCGCCCGGTCCGGCCATTCGACCAGACAGAGCCCGCTATCAGAAAAGTATTCGTCCAGACCCGCATCGAGGAATTCTTCCGGAACATTGAACCTATAGAAATCAAAGTGATATAAGTTTAATCCAGAAATCACATAAGGTTCAACCAGTGTGTAGGTCGGGCTTTTCGCCGTCTCGCCTGCGCCGACTTTTCGCAACAGTCCGCCGACCAGTGTTGTCTTGCCCGCACCGAGGTCGCCTTCGAGGTAAATCACGGCGGCTGGACGCAAGTCTTGCGGCACATTCGCAGCCAGCAACGCGCCCAAAGCCTGCGTGGCCGCCGCATCAGGCAACGGATATTCACGGCGGTTATCATCGGCAATATGAACGATTGGCATGACTGGAGCACTCTTAAGAACAGGATTCGTGGCTGGGGCAATGATCTCGGCTTCGCCGCGGTCGGCTTTGCCGGCATCGATCTGGGAACAGCCGAACAAGGCCTTCAGGACTGGCTGGCGGCCGGTTTCCACGGCGCAATGGATTATATGGCCCGCCACGGCACGAAGCGCGCGCGGCCGGCTGAACTGGTGCCCGGAACGCGCGCGGTCATCGTCTGCCGCATGGACTACCAGATCGCAACCTGCCGTCCCGCCAGCGCTGACTTTGGCGATCAGGCAATCATTTCCCGCTATGCGTTGGGACGTGACTATCACAAGTTGCTGCGCAACCGATTGCAGAAACTCGCCGACCGCATCGTCGCCGAAGTGGGCGAGTTTGGCTACCGGGTCTTTGTCGACTCGGCGCCCGTGATGGAAGTGGAACTCGCGCAGCAGGCCGCATTGGGCTGGCGCGGCAAGCACACGCTGTTGCTGTCGCAGACCGGCTCGTGGTTTTTCCTCGGCGAAATCTTCGTCGATTTGCCACTGCCTTCGGACGCACCGGTCGAAGCGCATTGCGGCACCTGCACCGCCTGCCTCGACGTCTGCCCGACGCGCGCCTTCATTGCACCCTACCGCCTCGATGCGCGGCGCTGCATTTCCTACCTGACCATCGAGCATCCCGGCAGCATCCCGGAGGAATTGCGACCGCTGATGGGCAACCGGATTTATGGCTGCGACGACTGCCAGGACGTCTGCCCGTGGAATCGCTTCGCCACGCCGACACATGAAGCCGACTTCCTGCCCCGCAATGGCCTCGATCAGGCGACGCTGGCGGAATTGTTCGTGTGGACCGAAACCGATTTCAACGATCGGCTGACTGGCTCACCGATCCGCCGCATCGGCCATGAACGCTGGTTGCGGAATATTGCCGTGGCTCTCGGCAATGCTCCGACGTCGGCCGAAGTGCTTGTAGCTCTAGCGGCCCACGCCGACCATCCCTCGCCCATCGTGCGCGAGCACGTGGGCTGGGCGTTGAAACAGCATCAGCCGGGTTGATCGCCCGTCGCGGCAGGCCGCGTCGGATCGCTGCACCATTCGCTCCATGAGCCGGCGTACAGCTTCGAGCCTTTCAGGCCGGCGAGTTCCATGCCGAGCACATTGACGCAGGCGGTGACGCCCGATCCACAGAGATGGACGATGGTTTGCGGATCGCGATCGCCGAGCAGGTCTTCGAATTCGGCACGCAGTTCGTCGGCGGTCTTGAAATAGATTGCCGCATCGTCGAGACAATCGTAGTAGAAGCGGTTGATCGCGCCGGGAATGTGGCCCGCCACCGGGTCGAGCCGCTCGTTCTGTCCGGCGTAGCGATCCTCGCTGCGCGCGTCGAGCAGCAGCATCCCGGTCGAGCCGAGATGCTGTTCGACGTAGGCCGTATCGACCAGCATGTCCGGGTGTTGACGCGGAACGAACTGCGTCGGCACAACGGTCCGCACATCGATTTCGAGCGGCTGCTTGGCGCGCTTCCAGCCGGGCAGGCCACCGTCAAGCAGCGCGACTTTGTCGTGGCCGAGCCAGCGCAGCATCCACCACAGGCGGGAAGCGAATGCGCTCGCCTCGTTGTCGTAGGCGACGACCTGCGTGTCCGGCGTAATGCCGCATTCGCCCATGCGCCTTGCAAACGTCTCGATGTCGGGCAACGGATGGCGCCCATTCTTTCCGGTCATCGGGCCGGACAGGTCGCGGTCGCAATGCAGGAACAGCGCGCCGGGAATGTGGCCCTTGGCATAGGCCTGCACACCGTACTCGGTATTCGCCAGATCGTGGCGGCAATCGAAGACGCGCCAGTTCGGGTCGTCGAGATGCGCGGCGAGTTCGTCAACACTGACCAGGGTGTTCGACATCACGCCTCCTCCGCCAGCCAGCCTTGCGCCTCGCCGGCATCCTCGAAGACGCGCAATTCGGCCTTGACGAAGGTCTTCTCCAGCCAGGCGCTCCAGGCCACCCACTGGCTGTTGGTCACCACCGCAACGCGTTTGAAGTCGCCGCCGTGGATGCGCGAGAACTTGATTTCCTCCCACGCCATGTCAACGGTGAAGCCGGCCATCTCGCGCAGGTCGAACAACAGGTTGTGTGTGCCATCGAAGAGTTCGTTGGCAACCAGATATTCCTCGAATTCGGTGAAGTCCTCGAGGGTGAACTCGCCCAATACTGTGACGGCGACGAGATTGACGCGGTCTGCGCTGTGATCAACGGTAATCATTTGTGGGTCAGTGCCTCGTTTCTTGCCCCTTGAGGGGAGAGCGCGGAAGCGCTTTCGGGGTGGGCTCCCATGATGCGGCG
>CAZTWA010000179.1:0-5115 GCA_964617225.1 uncultured Methyloversatilis sp.
ATGACCAACGCGCCCTACCTGTTGCCGAAGGCACGTGGCGGCTACCGCCTCGGCCACGGCCAGATCATCGACCACATGTTCTTCGACGGCCTCGAGGACCACTACCAGCCCGAGACGAAGGGGCGCCTGATGGGCACCTTCGCCGAGGACTGCGTCGCGCACTACGGCTTCACACGTGCCGATCAGGACAATTTCGCCATCGCCTCCACGCAACGCGCGCAGGCAGCGGGAACCGACGGCAGCTTCGACTGGGAGATCGCGCCGGTGACCGTTTCCGGCCGGAAAGGCGACGTCGTGATCAAGACCGACGAGCAGCCGGGCAAGGCGCAGCTCGACAAGATCCCCACGCTGCGACCCGCGTTCAAGAAGGACGGCACGGTGACGCCGGCGAATTCCTCGTCGATTTCTGACGGCGCCGCGGCGCTGGTGCTGATGCGCGAAGCCGATGCGGCACAGCGGGGCCTCAAGCCCCTCGCGCGCATCGTCGGCTACACCACGCACGCGCAGGAGCCGGCGTGGTTCACCACCGCGCCGGTCTATGCGATGAAGAAGCTGTTCGAGAAAACCGGCTGGACGGCCGACAGCGTCGACCTCTACGAGATCAACGAGGCCTTCGCGGTCGTCACGATGGCGGCGATGAAGGAGCTGAATCTCCCGCACGACAAGGTCAATGTGCATGGCGGCGCCTGTGCGCTCGGTCATCCGATCGGCGCCTCCGGCGCGCGCATCGTCGTCACGCTGCTCGGCGCGCTGCGCAAACAGGGCAAGAAGCGCGGAGTTGCCAGCCTCTGCATTGGTGGCGGCGAAGCCACCGCCATGGCCGTCGAGCTGGTCTGAGGGCGGCTTGTTCACGACTTACCTCAAGCTGATCGTGACCGCAGTGATCTGGGGCGGCACCTGGGTCGCCGCGCGCTATGCCGTGCAGGAGGTGGCGCCGCTCGGCATTGCCGTCTGGCGCTTCTTCTTCGCCGCGACGAGCCTGCTGGCCCTCGTGCTCTGGCGCTACGGCCGGCTGCCTGGCCTCAACCGCCGTGAATGGCTACTGGTGCTCGGGCTCGGTGCCAGCGGCATCTTCATCTACAACCTGTTCTTCCTCTACGGCATGCAGCACATCACCGCCGGGCGCGGTGCGCTGGTCGTGGCGACGACGCCCGTTATCACGCTGCTCGCGGCGGCCTGGCTGCTCAAGGAGGGCATGACGCCGCTCAAGGCCATCGGCAGCGTGGCGGCCTTCGCCGGCTGCCTCACCGTGATCGGCCGGGGCGATCCCTTTGCCCTGCTGCACGGGCGGGTTGGGGTGGGCGACCTCATGATCCTCGGCTGCGCTTTCATGTGGTCGGCCTACACGCTGATCGGCCGGCTCGGCACGCAATCCCTCGCCGCGCGCAATCTCGGTGCCCTCGTCATGACGGCTTATGCATGCAGCGCAGGTTTCGTCATGTTGCTGACAACGGCATTGGTAGTCGATCCCGCAAAGCTTGTGCCACACTATTCTCCGCTGGCCTGGACAGCGATCCTGTTCCTCGGCCTGCTCGGCACCACGCTCGGCTTCACCTGGTTTTCGGCGGCCGTGCAGCGCATGGGCGCGGCGCGCGCATCCATCTTCATCAACCTCGTGCCCGTCGCGGCGGTGCTGCAGGGCGCGCTATTGCTCGGCGAGCGACTGGATGCCTCGGTGCTGGCCGGCGGGGCATTGGTGATTGCCGGGGTGATGCTGATCCAGCGACCCGCAACGAAACCGAAGGAGGCGATGGCATGATCCTCAACGACGACCAGCGGATGATCCGCGACACCCTGCGCGATTTCGCGCGTGAACGACTGGCGCCCAACGCCGCACAGTGGGACCGCGAGCATCGCTTCCCGGCGGAAGCCTTGCAGGAGTTGGCTGGCCTGGGTGCCTGGGGGATGGTGGTGCCGGAACAATGGGGCGGCCCCGGCCTCGACTACGTAGCGCTGGCCATCGCCATCGAGGAGATCGCCGCGGGCGACGGCTCCACCTCGACGATCCTGTCGGTACAGAACTCGCTGGTCTGCGGCATCCTGAACCGGTACGGCAATGAGGCGCAGAAAGAACGCTGGCTGCGCGGCGCGGCAACGGGTGAATTGCTGGGCTGCTTCTGCCTTACCGAGCCGCATGTCGGTTCCGACGCCGCCGCGATCAAGACCCGCGCAGTGCGCAACGGAGACCATTGGGTGCTCAACGGGGTGAAGCAGTTCATCACCTCGGGCCAGCACGCCAAGATCGCGATCGTTTTTGCCGTCACCGATCCGGCGGCCGGCCGCAAGGGCATCTCTTGCTTCTGCGTGCCGACGGAAACGCCGGGCTATGTCGTCGCGCGCATCGAGGAAAAGCTCGGCCAGAAGGCCTCCGACACCGCGCAGATCCTGTTCGAGGACTGCCGCGTTCCGGCCGATTGCCTGCTGGGCAGTGAGGGCGATGGTTACAAGATTGCGCTGTCGAACCTCGAGGCCGGCCGCATTGGCATTGCCGCGCAATCGGTCGGCATGGCGCGCAGCACGCTCGAAGCGGCGGTGGCCTATGCGAAAGAGCGTGAGGCGTTCGGCAAGCCCATCGTCGAGCATCAGGCCGTGGCTTTCCGCCTCGCCGACATGGCGACGCAAATCGAGGTGGCGCGCCAGATGGTCTGGCATGCCGCGAGCCTGCGCTCGGTCGGCGCACCCTGCCTCAAGGAGGCGAGCATGGCCAAGCTGTTCGCCTCGGAGATGGCCGAGCGGGTCTGTTCGGATGCGATCCAGATCCACGGCGGCTACGGCTATGTCGCCGACTTTCCGGTCGAGCGCATCTATCGCGACGTGCGCGTCTGCCAGATCTATGAAGGCGCGTCGGACATCCAGCGCCTCGTCATCGCGCGCGCGGTCACGAGTGAGTGATATGAACGAACCCATCCTGTTCTACTTCGATTTCACCTCGCCCTATTCCTATCTGGCGAGTGAGAAGATCGACGCGCTCGCCGAACAACATGGCCGCAAGGTGCAGTGGCGGCCGATCCTGCTCGGCGGCATCTTCAAGGCGCTCGGCACGACGTCACTGGTCAACCAGCCGGGCATGGCGGCCTACAGCGTGAAGGACTTCGCCCGCTCGGCCCGCTTCCTGGGCGTGCCTTATGTCCATCCGGCCCAGTTTCCGGTGTCCACCGTGGCGGCGGGACGGGCCTACTACTGGCTGCACGGCCAGGACTGTGCGCTGGCACGCCGCTTCGCCCATGCTACCTTCCGCGCTTATTTCGTCGATGGCCAGGATATTTCACAGGTGTCGGTTATCGCGGCATTGGTTTCCAAAGTCAGCGCTGGCGGGACGGCACCCGCCGGGCTCGAGGCCGGCATGAACGATCCGGCGATCAAGGACCGACTGCGCAGCGAAACGGATGCGGCGCTGGCGGCCGGTGCCTTCGGCGCGCCGTGGATCGTCGTCGATGGCGAGCCGTTCTGGGGCGCCGACCGGCTGCCGCAACTCGAACGCTGGCTGGCCAATCAGGGATTTTGAGGGAGCAATACGGTGAGCGTCATCAAGTCACAACTGAACATCCGCAGCGAGGAATTCAAGGCCAACGCCGCGGCAATGCAGGCGCTCGTCGCCGACCTGCGCGATAAATCGGCGCAGGCCGCACGGGGCGGATCCGAGGACGCGCGCGCCAAGCACCTCGCGCGGGGCAAGCTGCTGGTGCGCGACCGCGTCGATGGCTTGCTCGATCCGGGCGCCCCCTTCCTCGAACTGTCGCCACTGGCGGCCATGGACCTGTACGAATCCGGTGGCGTGCCCGCCGCGGGCGTCGTGACGGGCATCGGCCGCGTCGCCGGCGTCGAGTGCATGATCGTCGCCAACGACGCGACGGTGAAGGGCGGCACCTACTATCCGCTCACGGTGAAGAAGCACCTGCGCGCGCAGGAGATCGCCCAGCAGAACCGCCTGCCCTGCCTTTACCTCGTCGACAGCGGCGGCGCCTTCCTGCCGCTGCAGGACGAGGTCTTCCCCGATCGTGAGCACTTCGGCCGCATCTTCTTCAACCAGGCGAACCTGTCGGCGCAGGGCATTCCGCAGATCGCCGTGGTGATGGGCTCCTGCACGGCCGGCGGCGCCTACGTCCCGGCGATGTCGGATGAATCGGTGATCGTGAAGAACCAGGGCACGATCTTCCTTGGCGGCCCGCCGCTGGTGAAGGCCGCGACCGGCGAGGTGGTGAGTGCCGAGGATCTCGGTGGCGGCGACGTGCATACTCGTGTGTCCGGCGTCTGCGACCACCTGGCCGAGAACGACCAGCACGCGCTATCGATCGCACGGCGCATTATCGCCAACCTCAACTGGAAGAAAAGCATCGGCCTCGAACTGGCGCCGCCCGAGGAGCCGCTCTACGCGCCGGAGGAACTCTACGGCGTGATCCCGACCGATACGCGCAAGCCCTACGACGTGCGCGAGGTGATCGCACGGCTCGTTGATGGCTCGCGCTTCGACGAATTCAAGGCGCGCTACGGCGCGACGCTGGTGACCGGCTTCGCCCACCTGCACGGCTACCCGGTCGGCATCGTCGCCAACAACGGCATCCTGTTCTCCGAGTCGGCGCAGAAGGGCGCGCACTTCATCGAGCTGTGCGCGCAGCGGCAAATCCCGCTGGTGTTCCTGCAGAACATCACCGGCTTCATGGTCGGCCGCAAGTACGAGAACGGCGGCATTGCCAAGGACGGTGCCAAGATGGTCACAGCCGTGTCGACGGCGGCGGTGCCGAAGTTCACCGTACTGATCGGCGGCTCGTTCGGCGCGGGCAACTACGGCATGTGCGGCCGTGCCTATTCGCCGCGACTGCTGTGGACCTGGCCCAACGCCCGCATCTCGGTGATGGGGGGTGAACAGGCGGCGAGCGTGCTCGCCACCGTGAAGCGCGACGGCATCGAAGCCAAGGGCGGGGCCTGGAGCGCGGCAGAGGAAGAGGCGTTCAAATCGCCGATCCGCGCGCAATACGAAACGCAGGGCCATCCCTACTACGCGACATCGCGGCTGTGGGACGATGGCATCCTCGACCCGGCGCAGACGCGCCGCGCGCTCGGCCTCGGCATCTCGGCCGCGCTCAACGCCCCCATTCCGCCGACCACGTTCGGCGT
>CAZTWA010000180.1:0-5060 GCA_964617225.1 uncultured Methyloversatilis sp.
TCGACCGGGACGACCAGTTCTGGCGCCATTCGCTCGACATCGACGGCGCAAACCTGCAGGCCTATTGAGGCGCCGTGGGGCGCGAAAGTCAGTGCTGGCAGGACGGCACGCCGTCCTGCCCCTGATTACTCAGGCTTGAGTTCCCCGCCGAGCGCGACCAGCAGGTCGGCGAACAGCAAGCCCAGTTCGCCCGCCATCAGGGCGAAGTCGGCATCGAACAGTTCGTCGGCACCTTCCGCTGATTTTTCGGCTTCTTCCTTGAGCACATCGAGGAAGGCGAGCCGCTTGAGGTGCAGCTTGTCGGTCAGCACGAACGAGACCTTGTCGTTCCAGGTCATCCCCAGCTTGGTGACGATCTTGCCGGCGGCGATGTGCGCCGCGACCTCCGGGCCGCCGATGTCGTGGCGGACATAGCGGATTGCCGACTGGGATTCGCTCGCCGCCCGCAATTCGAGGTCGCTGTCGAGGGTAAATCCTGCCGGGGCATCGTTCTCGGCCAGCCAGCCGGTCATCGCCGCCAGCGGCGAAACCTGCGTCTGCAAGGGGCGCAGCGCGACATCGCCCAGCGTGGCCAGCAGCACTTCCATGAATTCGTCGGCCCGGGCGTCCGAGCCCGCATCCACCGCCAGCCAGCCCTGCACCGGGTCGATCCAGGCCCAGGTCGTGCGGCGCTGGGTGAAGGCCTTGGGCAGCAGTTCCTCGGTGACGCGCTCGACGAGGTCGCGCAACTCCTTGCGGCCGACCTTGCGGCCCTGTTCCGCCTCGATCGCGGCGGCGCGCTCCTGCGCGGTCTGGCGGATCACGGTCATGGGCAGCAGTTTTTGCTCGACGCCCAGCGCCAGCAGCCACTGGCGATTCACGGCATGGACGAAGGCCCCGTCCTGGCGGGGGTAAACCCAGCCGCGGCTGAGCATTTCAAAGCTGCCGCAGCGGACGAGGGGACGTTTGGCCAGCCGGGCGTCGATGTCGGCCAGGTCAGGCTTGAAGCCGCGGGGGAGGCGATACAGTCGGAGATTGCGAAACCACATGGTTGAAAACCTTTTTTTAAAGAGAATTTGCCTAAAAACTACCCGTTTTTAGCCTATTTTGATATCTTAATGGGCTGTGCTGCTTTGCAGCAAATCGCATCGCATACTAATTACAGAAAGGGAATGGAAATGGCTAGCCAGAAGTTCGTCTATGCCTTCGAAGAAGGCGATGGCAAGAACAAGATGCTGCTGGGCGGCAAGGGCGCGAACCTGTGCGAAATGACGCAGATCGGCCTGAACGTGCCGCCGGGCTTCACCATCACCACGGAAGCCTGCCTGGCCTATCTGGAGCATGACGAACTGCCCAAGGGCGCCTGGGACGAGATCCTCCAGTACATGAAGGATCTCGAGAAAAAGACCGGCAAGCAGCTCGGCGGCGGCGAAAATCCCTTGCTCGTCTCGGTGCGTTCCGGCTCCTCGATGTCGATGCCGGGCATGATGGACACCATTCTCAACCTCGGCCTCAACAAGACCTCGCTCGCGGCGCTGATCAAGCTGACCAACAACCCGCGCTTCGGCTACGATGCCTACCGCCGCTTCATCCAGCTGTTCGCGAAGATCGCGCTGGGCCTCGAGGACAAGCCGTTCGACGATGCCATGGCGGCCATGAAGAAGAAAGTCGGCGTCTCGCAGGACGTCGATCTCAAGGCCGAAGACCTGGCCGAACTGGCCGAACAGTTCCTCAAGCTCGTCGCCGACCACACCGGCAAGCCCTTCCCGGAAGATCCCTTCAAGCAGCTGGAAATCGCCATCGGCGCGGTGTTCCGTTCGTGGAACGGCAAGCGCGCGATCGACTACCGGAAGCAGTTCAAGATCACCAAGGAAATGGCCAGCGGCACCGCCTGCAACATCTGCACGATGGTGTTTGGCAACATGGGCAACGACTCCGGCACCGGCGTTGGTTTCACGCGCAACCCCGGCACCGGCGAGAACCAGATCTACGGCGAATACCTCGTCAACGCGCAGGGCGAGGACGTGGTGGCCGGCATCCGCACGCCCAAGCCCATCGCCGAGATGGAACAGGACATGCCGGACATCTACAAGCAGCTGCTCGAGCTGCACAACCGGCTCGAAACGCATTACAAGGAAGTGCAGGACTTCGAATTCACCATCGAGCGCAGCACGCTCTACTGCCTGCAGACGCGCAACGGCAAGATGAACGCGCAGGCGATGGTGCGCACCTCGGTCGAGATGTTCAAGGAAGGCCTGATCAGCAAGGAAAAGGCGCTGCTGCGCATCGACCCGGCCATGCTCGAACAACTGCTGGTGCCGCAACTGTCGCCCAACTTCAAGGGCAAGCCGCTGGCCACCGGCCTGCCGGCTTCGCCGGGCGCCGCGTCGGGCAAGATCGTCTTCGACGCCGACAGCGCCGAGCAGCGCGGCAACGCGGGCGAGAAGATCATCCTCGTGCGCGAGGAAACCAAGCCCGAGGACATCCACGGCTTCTTCCAGGCGCAGGGCATCCTGACCTCGCGCGGCGGCAAGACCTCGCACGCGGCGGTTGTCGCGCGCGGCATGGGCAAGCCCTGCGTTTCCGGTTGCGATGCGATCCATATCGATGACGTCAATCGCCGCGCCAGCATCGGCGACACCATCCTGCACGAAGGTGACGTCGTCACCATCGACGGCGGCAACGGCAATGTCTATGCCGGCGAAGTGCCCACCGTGCAGGCCGAGTTCAATCAGGACATGGTGACGCTGCTCAAGTGGGCCGACCAGATCGCGCGTCTCAAGGTGATGGCCAACGCCGATACGCCGGAAGATGCCGCGCGCGCTCGCGAATTCGGCGCGATGGGCATCGGCCTGTGCCGCACCGAGCGCATGTTCAACGCCACCGACCGCCTGCCGATCGTGCAGGAGATGATCCTCGCCGAAACACTGGAAGAGCGCCAGGCCGCCATCGATCGCCTGCTGCCGATCCAGCGCGCCGACTTCAAGGGCATCTTCAAGGCCATGAAGGGCCTGCCGGTCACCGTGCGCCTGATGGACCCGCCGCTGCACGAGTTCCTGCCGACGGCCGCCCAGCTCGAACTGGAAATCGCCCACCTGCACCATCTGCGCGATTCGCTGAAGGCGCTCGAGGAACTGCCCGAGACGCTCAAGCTGCTCAATCCGAAGCTCTACATGCAGTACGCCGACGGCCTCGCCAAGCTCGGCCGCAGCATGACCGACTTCCGCGACAGCCACCTCGAGGAAGACGTCATCCAGAAAAAGGAGAAGACGCTCAAGAAGGTGCGCGCGCTCTCCGAAGTCAACCCGATGCTCGGCCACCGCGGCGTACGCCTCGGCATCACCTATCCCGAGCTGTATTCGATGCAAATCCAGGCGATCCTCGAGGCCGCCGCGCTGTGCGCCAAGGAAGGCATCGAGGTCTATCCCGAGATCATGGTGCCGCAGGTGGCGACGGTGGAAGAAATGCTGCGCATCCACAGCTACGTCAAGCGCATCCACAAGGTGGTCGAACTCACGCACGGCATCAATGTCGGCTGCAAGTTCGGCAGCATGCTCGAAGTCGTGCGTGCCTGCCTGCGCGCCGGCCGCATGGCGCAGGATGCCGAGTTCTTCAGTTTCGGCACCAACGACCTGACGCAGGCGACCTTCTCGTTCAGCCGCGAGGATGCCGAGAACAAATTCCTGCCGCACTACAACGAGGCCGGCATCCTGCAGGACAACCCGTTCGAAGTGCTCGACCAGAAGGGCGTCGGCGAGCTGATGAAGCTGGCCGTGACGGAGGGCCGCAAGACGCGCCCCGACCTCAAGATCGGCATCTGCGGCGAGCATGGTGGGCACCCGGCCTCCATCGCCTTCTGCCACAAGATCGGACTGAGCTACGTGTCGTGCTCCGGTCCGCGCGTGCCGATCGCGCGTCTGGCTGCCGCGCAGGCGCAGTTGCTTGACGAAGGTGGGCAGATCACCAAGAACGCCTGACCTGAGACATGACCTTGCCGGTACTGATTGCAAAAGTCAGTGCCGGCGGGACGGCGCGATGCCTTATCCTTGCGACTGTTGAAACACAAAGGATAAGCTCATGTTCACCATCGAAATCGTTTCTGACGTCGTCTGCCCGTGGTGCTTCATCGGCACCCGGCGCTTGGCCGCCGCCGTCGACTTGGTCCGCAAGGATCGGCCGGATTTCCAGTACCGCAAGCACTGGCTGCCGTTCTTCCTCAACCCCGACACGCCGCCGGAAGGCGAGCCCTACCTGCCGTTCCTCGAAAAGAAGTTCGGCGGGCGCGACAAGGTGGCGGCGCTCTTTTCGCGCGTGCGCGACGCCGGCAAGGCCTGGGGCATCGACTATGCCTTCGAGAAGATCCAGTTCCGCGCCAACACCCTGAAGGCCCATCGGCTGATTCATCACGCGCAGACGGTCGATCCCGATCCGGCGAAGATCGACGCGTTGATCGAGCGCTTGTATGCGGCGCAGTTCCAGCGCGGTGAACACGTCGGCGACATCGGCGTGCTGGCGGCGATCGCGGCCGAATGCGGCTACGACGGCCCGACCCTCGCGGCCTACCTGGCCTCGAACCAAGACGAGGATGTCGTCAAACAGAAGGCCGCCGAGGTGCAGGCCATGGGCATCACCATGGTGCCGACCTTCATCCTGCCGGGCCAGCAGATCATCGTCGGCGCCGAGGATCCGGCGGTCCTCGCCGACGGCATCCGCAAGGCGCTTGCCGCCTGAAGCGTGCCTGATGGATGACGCGGATTACATGGGTGTCGCGCTCGACCTCGCGCACGAGGCGGCCACGCTCGGTGAGGTACCGGTCGGTGCGGTGGTTGTGCGTGACGGCGAGATCGTCGGGCGCGGCTGCAACCAGCCGATCGGCCGCCATGACCCGACCGCCCATGCCGAGGTGATGGCCCTGCGCGATGCGGCAACCCGGCTCGGCAATTACCGAATTCCCGGTTGCACCTTGTACGTCACGCTCGAACCCTGCGCGATGTGCATCGGCGCGATCTTCCATGCGCGCGTCGGCCGGGTGGTCTTTGGTGCGCGCGATCCCAAGACCGGCGCGGCCGGCAGCGTCATCG
>CAZTWA010000181.1:0-4992 GCA_964617225.1 uncultured Methyloversatilis sp.
GAGCGTGCCGAAGTCGGCATCGGCGAATTCGCCGGTCTTGATGCGCTCGACCATCTCCTGCGTCTGTTCGTTGATGTGCGCCATGAACTCGTCGCGCTTGAGGCGGCCGTGTTCCATCTCGCGCAGCTTCCATTCCCACAGGCCGGTCAGCTCTGGCGAGCGGATTTCGCTGACCTTGAGCTGTTCCAACGCGAACAAAAGGTTAAAAGCTTTGGCCGTCGGCTGCAGTTCACGGCCGTTGCGATGGAGGTATTCCTCCGCGATCAGGCCTTCGATCGTCGCGGCGCGCGTTGCTGGCGTGCCGAGGCCGCGTTCGGCCATGGCTTCCCGCAATTCCTCGTCGTCGACGAGTTTGCCCGCGCCTTCCATCGCCGAGAGCAGCGTCGCTTCGTTGAAGCGCGCCGGCGGCTTGGTCTGAAGCGCCTTGACCTCGACATCGTTGGCCCAGACCCGTTCGTCCTTCTGCAAGGGCGGCAGGTTGGGGTTTTCATCGTCGGCTTGCACTTCCTTGCCGTAGACGGCCAGCCAGCCCGCGGTGACCAGGACCTTGCCTTCGGTCTTGAACGGCTCGCCTTCGACACGGGTGATGCGCGTGGTGACGAGGTATTCGGCTGACGGATAGAAAATCGCGATGAAGCGCTTGACGACCAGGTCGTAGAGCTTCTGCTCGGGTTCGGACAGGTGCTTCGGTGCGGCGCCGGTGGGGATGATCGCGAAGTGATCGCTCACCTTGGCATTGTTGAAGATGCGTTTGGTCGGATGCACCCAGCCGTTCTTCAGCACTGCGGCGGCGGCGGGAAAGCCTTCTTCCGACAACGCGCGCAGGGTGTCCTTCACCGCGCCGAGGTAGTCTTCGGGCAGGTAGCGCGAATCGGTCCGCGGATAGGTGAGGACCTTGTGCTTCTCGTAGAGCGCCTGCGCCAGGGCCAATGTATTCCGCGCAGAAAAGCCGAAGCGGCCGTTGGCCTCACGCTGCAGCGAGGTCAGGTCGTAGAGCAGCGGACAGGCTTCGGTCTTGGGTTTCGACTCTTCCGTGACCTCGCCATGCTTGCCGAGACATTTCTTGCGCAGCGCTTCAGCCTTGGCGACGTCCCAGAGGCGCTCGGCCTTGGCGTGCTCGTCTTCGGCCTTCTTGAATTTCTCGTCGAACCAGCGGCCGCGATAGGTGCCGGCGACGGCCTGGAATTCACCTTCGACCTCCCAGTAGTCGCGCGGCTGGAAGGCGCGGATGGCCTTTTCGCGCTCGACGAGGATCGCCAGCGTCGGCGTCTGGACGCGGCCGACGGTGGTCTTGTAGAAGCCGCCTTCCTGCGAATTGAAGGCGGTCATCGCCCGCGTGCCGTTGATGCCGATCAGCCAGTCGGCCTCGGAGCGGCAACGGGCGGCGTCGGCCAGCGGCAGCATTTCTTCATCGGTGCGCAGGTGGGCAAAGCCATCCTTGATGGCCTGCGTGGTCATGGATTGCAGCCACAGGCGGCGGATCGGCTTGGCGGTCTTTTCGGTCAGCGCGTGCTGGACGACGTAGCGGAAGATCAATTCGCCTTCGCGCCCCGCGTCGCAGGCGTTCACCAGGCCGATCACGTCCTTGCGCTTGATCAGGCGGGTGAGCAACCGCAGGCGGTCGGCGGTCTTGTCGATCGGGTTGAGCGTGAAGCGCGGCGGGATGACCGGCAGGTGGGTGAAGGTCCACTTGCCGCGCTTGACCTCGTATTCCTCGGGCACCGCGAGTTCGAGCAGATGGCCGACGGCGGAGCTGAGCACGTACTGCTCGCTCTCGAAGTAGTCACCTTCGCGCGTAAAGCCACCCAGCGCCCGGGCGATGTCCTGGGCGACGGAAGGTTTCTCGGCGATGATTAATTGCTTACTCATGGGGGGCGCATCATAAGCGCCCTTTAATCCCGATGGCAAGCCGGGGTTTTTTGGGGCTCAGTTCAGCCGCTGGTAACGACCGCCGGGAAGCGGGGCGATCCGGCCCTCGAGTTCCAGCGGTAAAAGCTGTGCCAGCAGGGCATCCGCGGCCAGGCCGGTGCGTGCAATCAGGGTATCGAGATCGCAGGGATCCTGGCCGAGCGCGTCGATTATCGGGTCGGCCTCTGCGACTGGCTCGACGGCGTGGCTGGGCGGATTGACGATTTTCTCCCAGCGCAACTCCTCGAGGATGTCCTGGGCCGACTCGACGAGCTTGGCCCCCTGCTTGATCAGGGCATGACAGCCTTTCGATTGCGGCGAATGGATCGAGCCGGGAATCGCGAAGACTTCGCGGCCGGCCTCGGCCGACAGCCGGGCCGTGATCAGGGAACCGCTCTGTTTTGCCGCCTCGACGACGAGGCAGCCGCGCGCCAGGCCGGCGATGATCCGGTTGCGGCGCGGGAAATTGGCCGCCAGCGGTGGCGTGCCAACCGGGAATTCGCTAAGGATCACGCCATGATCGGCAATGTCGCGGGCGAGCCCCTCGTTGCGGGCGGGATAGATGCGGTCACACCCCGTGCCGATGACGGCGATGGTCGAGGCGGTCTCCGTGAGGGCGCCACGATGCGCGGCAGCATCGATGCCGGCGGCCAGGCCGCTAACGATCGTGAGCCCGGCCCCGGCCAGTACTTGTGCGAAGGCCGTGGCATTGGCCTCGCCCTGCTTGGTGGCGTTGCGGCTGCCGACAATGGCCAGTGCCGGTCGGTTGAGCAGGGAAATGTCACCCTTGGCGTAGAGCAGGATCGGCGGATCGGCCGCCGTCAGCAAGGCCTGGGGATAGGTCGGATCGGCCAGCGTAAGCACATGGTTGCCCGGCTGCGCGGCCCATGCATGCGCCGCGTCGATCTCCTGGCCGGCGGCATGGCTGACGAGCCGCTCGGCCAGCGCGCTGCCCAGTACACCGCGCAATGCGCTGCCGGAAGCCGCAAAGATGGCGGCAGGGTCGCCAAAGGTCTGGAGCAGGCGGCGCTGGGTTTCGCCG
Source organism: uncultured Methyloversatilis sp. (assembly GCA_964617225.1). Lineage (GTDB taxonomy): Bacteria > Pseudomonadota > Gammaproteobacteria > Burkholderiales > Rhodocyclaceae > Sulfuricystis. The sequence goes on from CAZTWA010000181.1 coordinate 2,951, forward strand.
CCGATGCCGGGGATCAGGGTCAGGCGCAACCACGGCGCCAGTTCGTCTGGCGCGGTCACGCCGGCTCCAGCAACCCGATCAGGGTTTGCGTACCCGGTCGCCTTCCATCACCGGCCGCTGGGCCGCGGTGATCAGCGCATACGAGACGCGATCGAAGACGCGGAAAACAAAAGCCAGGCCGATACGTTCGTCCGGCAGGGTATGCGTCTGCATCTTGTCGTCCTCGAAGCGGTTCGCAACGGTGGGGCCGGCGCGATAGATGGCCAGCACATGGCCGACTTCGAGGCCATCGCGCTTGCCGCGAGACAATGAAACGACCGAATTCACCGCCGCCTCGCCGACGCCGCCGTAGATCAGCATGACGCGCCCGTTGATGTCTTGGGTAGGCGGGTGGGGGACGTAGCTCATGACCTCGGGGCGCTCCGCCGCAACGAGGTAATCACCGCGGCCGATTTCCTGCTTGATGCTGGTCAGTTCCATCGGTTGCACGTCACCGCGCTCGCCCGTTGGGCGGGCGCTGCCGAGGTAGACCGCCTCGATGCCCAGCACCTCGTTGTTTTCGGGATCCTTGAGCGGCCGGCCGGGACGGAAGATGTACCAGCGCTTGATGGCCGGATCGGCATTGTTGGTCGCGTAGATCAGGTCGCCGGTGCCCGTAAACACGCGGCTTTCCTGCGTGGCGACGATGCGCGGCACGGTGTCGAATTCCCCGGCGTTGATGACGAGCGGTTGCGAAAGGAAGGGCTCGATGGCGTTGGCGGGAATCGCCGGAATTTCCTGCGGGATGGCTTCCGCGCGCACTTCGGGGCCGAGCTTGATGATGTTGCCGATCTTGAGGCGCGGGTCACCGCCGCTGCGGTCGAGGATCAGCACCTGGCCGGGATAGATGCGGTGGGGGTTCTTGATCTGCTCGGCGTTCATGCGCCAGAGTTCGGGCCAGCGGAAGGGATCCGTGAGGAATTTCGACGAAATGCCCCAGAGCGTGTCGCCCGGCACCACGATGTGACGTTCCGGCGCGTCCGCTGCCAGCTCGAGCGGCTTGGCCGACGTGCCCTGCGCGAAAGCGGCAGTTGAAAAACTCAAAAACAGGGCGAATATAATGCGACGCATAGATCGAACCTCCGGGCTATGCATGGATTCTGCCCGCAAATTCCGCAGGCATCAACCAGTTAAAGACTAATTTCATGGCCTTATTGCCCATATTGCGCTACCCCGACCCTCGCCTCCACACCAAAGCTACACCGGTGGCGGTGGTCGATGCCGCCATCCGCAAGCTGGCGTCCGACATGCTGGAAACTATGTATGAGGCGCCGGGCATCGGCTTGGCGGCCACGCAGGTGAATGTGCACAAGCGCATCCTGGTACTCGACGTTTCCGAAGACAAGTCGCAGTCGATGGTCTTCGTCAATCCCGAAATCCTCTGGCGCGAGGGCGAATGCGTCGGTGAGGAAGGTTGCCTCTCCGTACCGGGCATCTACGAGACGGTCAAGCGCAGCGAGCGCGTCAAGGTGCGCGCGCTCAACACCGAGGGGCAATCATTCGAACTTGAGGCCAACGGCTTGTTGGCGATCTGCCTGCAGCACGAGATCGATCATCTCGATGGCAAGGTCTTCGTCGAATATCTGTCACCGTTGAAGCTTTCCCGCATCAAGGCCAAGCTCGCCAAACAAGCCCGCATCACGGCATGAGGGTTGCATTTGCAGGAACTCCCGAATTCGCCGCAGTCGCCCTGCGCGCGCTGATCGACGCCGGCTTCGAAGTTCCGCTGGTGCTCACCCAGCCGGACCGGCCCGCGGGCCGCGGGCAGAAGCGGGTCGCCAGCCCGGTCAAGCAGGTCGCCTTGGCACACGGCATCCCGGTGCATCAGCCCGAACGGCTCAAGGACCCGGCAACCCACGTGCCCCTGATCGAGACCAAGCCCGATGTGCTGGTGGTCGCGGCTTATGGCCTGATCCTGCCGCAGGCGGTGCTGGATATTCCCAAGCAGGGCTGCCTCAACATCCATGCCTCGCTGCTGCCGCGCTGGCGCGGCGCGGCGCCGA
>CAZTWA010000182.1:0-1112 GCA_964617225.1 uncultured Methyloversatilis sp.
CGCGGGGTGGAGCAGTCTGGCAGCTCGTCGGGCTCATAACCCGAAGGTCGCAAGTTCAAATCTTGCCCCCGCAACCAAACAAAGCTCAATAAGGCCAACTACTTAACAGTGGTTGGCCTTATTGCTTTGGACCTTCGGGTTATGAGCCCGACGCTTCGTCAAACCCGGGCTTCCGGGCGATCATGCCGATCAAGGCCGAGCGACCATGATGTCCAACCCCTTCAACAATCTCGTCCTCGTACTCGACCAGTTCCTCGATCGACCAGTCGGAAAACAGCGCTTTCAGGATCTCGGGGGTGTAGAGATTCTCGACATCCGAGGGCCCGCCGGTCCGATACAGGTGCTGCCTGGGCGTATAGCCCTGCAGCAATATTCGTCCCCCGGGGCGGGTCGCCCGCTTCAGCGCGGCCATCTGGCGATGGCGATCCTCCGGGCCGACGAACTGGATGAAGATGCCGACGACCCAGTCGAAAGCATTCCGCTGACGCGGGGGCGGCCAATCGGGGGCCAGCATGTCGCCGATCTCGAAATTCACCTTGACGCCTCGGCCCGCGGCCAGTTTGCGCGCCTTGGCGACGGCAACCGCCGTGATTTCAACGGCGGTGACCTCCAGCCCCTGTTCCGCCAGCCAGACGGAATTTCGCCCTTCCCCGTCCGCGACACTGAGTGCCGTGCGCCCGGAACGGAGCACATCGGCGCGACGCTCGAGGAAGCGATTCGGTGCGATCCCGAAAAGATAGTCTTCGCCTACCCCCTGGTAGCGTTCGCTCCAGATGGCATCCTGATCTTTCACGATTCGATTCATCATGGCGGCCTGCAGGGTTCAATGTCCGGAACGGTATTATCCGCGAACCCATGAAATCACGGCTCGACACGACGCTTGACCTGCTGCACGCCGCCAGCGATGCGGCCTTGGCGACCTTTTCCGTCAAGCTCGCGGGTTATCCGTTTGCCAGCCAGGTACCGTTCGCACCGGATGCGCAACACCGGCCGGTTGTGCTCATTTCTGCCCTCGCCGAGCACAGCAGGAACCTCACTGCCAACCCGCGAGCAAGCCTGCTGGTGTCAACAACGCTGGCCGAGGGCGAAATCGCCCGCGTGACCCTCACTGG
>CAZTWA010000182.1:1212-4986 GCA_964617225.1 uncultured Methyloversatilis sp.
CATGAAGGACAAACACCGTCTCCGGCTTGGCTTTGCCGAAACCTTCGCTGATGAAGCTTCCTTGCGGTCTGCGACGGCAGCACTTGTCGCCACACTCAACACGGAAGAATAATAGAATCCGGTTTCAATTAAATACAAAACCGCTACCATGCCAGCCAAAGCGAAAAAGCAGCTTTCATTCGACGAGACGATCTATACGAATCCGGTTTCAGATACCCCGGTGCCCGCGACATCGACGCAAAAGAAAGCTGGCACGAAGACGCAGCGCAAACCTAAGGAGGCTCCCGCCGCCAAGCTGCAACCTTTCCTCCCCGGCCTGTCCCGGCGTGGTCGCCCCCGCTCAAAGAATCCCGTCCCGGCGACGGTACGCGCGACGGAAAGCCGCAAGCGGCGCATCGAATCCGGGATCAAGCGCATCGAACTGCTATTGGCGCCCGAGATCGCCGCGGACCTCGATCTCCTGGCCGATCATTTCAGGGTTTCACGGGTCGAGATCGTCAGCCGATTGCTGGCGAAGGCGGCGAAACGCGTTCGCCAGTCGGAAGCGACGCTCAGTGCAGGATCTTCTGGCCGCCGCAGCACTTCTTGAATTTCTTGCCGCTGCCGCAGGGGCATAGATCGTTGCGGCCGACCTTGGGCTCCTCCCGCCGCAGGGTGGATTTCTCCTTGCGGGTCGGCAACCACCATTTCATGACCCCAATCACGCTGTCGCCGAGCATGGCCGCAAACGTCGCCTGGCGCGCGGCGATTTGTGGGTTCTTCTCCAGTTCCTCCCAGCCGGCTTCGGTACCGTAGAGCAGGATCGGATAGAGCAACTCTTCCCCCTCCTCGGTGTCCATCAGGGACTGCCAGTTCGGCTCGTCGAGCGCCATGCCACGGACGAAACCCGTGCACCACTCGTCGATGACCGGATTCTTCTCTTCACCCTCATCCTCCTCGTACAACAGGGGTTCGAAGGTTTCAGGCTCGTCACGCAGGTAGAACAGCAGGGCATTGGCATGGCGGAACACGAGCGCCGTCATGCGTTCCATCTGCTGGCGCGATGCCCACATCACTTCGCCGCCCCAAACCAGCGGCATCCATCGCGCTGGCGGCAGCGTGCTGGGACCCACCGCCAGCGCGGTGAGAAAGCCATCGAGCATCGAAATATCCATGGCGTCCTCGCCAGTGGCATCGGATATCAGGAACCGGTCGAGCTCGTCGAGTTCGTCGTCGGTCAGCGGACCGGAAGGATCTTCCATGGCGGGGGACTCCAATCAATGCCGTAGCCGAATTGTAATTCCGCATGCTCAGGATGCGCACGGCAATTGATCCCAGCGGGTCGTGTAACCCGGCGATATCCGCTCCCGCTTCATCCGCCAGCGCTTGTCGATGCCTTCGGCCGCGGAACGCAGCGTCCCCCGCCCCCAGATCGCGTTGATGCGGTCCATCGTTTCCATCAACCGCGAGTTGTCCGGCGAGATCGCCAGCAGGCTGGCCTGAGCCCTCGCGGCAGCGCTGAGGTGCAACAGGGCCACCCCTGCCTTCTGGTAAGCGTAGCCGGGACGATAGAGGCGGTCGAGCACCGCCAGCGCCGCCTGTGTCAGCCGCAGCGTGTCATTGCTCGGCTCGGGCAGGGGCAGGGTCAGGCCGCGCTGGTACTGGGGAACATTTTCCTTGTGCGGATTGGTGCGGACATAGACCTGCACCATGCCGGCCAGCGATCCCTGACTGCGCAGCTTCTCGGCCGCAATCGCGATGTAGCTGGCGACCGCCTCCCGCAGCGATGGCAGGTCATAGACATAGCAACCGAAGGAGCGCGAGGAGATGATCTGCTGCTTGTTCGGCGCTGCCTCTTCCAGTGCGATGCAGGAAATGCCGTTCAACTCGCGGATCGTGCGTTCCAGCGTGACCGAAAACCGCGACCGGAGCGTTACCGCATCGGCGCTGCGCAGCGCCTCGACATTTGTAATGCCGAGGTCCGCCAGCTGCCGCGAAAGCCGCGGGCCAACGCCCCAGATTTCGCCGACCGCGATGCGGGAGAAGAGCTGCCGCAGTTCGTCGCCCGCCATCCGGCTGAAATCGCAGATCCCCTCGCGGCCGGCCAGCCCCTTCTTGGCACAGTGATTGGCGAGCTTGGCGAGCGTCTTGGTCGCGCCGATGCCGACGCACACGGGAATGCCGATCCACCGACCGACCTGGCGGCGAATGGTCAGGCCGTACTCGACCAGATCGCGGTGCGCAAAACCCGCCAACCCCAGGAAGCACTCGTCGATGCTGTAGATTTCCTGATCGGGCGAGTACTCGCCAAGCACTGCCATCATGCGGTTGCTCATGTCAGCATAGAGTTCGTAATTGCTGGACAGGGCGGCGATCCCCTGCTGGCGCGCGAGGTCGCGCAACTGGAACCAGGGCGTGCCCATCTTTACCCCAAGCGCCTTGACTTCGTTGCTGCGCGCCACGACGCAGCCATCGTTGTTGGACAGGACGACGACCGGCCGGCCGGCGAGCTGCGGGTTGAACACCCGCTCGCAGGACACGAAGAAGTTGTTGCCGTCGACGAGCGCAACAGTAGTCATGCCTGCCGCCTCAAACCTTATGGATGCTCCAGCACACCACGCCCCAGACGACAAACTCCTGATCCTGCCCGACGAGGATGTCGCCATGCCCTGGCGCGCCCGAGCGTAGCAGCATGCCTTCCTGAAGCCGGCACAACTGCTTCACGGTAAATTCCCCGTCGATGACGGCGATCACGACGCTGCGGTCGGCCGGGTCGAGCGAACGGTCGACGACCAGCAGGTCGCCGTCGTGGATGCCGAAGCCGGTCATCGAGTGCCCGGCAACCCGGATGAAAAACGTCGCCTCGCGATGCTCGATCAGGTGCTCGTCGAGGCTCAACCGCCCCTCGTAGTAGTCTGCGGCGGGCGAAGGGAAGCCGGCTGGAACCGCCCGTTCCAGCAATGGCCGGCCCGGCAGGGAAACCACCCCTTCTTCGCACGACAGCTGCGGCATGGCAAGGTACTCAGTCCCCTCAGTCCCGAAAGCGCCGCACGAGGCCGGTGACGACCCCGAAGATTTCCAGTTCGCCCTGCGGCCGGATCACCGGGTAGGCGGGATTGTGCGGCTTGAGGACGAACTTGCCCTTCTCCAGCGCCAGTTCCTTGAGGGTGAATTCGTCATCGACGATGGCGATGACGAAATCGCCCGCATTGGCCGCCTTGGTGCGTACGACGACGACGATGTCGCCGTCGTGGATGCCGGCGTCGATCATCGAATCGCCCTTCACCGGCACCATGACCGTCCGCGAAGGCTGGCGCACCAGGTAGCGGTCGACGAGGAAAAGCTGCCCCTGGCTGCCCTCGATCATGTCTGGCGCCCCGGCACGCACGGCCATCTCGGCGAGGGGCCGCTCGAAGAAACGCTCGCCGGGAATCCAGGCCTCGTCGTCCGGCGCGCGCTCGAAAAACCCGGCGCCGGCCAACCGGTCCATCAGCTTGCTGGCGGCCGCCTTCGAGGCGAAGCCCATCAGTTCGGCGATGCGCTGGAACGACGGAATGCGACGGTTTTCGGCGTAGTAGTCGCGCAACCGGCCGAGATAATCGGCATCGCGCTCGGGATTGGTCGCAGACATGGCAAGCTCCTCTCAAGAAACACGAAGGGCCGCCCCAAGTATTTCTTGGCCCCTTGAGGGGAGATCACCGCGCAGCGGCGATTTCGGGGTGAGCCCATCGTTGAACGAACGTTCACCATACTAGCGAACGTTCGTTCACACGTCAAGGCGATGATGCGCGCCTG
>CAZTWA010000183.1:0-4928 GCA_964617225.1 uncultured Methyloversatilis sp.
GAGGACACCATCTTCGGCGCCATGTTGAGCACCTGCTTGAGGATGGGCAGTTTTTCCCATGCGTCGCGCAGACCTTTGGGCGGCTCGGGTTCCTTGAGGTAGGCGAGCAGCTTGCCGACTTCACGCAGCGAGGTCTTCCAGTCTTCATCGGCCCCCATGCCCAGCGCCACGCGCTGCGGCGTGCCGAACAGGTTGGCCAGCACGGGCATTTCACCCGACGTGGGTTTCTCGAACAGCAGTGCCGGGCCGCCGGCCCGCAGCACGCGGTCGGCGATCTCGGTCATTTCCAGCTTCGGATCAACCGGGACGGCGATGCGTTTCAGCTCGCCGCGCACGGCAAGGCGGTCGATGAATTCGCGCAGGTCATGGGCGGCGTTCATGGCAGCACTTTCGGATGGTTCAGGAGGTAGTCGGCGACGATGCCCACGAAGACCGCGGCGCCGAGCCAGTTGTTGTGCAGGAAGGCCTTGAAGCAGCGCATGCGCTCACGGTTGCGAATCAGCGTGTAGTGATAAGCCGCGATGCCGGCGGCGATGACGAGCCCGAATGCATAGGCCCAACCGAAACCGAGTTGCCAGCCGATGACGCCGAGCAGCACGAGCGTCGCCGCATAGCAGAGCATGATGATGGCGATGTCGAAGCGGCCAAAGGTCAGTGCCGACGTGCGGATGCCGATCTTGCGGTCGTCGTCGATGTCGACCAGCGCGTACTCGGTGTCGTAGGCAATCGCCCAGAAGATGTTGGCGGCGAGCATCACCCAGGCCAGCGGCGGAATCTGGCCCTGGATCGCGGCAAAGGCCATCGGGATACCAAAGCCGAACGCGACGCCGAGATACGCCTGCGGAATCGCGAAGAAGCGCTTGGTGTAGGGATAGCTGCCGGCAAGGAACAGCGCGACCACGCTCAGCCCGAAGAACAGCGGCGTCAGTAGCGGCAGCGTCAACAGGAAGGCGCACAGCACCAGGAAGCCGCAGAGCACGAAGGCTTCGCGCGGCGTCACCGTGCGCGCGGCGAGTGGCCGTTGCTTCGTGCGCTCGACGTGGGGATCGAAATCGCGGTCCGCGTAGTCATTCACGACGCAGCCGGCCGAACGCATCAGCGCGGTGCCGAGCACAAAAATCCAGACCACCATCCAGTGTGGCTGGCCATTCGACGCGATCCACACCGCCCACAGCGTCGGCCACAGCAGCAGCAGGATGCCGATGGGCTTGTCCAGCCGCATCAGCTTTTCATAGCGGTCGAGGCGTTCCTTGACGAGGGCCAGCGTGGTCATGCGCGGATTCTACGATGTCGTCTCGCGGGCAAATGGTTTTCAAACTGCGTGCTAAAGGCGAAAGCTCGTAGTACCTGTCTGGATCAGTCACGCTTGGCGAGTGCGACACGAAACTTTTCAAGTTTGGCTTCATAGTCTTGCGCCTCCCCAAAGCCGAGAAAGTTTGCATAGCGCCTGTGGGTGCCAAGGGCCTTGCGAGCGTGTTTGATCGGGCAGAAATACTGCTCCGTTCGCGCCACGATCTCGCCCACATAGGCAATCAAGCCCGCCCCGTAAGCACAGTAAGTGCAGTGGAATTTCTCGATGAAATTGAGGTACTCGAGTTGCTGCCTGTCGAACACGATGTAGTCACCACGACTCACCTTCGCAACCCGGTAGATCGGGAAACAGGTCGCCTGATACACAGTGACGAAGACATCGAGGATGAGCAGTGGAAAGATCATGCTGTAGATGATCGGCCCGGTAATCAGGTTTTGCGGCCGATAGGTCACCAGCCAGCGGAAGAATCCGGTCTTGAACCGACGATGCGCTACCGCGATGGAGTGCTCGAACTCGATGCGCTTCCCCTTGATCTTGAATAGGAGACTGGATTCCTGTTCGCGTAGTTCCACGCGCAGTTCCTCTTCGAGGGCGGCCATCTGGTTCAATAAATTTTGAATTCGCTCGTTCATGGAAGCCCTCAATCTGGATTTTCAAACCTAGCACCACCGGAATGCATCTTCTCGATTCAAGCTGGCATTATCCTGAAATAAGTCTATAAAAAAAAAGAAGATTTTATTTTTTGCGCCATGGGAAGCGAGGCTTTTACATGAAACTCGAGGAGGTGCGCGCCATCGCCAAATCGTATGGCATCACACCCGGCAAGCTGCCAAAGCCGGGCTTGATCAAATTGATCCAGAGAGCCGAAGGGAATTTCGATTGCTTCGCCAATGCCAAGAACGGCGAATGTGATCAGACCAGTTGCCTTTGGCGTGATGATTGTTTGAGGTTGCCAAAAAAAGGAGATCTGTCATGAACCTGATCAAGTGGAATCCATTCAGTGAGTTGGAAGATATTTCCAATCGACTGAATCGAATCTTCGGGCGGTCAGTTACCTCGACCGGAGCGGGTCACGAAATGATGAAGGTGGCGGACTGGACACCTTCTGTCGATATCAGCGAAACGGACAAGGCATACCTGATCAAGGCCGAGATTCCAGAGGTGAAAAAGGAGGACGTCAAGGTCACCGTCGACAACGGCACGCTGACCATTCAGGGTGAGCGCAAGATGGAAAAGGAAGAGAAAGGCAAGAAGTTCCACCGCATCGAGCGTTCGTATGGCAGTTTCGTCCGCAGCTTCCGCCTGCCTGATGGCGTCGACGAAACGAAAGCGAAGGCTGAGTTCAAGGACGGCATGATCAACGTCACGTTGCCCAAGTCCGGGAAGTCCAAGACCAAGGCACTGGAAATTGCCGTGTCGTGATTAGTCGGGATACCGACCGACGTCCCTTGCATCTTTCGTCAGCGACTTAAGACTTAAGTTGGCCGGTTCCTGCTGTCACGCAGGAACCGGTTTTCATCGAGATTTATCGCTTGCGCCACCAGCGCGCATACGCGATCAGGTTGATCGCCGCCACGCCGAGGCCGAGCGCGATCTGCCACTCGCGCGCCAAGCCGGCCGGATAGATGATCGGCCAGAGATAGTGTTCGACGAATCCGCCCGGATAGCCTGCCTCGCCGCCCAACTGGCGCAGCCGGTTTTCCAGCGGCGTGAGCGGGCAGATGCAGCCGCACAGTTCGATTGCCACGCCCCACACCACGGCTGGAACATGCAGCCAAGGCAGGCGTGGCCAGCGCCCGAGGAACAGGACGCCGACAACGACAAAGGCGATGAAGGCCAGATGGAGCAGCAGCACGGCATCGGCCAGCAGGCGGTAGCTCATCGCGCGACGTTTAGCGGGCTTGTTTCCCGCGCAGCGGGGTGGCTGTCATCGACATGGCGGCAAGTCTAACGCGCGGCGCCAGGTGGGAGGCAGTGCCGTCTCACAAGGGCTGACTTTTGATCTCGATCAACATCCCCGCCGCACCAAGGTTCAGGATGGAGTTTGTAAACATTCCTGTCAGCAGGGAGGTTGTCATGCCAGTCGAGCAGGCACGCAAATTTGTCCAGCAACAGCATGCTTTCCTGCAGGCCGTGCTGGATGGCACGCCGGAACCGATCATGGCGATCGGACGCGATTATTGCGTCCTGATGGCGAATCGTGCCGCGCGGGATCTGGCGCCCCAGATGAGCGGCGCCTCCCATTGCTACGAGGTGTCGCACCACCGCTCGACCCCCTGCGATGACATCGACCATCCCTGTCCGTTGCGCCAGGTGCTCGACGGCGCGGATACCGTCAGCGTCATCCATACGCACTTCAATGCCGCGGGCGACCCCCGGCAGATCGAGCTGCTCGCCTCCCCGCTCAAGGATGAAGCGGGCCACATCATCGGCATCATCCAGAATGCCCATGACATCACGGCGCTCAAGGAAGCCGAGGCCCATATCCGCCAGCTGGCCTACTACGACACGCTGACGAGCCTGCCGAATCGCCGCCTGCTGCTCGACCACCTCAATCGCGCCCTGGCCCAGGCGCGCCGCTTCCGGCGCGCGATGGCGGTCATGTTCCTGGACCTCGACCGCTTCAAGCAGATCAACGACACGCTGGGCCACTCGGCGGGCGACGAACTGCTCAAGCAGGTAGCCCAGCGGCTGACCCGTTGCGTGCGCGCCGGGGATACCGTTGCCCGCGCGGGGGGCGATGAATTCGTCATCGTGCTGACGGAGGTCAGCCATCCGGAGGACGCCGCCCGCGTCGCGCAAAAGATCATCGAAGCTTGCGCGACTCCCCTATCGCTGTCCGGCCAGCGGCTCGATTTCACGCTCAGCATCGGCATCGCGCTCTACCCGGTGGATGGCACCGATGATTTCGACGAGTTGATGATCAAGGCCGACATGGCGATGTACGAAGCCAAGGAGGCCGGCGGCAACATGTATCGCTTTTTCGACGCTAAGCCTTGAGCAGTTCGGCACGCCCGCCCAACCAGCGGGCAAGGTGACGCTCGGCCAACTCGGGCCACTGTGACAGCATTTCCTCCGCCGCACCGCGCGCCGCCTCGACGAGCGCCGCATCTTCCAGATCGGCAAAACGCAGCAGCGGCAGGCCGCTTTGCCGCGCGCCGACGAATTCGCCCGGGCCGCGCAGGTGCAGGTCTTGCCGCGCGATCTCGAAGCCATCGGTGTTCTCGTAGATGATCTTGAGCCGCGCGCGCGCACTTTCCGACAACGGTTGTTCATAAAGAAGAATGCAGGCCGACTCGGCGGCACCGCGCCCCACCCGGCCGCGCAACTGGTGGAGTTGCGCAAGACCGAAGCGCTCGGCGTGCTCGATCACCATCAGGCTGGCATTCGGCACGTCGACGCCGACTTCGATCACGGTCGTGGCGACCAACAGGTTGATCTCATTCTTGACGAAGCCGGCCATCACCGCAGCCTTCTCGTCGGTCTTGAGGCGGCCATGCACGAGGCCGATCTTCAGCCCGGGCAATTCCGCCGTGAGATGTTCGAAGGTTTCCTGCGCGGTCTTGAGCTGCAGCGCCTCGGATTCCTCGATCAGCGGGCAGACCCAGTAGGCCTG
>CAZTWA010000184.1:0-4915 GCA_964617225.1 uncultured Methyloversatilis sp.
CTTGCGGCGTTTCGGGCAAGACTCTTTGCGTTTCGGTCATGGCGCACCCCTCTGCAGCAGCTAGCCTGATACCTAGGCAAGGCTAACAACAGCACTCCTGCCGGGGCTGCCGACCGTGCCTGTATCAGCAATCCTCAAGCTTAGGAGAGAACGCCATGAGCACAACCTTGAACGAAGTCGTCGTACACCTCGACGAAAGCCTCGAACCCGACGCGCTGGATGAATTGGAGCAGGGTATCCGCTGCGACCACGGCGTCATATCGGTGGGGCGCAACCCTGCCCGCAATCACCTGATGGTGGTGGTCTACGACTCGGCGGTCGCCCGCGCATCCAGCCTGCTGCACAACTTCCACGAACGCGGGCTGCACGCGCAGCTGATCGGGATGTGAGTGCTGCGGACAGTATTTTCCTAAAGATGTTTTCAGGCCGGCTGCGTGAATTGCTTAGGCGTCGGCCCCCTGTCAGCGACAAGGAGTAGACACATGACCATGACACCTGAAATGCAGACCCTCAAGTCCCGCCTCAAGGCGATGTGGATGGCGGGCGACTACGGTCATTTCGCGAAATATCTCGAACCGGGGGCGATGGCCTTCTTCCCCACCTTGCAGATCGCGCCGGGCGAGCGCGTCCTCGACGTCGCCTGCGGTGCTGGCCAGCTCAGCCTGCCGGCCGCCCGCGCCGGCGCGGACGTGGCTGGCGTCGACATCGCCACCAACCTGATCGAACAGGCGCAGTCCCGCGCGCAAGCCGAGGGGCTGCCGATACGCTTCGAGGAGGGCGACGCCGAAGACCTGCCGTACGACGACGAGACGTTCGACCTCGTCTTCAGCCTCATCGGCGCCATGTTTGCGCCCCGCCCCGAGCAGGTGGCAGCCGAACTCGTGCGCGCGTGCCGGCCGGGAGGACGGATCGTCATGGGCAACTGGACACCCGGCGGCTTCGTCGGGCAGATGTTCAAGACCCACGGCAAGCATGTCCCGCCGCCGGCCGGCATGCCGTCCCCGGTGCTGTGGGGCGACGAGAAGACCGTGCGCGAGCGCCTCGATGGCGGCGTGGCCGAGCTGCAGCTGAAGCGCAAGCTGTATCCGATGAAGTATCCGTTCGCACCGGCCGAGGTCGTCGAGTTTTTTCGCAGCTACTACGGCCCGTCCAATCGCGCCTTCGCCTCACTCGATGCCGACGGGCAGGCCGCGCTGCGCAGCGACCTGGAGCAGTTGTGGTCGGCACACAACGAGGCCGGCGACGGCACCACCGCGGTCGAGGCCGAGTATCTCGAGGTCGTTGCCATCCGCGCCTGAAAGCCTGGGGCGTGTCCGGCGACAGTCGAAGCGGGCACGCTGAATACGGTCTCGTTCGACAGCCGGCGGGCGTTTGCCGCCGGCTGTCGCTTTGCAGGTCGCCTCGAGCGATCTCTTGCCGGTCCAGCGACAGGCTCGCTCGTCCGACATTGTCCTGCCGCAGCGGCCTTCCCAGCTGGGTGGGCCTTTCAGCAAGAACAACTCGAGTTCCGGAATTCGGTCGCCATCTGCGGAAGAAGCCTCCTACCTGCCCGATATCGAGGCAAGCCAATCCATCGAGCGTCGCTGGAACAGCTGCGCAATTTGCGCCTCCGCAGAGCTGGGGTGCTTGCCGGCACTTGCGCAAAGATGCGTCAACGCAAGCAGAAAATGGAATAGCGACAAACACCACGCGCACGGGTATCCCGAAGGCAGATGAATGAACAGGGGGATCAAATGATGGCCAATGAATTGAAGGCGTTAGCGAGTGGTGTCGGCCTGGTGTGTGGCCCGCTATTGACAGCCCCTGCTGTTGCGGACCCGGATGAAGATCTGGCCAAGCAACTCGCGAATCCGATAGCCGCGCTGATCAGCGTACCGTTTCAGTACAACTACAACAGTGGTATCGGCATCGCCGATGTGGTGCAAAGCCTGTTGTTTTCACCGGAAGCGCCAACGGCTGCCGGCTGGATTTGGGGCGCCGGTCCGGTATTCCTGATTCCAACCGCGAGCGATGAATTGCTTGGCACCGACAAATGGGGCGCCGGCCCAACCGGCGTTGCGCTTAAACAAGAAGGGCCGTGGACATACGGTGTGCTGGCGAATCATGTCTGGTCGTTCGCCGGAGACGATGATCGTGCCGATGTCAGCGTGAGCTTCCTGCAACCGTTCTTCGCCTACATCACGCCGACCAAAACGACGCTTTCGTTAACTTCCGAATCGACTTATGACTGGAATGCCAGCAAATGGTCCGTGCCGATCAACGCGGTCGTCAGCCAATTGTTCAAGGTGGGCAATCAGCCCATGCAACTCGGTCTTGGTGCACGCTATTGGGCGGAAAGCCCGGACGGTGGCCCGAATGGCTGGGGTGTCCGGGTGGTGTATACGCTGCTGTTTCCAAAATGAGTTACCAGTCGTTTCCCACCATGGGAAATGAAACCATGAGAAAGACCGCCATCCACAACGCGATTGGCCGCGCCCGAAGATCTGGGCAACTCGAGACTCGGAGCCATGCTGATACCCATTCTGGCATTCGTTTCCGAGGGGGTTCCGCGGGCTGAGCGCCTCGGCCTGCGTGAGTTGCTGCATCAGCTTCGAGGGGCGTAGGACGTCGGCATTCGAGTCTGTTGCCTGAATCGCGCGACGCCGCTATATTGCCGCCAAACAATCAGCCAGGTGCTCGCCATGAAAAACGGGATTTTTGCCATGCTCGCCCTGGCCTGTCTCGGTTTTCCGGCCACCCAAGGGCTCGCCGCGGAGAACGGCGGCTGGCAATACGAAGCGACCCCTTACCTGTTTGCATCCGGCCTCGACGGCACGGTGGGCGTGAGTGGCTTCACCACCGAGGTCGATGCCTCGTTCAGCGACATCCTCGAAAACCTCGATGGCGGCTTCATGGGGCTGTTCACGGCCAGGAGAGGCCCGTGGCTCTTCGCCCTGGAGGGCGTCTACATGAGGCTCGAGGGCGAACAGTCGAGGACGGTCACCGGTCCCGGCGGCCTGGTCTCGGTCAACGGCCAACTCGACGTCACCAACAAGCTGTACGTGGTCCAGGGCAGCGCGGGCTATCGCGTGCTCGACGGCAGGACCAAGGTCGACCTGCTGGGCGCTGCGCGCTGGACCAAGCTCGATGCCGACCTGAGCGTCCAGGTGCAGTTCACGCCCGGCATCGTGTTTCCTGGCGGCAGCCTCAGTGCGAACGGCAGCGAAAGCTGGACGGACTTCGTCGTTGGCGCGCAGGTGACGCATCCCATCAGCGACACCGTCGCCTTGTACGGCTACGCCGATGTCGGCGCCGGCGGTTCCGACATGAGCTATCAGCTCGTCGGTGGGGTCAACTGGGAATTTGCCCGCAACTTCACGGCCAAGGCCGGTTACCGGCATCTCTACTGGGACTACGAAGACGACGGCGTGGTTTGGGACATGGCCGCCAACGGCCTCTACCTGGGGCTCGGCATCCGCTTCTGAGTCCGGCAAGATGCGCGTAATTCGAGCTTCATCGCGAGTGGCAACTGCGCGGCGACGAAGCCCTGCAGTGCGCGGCGTGCGCCGACATTTGAATGACAACCACGCAGTGCCGACGGGAGGAACATCTGATGCAGATTCCGACAAATGAACCGCGTGCCTCGCTGGCCGCTGCCTTGCTGATGGCCACGACCGCGGGCGCGCAGGGTGGGCCGTCGGTGGAGCCCGGCAATCGCTCGTATTCGCCGTATCCCGAGCAGAACTTTCCCAATCGCGTGTTTTTCGGTTACGCGTACCTGCACTCCTCGTATTCGACCGACGCCAAGCTTTGCGGCGACGTCGGCGGCAGGTACTTCGCCGCGCCAGCGCGTCAAGGGATGCGGGCGCAAACGGCTTCACAGGGAGGAACTTCAGCATGAAGCGTCAGACCATCAGGATTACCTGCGCAGTCGCCGTGCTCGCGCTCGGCACCAGCACCCTCGGATACGCCGAGACCTCCTCCGCCGGAGCGCCGGCGGAACGTTCCTGGCACAGCCCGTCGCTGACCATGGAGACCGTCACCGGCCCGAAGGGTGAGGTGACGACGCGCACCGCGCTGCTAGCCAACGACAAGTGGGGCATCGGGCACGAAAAGCGCGTCGAGCGAGTCACCGACGGCGTGTACGCGATGCGCGGCTGGGGTATCGCGAGCCACTTCGCGATCGAAGCCCCGGACGGCTGGATCATCATCGACACCGGCGACCACACGCCGGCCGCCACGGAGATGCGCGCCATGCTCGAGGAAACGCTCGGCCGCAAGGTCAAGGTGGCCGCGATCCTCCTGACCCACTGGCACTACGGCAACGGCATCGGTGCGTGGCTCGACGAGGGCGCGGAGGTCTGGGGACACGAGCACCTGGACCGCAACCGCAGCATCTCGACCGGCATCAGTGTCCTGAGCGGCACCTACCAGGCACGAGCGGCCGCCCAGTTCGGCGTCTTCCATCCGCAAAGCGGTCCCGATGCCTTTCCGAACACGCTCGGCTTCACGCCCGAGAAACTGCTGGCCGGGTCCAGCTACCAGCCGCCCACGCGGCTCTTCGAGAATGGCCGCGTCGTCGACGTCGTCATCGCCGGCGAGCCGGTGCAGGTCGCTCCCAATCGCTCGGACGCGACCGACAGCGTCGGCTTCTATTTCCCGCGCAAGCGCATGCTCGTGACCAACTTCATGGTGCCCGGAGGCATCTTCAACGTGTATTCGCTGCGCGGCGGTTCGTATCGCAATCCGGCGGCAATGATCCAGGACGCGCGCTGGATCGAGTCGAAGAACGCGGAAATCCTGCTCGACATCCACGGCCCCACCGTCAAGGGGCAGGACGCAGTACGCGACGCCGCCCAGCGTGCCGTCGACCAGGTGCAGCTGATCCACGACCAGACGCTGCGCCAGATCGCGCACGGCCGGGACGCACGACAGG
>CAZTWA010000185.1:0-4905 GCA_964617225.1 uncultured Methyloversatilis sp.
CGCCCTTTTTTATTGCTACGTTCTCTGGGTTTAGAAGGTTCGGCCCAGCGTGACGGCAAAGACATCGCGTTCGTAGCTGTAGATACTGACGTTGGAACGGTTACGCGTGTATTGGTAGCTGCCCGAAAGATTCCAACTCTTCAGGCCGCCTTCCTTGAAGTTGTGTTTGAAGCCGACTTCGTAGCGATCCTCGTACTCATCCCGTGCCACAAAGGGCGGCGCGAAGTCCGCACCCTCGAACTGTGAGTCCTTGCGGCTCACGCGTCCATAGACAGTACCGTTGTTCCACGCCACGACGTTGGCGCCGAGGAAGTACTCGATACCATCGTTGCTGAAACGGGCCTGGTCGGCGCTCTCGTCGAAATAATGTATGCCGCCCTGCAGCGCGAACTTGCCTTGGTTGAACAGGTGGCCGTAGGTGAGGCCAATGGCACCGTAGTCGCTGTTGCGGCCAGCGTCGGCTTGACGCTTGAAATCCTTGTTGAGATAGATCGCATCTGCCGTCAACTCGCCGTTCTTCATTTGCCAGGTGAAGCTGGGCGAAATGGAGGAGAAGAGCGCCAGGTCCTTGTCGCCCAGGTAGAGGTAATCAAACTGGGCATTGATGTTGGCACGCCACTTGTTGGGCGCGATCCAGCCCGGTCCTGTGGAGAGCGACAGCACCGTCAGGTTGTAGGGGCTTTCGCCAAGATAAGCCTTGTTGTAGATATTGGCGCGGGATTGCCATATGAAGCGCGACGCGGTCTCGCCGAAGCGCATGATGTTCGGCGAGTTGAAGGTATGGGTTATGCCCGCCTGAGCCACAAAACCCTCTGAACTGCGGGGCAACGACGATGTGTCAAGGATGAAACCACCGGGCAACGTGCTGCTATCCGGACCGACGTTGATGTTGCTGTCGTAAATGAATCCCAGAGAAACCGAGGGCTCCCAGGTATTCCGCGTCGCCAGGAGGGCGGCCTGGTCACGCTTGATCTGCGCGAGGAAGGTATTCACGGCGATGCGCACGTTGTCGGGCGTCTTGGGATCGTCGAGAACCTTTTGCGCCTGCTGCGCGGCCTGCTCATAGTTAAGCGCGCGGAAGTAAGCGACCGCCAATTCGAGACGCGCGCGATGCAGGCTGGGCTGGTTACTCAGCACCGTTTCGAGGGCCTCGATGGAGGTGAAGACATTGCCCTGCTCGCGCTGGAAAATGCCTTCCTTGAACAGCAGATCCATATCCGCTTGATTTTGAGCTTGGACACCGGAAGAAACTCCGGCCATCAATGCTGTGGCCAGGAACAAACGGGCCATCGGCTTGGCCTTCGAAAGTTTCATGCTCATATTCTCTCCTTCATCAAGATTGGACTAGTTCGTCAATTGCTAATTATTATCTTATTGATCCCCTCCTGTAGCAACAACATATCAGCGTAAATTCTGCTTATATCTACCGACTGTCTCATTCACCGGAATCCATGGGTGTAAGGTTTTTCGACAATCCTTTCATGGCGCTTACATGACGTGCAAACAGGCTATCGCTTCCTGATCCACGCGGTTGCGATCCTTGGGCTGCTGATCCAGCCTTGCCACGCTATTGCACAGGACGAAGCGACATCATCGCACCTGTTCGGCTATCGGGAACAAAAGAAGGAGGGCTTCGGCATCTTCCCGCAATGGGTTTCCGTCATGAAACGCCATGAGGCCGACCAAGTTAGCCCCGGAAATTGCCCAGCCAACCTGTGCCGCTCGCCCGAGTGGCAAAGCCAGATCGCGTCTTTGCGTGGCCGATCCCCACGGGATCAGTTGGCGGGCGTGAATGAATTCGCCAACCGCTTTCGCTATGTGCTGGATCAGGACAACTACGGCAAATCGGACTACTGGGCGATTCCGCGCGAGTTCCTGCAGCTTGGTGGAGACTGCGAGGATTTCGCCATCATCAAGTATTTCTCTCTGCGCCAGCTTGGATTTCCGGCGGAGAATTTGCGCATTACCATCGTGCAGGACACGAACCTGCGCATTCCCCATGCCATTCTGGCCGTCCATCTTCGTGATGACATCGCCATCCTGGACAACCAGATTCCCGAAGTGATCTCTCACCGGAGCGTCGCTCACTATGTTCCGGTTTTTTCGTTGAACGAACGCAACTGGTGGATGCACTTGCCATGACTGCGTCCCCCTTTGAATTGTCAAGCCAGGTAGGAGGATTTATGATTTTCGACAAGCATTGTGCGAACGCGCCGCCCCGGAGGGGGTCTTTGTCTGGCTATGTTCCGCCTTCATCAAGCACTGCCAAAGGCAATACTGACACCATCCCGTGTTGTAGGATCAAACAATCATGAAAAACTCCGCCCGGCGTTCCCAACTGATTCCCGCCCTTGTCGTGCTTGCCGCACTCCTGGCGGTCGGCACCTGGCTCATTCTGGGATATGCCCAGAAGGAAAAAGAGCGCGATCTCCATGGCTGGCAAACCATTCTCGGTACGGTAGCCGACAGCCGCGCCCAAAGCATTGGCCAATGGCTCGATGCCCAAACGGCAGTTATCCGTGAAGTTGCCGAAAACGCTTCGGTGCGCTTCTATCTAACGCAGTACATCGGAACTGCCGAAGGTGAGCCACCCACTCCGCCGGCGCAGGCCGGCTACCTGCGCAACTTGCTGGAGGCCACCGCCGAGCGCAGCCGCTTTTCAGGCGCGCCTGCGCAGGCGCGCGTACCCGCCAACATCGACCTGCCGGTCGATTCGGGCCTGGTCATCATCGACCAGGCCGGCAAGACCATCGCCGAAACCTCAGGATTCCGTACGGACGACACCTTGCGCGCTACCCTGATGGAGGTCATCAAATCGGGCAAACCCGCGCTGCAGGACTTCTACACCAATGCGCGCGGTGAGGTCGTCATCGGCTTCGTCATGCCCATCTTCCATGTGCAATTCGGCGGGGGTAAGCAAGCGCTGGGTGCGGTCGCCGGTGTCAAGCGCGCACGCGATGATTTGTTTCCCCTGATCGCGAACAAGGGAACCCTGACCAGCGCAGACGAAACCGTACTGATACGCCGCGAGGGCGATAGTGTCACCTATCTCACTCCCCTCGCAGACGGCACGCACGCGTTGCGCAAGCGCCTGCCCATGGCGGAAGATCTCGCAGGCAGCCATGCACTGATCCAGCCCGGCATGTTTGGCGTCAAAAAGGACTACGCCGGCCGCGAAGTGCTCATGATGAGCCGGACGCTTGCCCAGACCCCCTGGACACTGGTGCAGAAGATCGACGCTGCAGACGCCCTGAAAGAATCGCGTGAACATCAGCGCTTCCTGCTGACCTCGCTGTTCCTGTCGGTACTCGTCGGCCTCATCGGATTGATCGCCGCATGGTGGCATGGCGCCAGCGTCAAGGAACGCGCCGTGGCCGAGGACATGCGCGCCAAGTCGCGCGAGCTGGCGCATCAGTCAGCCCTGCTGCAAAGCGTGATGGATGGCACACCCGACCTGGTCTTCATCGTCGCCGATCAACACCTTGATTTCTGCAACGCGGCACTGGGCAAGACAATCGGTGAGAAACCCGTCGCACTCGCCGGAAAAACCCTGTCGAGCATCTTCGGTCCGGCGGCAGCGCATCCGATCGAGGCCATGATCCATGACGCCCAGTCGAGTGGGCAACCGGCCTCGCGCATGATCGATATCGAGATCGATGAGCATTCCGGCATTTATTACGTCTCGGCCATTCCGATCGACAAGGGCGGCGAAAAGCATCGGGTCCTCTGCATCTGTCGCGATATGACGCTCGAGCAGCAGTCGCAATCCAAGCGGCAGTCACTCATGAACCATTTGGTGACGGTACTCACGCAAGTCGTCGACATGCATGACCCCTTCTGCGCGGACCATTCCGGACGCACAGCGCAGGTCGCCGTGACTCTTGGCAAGGCATTGTCGATCGATGCACCGACCCTCGATGCCCTCGACCTGGCCGCCAAGTTGGCCAACGTCGGCAAGATGTTCCTGCCCAGGGATCTGCTGACCAAGCATGACGCCCTGACCGCCGAGGAACAGGCGTTGCTCCAGACCCACGTGCAGCATTCCGTCGAAGTCCTGAAAGGGCTCGACTTCGAAGGGCCGGTCGCCACCATCGTCGCCCAGAAGAGTGAACATGTCGATGGCAGCGGCTATCCCAAGGGGCTGAAGGGCGCAGAACTGCTGATGGCGAGCCGCATCCTGGCCGTGGCCAACGCCTTCGTGGCCATGGTCAGCGCCCGGGCCTACCGGGCGGGATTGCCACTCAAGGATGCGCTGGATAAATTGCTGGCAGAGGCCGATACCAAGTACGACCGGCATGTCGTGGCGGCACTTTTCCATGTCGCCCAGAATCGTCAGGAGTGGGATTCCTGGTCCTCGCCCCGCTCAGGCAAGGGTTAATCAAGTGATCGCGGTTCGGCGTCCAACTCGATATTTGGTCGCCGGACCTGTCAGAGCACCCCGCAGGCCATGCTGACGGAACGTGCGACCGCGGAACCCAGGCTTTCGGTAAAGGCGGGATGGGTCTTGACGAACTCGACCACATCGCGCGCCACCTGATCGACGGAACGCTCACGCGCGCACCGGACGATCGCATCGTGGTCGGGCAGTTTGCGACCGTAGCTGACGAAAGTCAGGCCATCGAGGATGCCGGAGACATACAGCCGTTGTGCCGGCCAATCGAGCTTCAGGAAAGTACTCGCTTCGACGCTGACCAGCGGACGCTCCAAGGGCGCAGGACCGGCACTGGCCGAAGTCGCGGCAAGCACGAACGAGGCACTGACAAGCAACTTGCGAATTAACTGTCCGGACATGTCGGGTATCTCCATGTAATCATTTCATTATACGGAACATAGACCCACAAACTTAAGGGATATTTGCGCGGCCATCAGCACCAGATGCGCCGATTACTTGGTCGCGCTTAAGGC
>CAZTWA010000186.1:0-4882 GCA_964617225.1 uncultured Methyloversatilis sp.
GCCGCGTAGTTGGGCGTACCGAACTGGCGCGCAAACAGGCCGGTGAGCGCCTGCATCTGGTCGCGGCCGGTGAACAGGGCAAACTTCTTCGGGTCGGTCGCACGCAGCTTGCCGAGCCGCTCGGCCAGCGTCGAAAAAGCTTCTTCCCACGAAATCGGCTCGAACTCGCCCGCGCCGCGCTCGGCCCCGGCCTTGCGGCGCAGTGGCTTGGTCAGGCGTGCCGGCGAATACTGCTTCATGATGCCGGACGACCCCTTGGCGCAGATCACGCCCTGATTGAGGGGGTGATCCGGGTTACCGTCGATGTAGCGCACCTCGCCGTCGCGCAGGTGCACGCGGATGCCACAACGGCAGGCGCACATGTAGCAGGTCGTCTTTTTGACTTCCTGAACGGGATGGTCAGTCATTCTCTGTCGAACTCCTCGAAATATTTATTAGAATTTTGCAATATTGTCGCAGCCCAGTACGCTGACGACAAGGCAATACATTCCAAATTTTCTTATTTCCCGATAAGTTCACTCAAGTTCCACAGGAGCTCAGACCATGCCCCGCCCCATCAAGCCCTTCAGCGCCAGAGAGCGCAACCTCATCAGCCAGGCCCTGCTCGAACGCTTTGGCCATGCGGTTCCCTTGCAAGCCGTCGACGCCGAACTGCAGCTTAATCTGCTGAAGGAAGAGTTCGCCATGTGCCCTTCGGTCATGTGGAAAGAAAACGGGGCGAACTTCATCGTCTTCAAGACCGGGGACGAGCGTTTTCGCAGCTTGTTCTATTACAACGAAGCGACGCAATTCGCCACCGGCAAGGACGAGTACGACAACCTCGGCGACTGCGTCGTCACGCTGATGCAAGTACAGACCGACCAGGAAGAAGAAAGCCGGAAAGTTCGCAACGCCATGAATTCCATCGACTTCGAGAAAGCCAACGATGGCGAGGAATACCATGGCCCGCTGATCGTCTGATGTCATGAAAATCTGCATCGTTTCCGACAGCCACGACCGCGGCCCCATGCTGGCCGAGGCCATCGCCATCGCCAAGACCGAGGGCGCCGAAGCGGTCATCCATTGCGGCGACCTGATCGGGGTGAACACCGTCAAGGCTTCGCTGAAGCTGGGCTTGCCCCTGCATGTCATCCACGGCAACAACCTCGGCGACGTCGTCGCCCTCGCCCGCGTCTCCATCAGGTCGGACGGCGTGCTCCACTACCATGGCCGCGATGCGGACCTGGAATTGGGCGGTCGACGCATCTTCGTCACCCATTACCCCCACTACGGCCACGGCATGGCGTGCAGCGGCGACTACGACCTGGTCTGTTGCGGCCACAGCCACGTGCCGATCGTCCGCCAGCAGCCCAACATCAAGGGCGGCCAGACCTGGCTCGTCAATCCGGGGACGGTGGCCGGTCTCGGTGCTCCGGAGCCGACCTGGATCCTCGGCGACCTCGCGGAAATGCAGTTCGAGATTCGCGCCCTGCCGCGTTGATCGCCCATGAAAGTCAGTGCTGGCAGGACGGCATGAATATCAGCCTTTTGAACCATACGGTGCTTCTATTTATCCATAGGAACATTCTGGCTCGCATTTGATCTAGCGCAGAAGCCAACGCGAAGTTTGGCGGCTACAATCGCCTACCAATTTTGGCGGATGCTGGGTGCCCGCGCTGTGGGCATGCGTGTTTCCGCCGGGATTTTGTTCTGGCAACACCCCACTACAACGGAGGCTTGATGACGGCTTCAATCGCAACCAACCAGACCATCCTGGTCGTCGGCGGCGGTATCGCTGGCATGACGGCAGCCCTCGAGGCAGCCGAATGTGGCAAACAGGTGATACTGGCCGAAAAATCTCCCACGCTGGGCGGCCGCACATCCATGCTGTATCGGTATTTCCCGAAGATGTGCTTCCCCTCCTGTGGCCTGGAAATCAACCTGAAGCGCGTGCGCGGCAATTCGAATGTCCGCGTGATGACGATGACCGAAGTGGCCGCCGTTACCGGCAGCCGCGGCGACTACACCGTCACGCTGAAGGTGAAGCCCCGCTACGTGAATGAAAACTGCACGGCTTGCGGTGATTGCGGCAAGGCGGTTTCCGCCGAAGTGCCGAACACCTTCAACTACGGGCTCAACAAGGTCAAGGCGGCTTACCTGCCGCATGACATGGCTTACCCGCAGCGCTTCGTGATCGACGCCTCCATCGTCGGCACGCCCGACGGCGAAGCCGCCAAGGCGGCGTGCAAGTATGGCGCGGTCGATCTCGGCATGCAGGAAGAAACGATCGAGATCAAGGTCGGCAGCGTCGTCTGGGCCACCGGCTGGCGTCCGTACGATGCCAACAAGATCCAGCCCTACGGCTATGATCGCTATCAGAATGTAATCACCAGCCTCGAATTCGAGCGCCTCTGCGACCCGCGCGGCCCGACCGGCGGCAAGATCCTCCGCCCGTCCGACGGCAAGGAAGCGAAAAACGTCGCCTTCATCCAGTGCGCCGGCTCGCGTGACGAAAACCACCTGCGCCACTGTTCGCGTATTTGCTGCATGGCCACGCTCAAGCAGACCATGTATGTGCGCGAAGCCGATGCCGAAGCCAAGTCGACGGTGTACTACATCGACATTCGCGTCATCGACCGCCTGGAAGACTTCTACCAGGGCGTGCAAAAGGACCCGAACGTCAGCTTCGTCAAGTCGAAGGTGGCGCGCATCGCGCTGAACGAAGCCAACGACAACCCGGTCCTGCATGGCGTCGACACCGAGGGCTACCACCGCTATGCCACCGAACACGACCTCGTCGTGCTGGCAGTCGGCATGGAGCCCGAAGTCGTTGGCGTGAAACTGCCCGAAGACATCGTCCTCGACTCCTCTAACTTCATCGAGGGCTCGAAATCCGGCGGCATGTTCGGTGCCGGCAGCGCATCCAGCCCGCTGGACGTCAATCGCGCCGTGCAAAGCGCGACAGCCGCGGCCATGCGCTCTGTCCAGGTCATTCATAAAACTGCTTCCACGGAGGCCGCGTAACCATGGCCGATAACAAATTTGCTGCATACATCTGCACCGGCTGCGGATTGGGCGATGTCCTCAACGTCGCCGGACTTGAAAAAGTCGCCAAGACCGAAGGCAAGATGGCCGTGATCAAGAACCACCCCTTCCTCTGCAATGCGGAAGGCGTGAAGATGATTCAGGACGACATCGCCAACGAAGGCGTCACGCACCTGTGCATCGCGGCCTGCTCGCGTCGCGCCAAGGCCGAGGCGTTCAACTTCCCCACGGTTGCAATGTCGCGCGCCAACCTGCGTGAGGGCGTGATCTGGATCGTGTCCGAAGGTTCCGATCACGACGAAATCCGCCAGGAAATGGCCGAGGACTATGTCCGCATGGGTTGCGCCGAGGTCAAGAAGATGACCCTGCCCGGCGGCAACAAGAAAGAATCGTCGAGCAAGAAGATTCTGGTCGTCGGCGGCGGCATGTCCGGCATGACGGCGGCGCAGTCCGCAGCCGATGCCGGCTACGACGTGGTGCTGGTCGAAAAGACCGGCGCGCTGGGTGGCTTCGCCAACCAGATGTGGAAGCGCATGCCTTTCAATGCGCCCTACGCCGAAGCCCAAGCGACCGGCGCCGCCGAACTGGCTGCGGCAATTTCCAGCAACCCGAAGATCAAGGTCTACCTGAACTCGACGGTTGCCGAAACCGCCGGCGCCCCGGGTCGTTTTGCAGTCAAGATCGCGCAGGAATCCGGCAACGTCAGCGAAGAGCTCTGCGGCGCCATCGTCCAGGCTTCCGGCTTCAGCACTTACGACATCGCCAAACTGCCCGAACTGGGCGGCGGCCAACCGAACGTCGTCGATCAGGCCGGTCTCGAAGCACTCGCCAAGGCTGCTAATGGCGGTCCGATCAAGCGCGCCGATGGCAAGGAAGTGAAATCGGTCGTCTTCGTGCAGTGCGCCGGCCAGCGTGATGATTCCGGTACGCACCTGCCCTACTGCTCCGGCCACTGCTGCGGCACGAGTATCAAGCAGGCGACTTACTTCAAGGACCAGAACCCCGCGATTGACGCTGTGGTCATGTATCAAGACCTGCGCGTGCCGGGCATGGGTGAGGACTTCTACCGCAGCGCCCAGAACAAGGGCGTGATCTTCACCAAGGGCAAGGCCTCCAAGGTCACCGGCGGCGAGTCCTGCACGGTGGCGTTCAAGGACCTGATCCTCGACGAGGACACCACCGCCGAAGCTGACCTCGTCGTGCTCGCCACCGGCCAGGTGCCGAATGCAGGCGTCGATCTCGACGAGTGGACAGCAACCGTCACGGCCGCCGAAAGCGGTGATGAAGCTGCCAAGGCCAAGAAGGTCGAGTTGCAGAACATCTCCGTGCTCAACATGAACTACCGTCAGGGCCCGGACATTCCGCAGCTCAAATACGGCTTTGCGGATTCGCACTTCATCTGCTTCCCGTATGAAACCCGCCGGACCGGTATCTACGCGGCTGGCCCGATGCGTCGTCCGATGGACATGCATCAGGCAACCGAAGATGCCGTCGGCGCGACGCTGAAGGCGATCCAGGCGGCCGAGAACGCCGCACTGGGTCGTGCCGCCCACCCGCGCGCCTGGGATCTTTCTTTCCCGAAGGCCCGCCTGGAAGGCTGCACGCAGTGCAAGCGCTGCACGGTCGAATGTCCGTTCGGCGCGATCGACGAGGACGAAAAGCGCTTTCCGCTCTTCAACGAGGAACGCTGCCGGCGTTGCGGTACCTGCATGGGCGCCTGTCCGGTACGCGTCATTTCCTTCGAGAACTACTCGTGCGACTCGGTCGGCATGCAGGTCAAGGCCGTCAATGTGCCGGACGAGGATGAAGAAAAGCCGCGCATCCTGGTGTTGGCCTGCGAGAACGACGCCTACCCGGC
>CAZTWA010000187.1:0-4842 GCA_964617225.1 uncultured Methyloversatilis sp.
CGCGTGGTTTCGGTGATCTTCACGCCGCCGAGCATGCGGGCGATTTCCTCGACGCGGCTGGCGGCGTCGAGCGACGTAACGCGGCTGACGGTGTTCTCACCCACCGTTTCCTTGCGGATCGACCATTGCCAGTGGGCGCAGGCCGCCACTTGCGGCAGGTGGGTGACGCACAGCACCTGGCGGTCACTGCCCAGTTGCTTGAGCATGTGGCCGACGATCTCGGCAACGCGCCCGCCGATGCCGACATCGACCTCGTCGAAAATCAGCGTGCCGGCGGTGTGCGACTGGCTGGCGATCACCTGCAGTGCCAGGCCAATGCGTGACAGTTCGCCGCCCGACGCGACCTTTGCGAGCGGGCGCGGCGGCTGGCCGGCGTTTGCGGTGACGAGGAACTCGACCGACTCAAGCCCATACGACGCCCCTTCGACCAGCGCGTCGAGCACGATTTCGAAGCGGCCGCCGGGCATGGCCAGTTCCTGCATCGCGTGGGTGACCGCCTCGCCCAGCTTTTTCGCCGCCTGGTGCCGCTCCTTGCTCAGGCGCTTCGCCACCTTGTGATAAGCGGCCTCCGCTTCCTGTTCGCGCGCGGCGAGCGCGGCGGGATCGGCCGCCAGTGTCAGCTCGTCGAACCGCGCCTGCAGGCGCGCGAGCACTTCGGGCAATTCCTCCGGCGCGACGCGATGCTTGCGCGCCATCTGCGTCACCGCATCGATGCGTGCATCCAGTTCGCCCAGCCGCGCGGGATCGAGGTCGAGCCGGTCGCGATAGCGCCGTAGCGCCAGGCCTGACTCTTCAAGCTGGATCAGCGCGCTCTCGA
Organism: uncultured Methyloversatilis sp.; assembly: GCA_964617225.1. Taxonomy (GTDB): domain Bacteria; phylum Pseudomonadota; class Gammaproteobacteria; order Burkholderiales; family Rhodocyclaceae; genus Sulfuricystis. Next base: position 818 of record CAZTWA010000187.1, read on the forward strand.
ACAGCTGTGCCGCTTCGCCCAGCCCCGCATCGACCGAGGTCAACTCAGTCAGCCGGCCACTCGCGTGCTGCAAGGCCGCGAGCGCACCCCCAGCCTCACCCGGGCCATCGTCCAGCGCTGCCAGCGCGGCATCGCTCGCCTCGAGCAGGCTGGCGGCATGCGCCAGCCGCCGCTGCTCCTGTTCCGTGTCCTGCCAGGCCTGCGGCTCGAAGCCGAGCGCGGCGAGTTCCTTCACCTGCCAGTCGAGCAGTTCCCTTTCCCGCGCGGTCGCCGCCACATCCTGTTCGGCGGCCTTGCGCGCATCGCGCAGCTTGCGCCACACCGCAAAACGTTCCGCCACCTCGCGCACCAGCGCTTGTGCGTTGGCATGCGCATCCAGTAGCGCGCGCTGGGTATCGGTGCGCAGCAGCGAATGATGGGCATGCTGGCCGTGGATGTCGCAGAGGAAGTCCGCCGCCTCGCGCAACTGGCCGAGCGTCGCCGCCGTGCCGTTGAGCCAGGCGCGCGAACGCCCGGAGGCGTCGACCACGCGCCGCAGCAGGCAGGTGTCCGGCTCGAAGTCGTTTTCAGTGAGCCAGGCGGCGAGTGGCGAATCCGGCGCGACCGCGAACTCGGCGGCCACTTCGGCCTTCTCCGCGCCGGTGCGCACCACGCTCGCCTCCGCGCGCTCGCCGAGTGCGAGCGACAGCGCATCGACGAGGATCGATTTGCCGGCGCCGGTTTCGCCGGTCAGCGCGCCAAAGCCTGTAGCGAACTCGAGTTCGAGCCGGTCGACGATGACGAAGTCGCGGATGGTCAGATGGAGCAGCATCGGTTACTTGTGGGGCGTAGCGCTCCAATGCAGCTTTTCGCGCAACATCGCAAAATAGCTGTAGCCGGGCGGGTGCAGCAGGGTCACGTCGTGCGACGAGCGCGACAGGCGGACGACGTCGCCGGCCTTGGCGTCGAAATAGCTCTGGCCGTCGCAATGCACGCGGCCATCGTAGGAGTGCACCAGCTTGAGCTCGACGCAACTGCTGTCGGAAATCGTGATCGGGCGATAGGTCAGCGCGTGCGCGCACAGCGGCACCAGCGCGATGCCCGGTACGGCCGGCTGCAGGATCGGCCCGTTGGCGGACAGCGCGTAAGCCGTCGAGCCGGTCGGCGTGGCGACGATCATGCCGTCGGCGCGCAGCACATAGAGGAACTCGCCATCGACGCGCACTTCCATCTCGATCATGCGGCCGAGGTCGCCCTTGTTGACCACGACCTCGTTGAGCGCGTGGGTACGATAAACCGCCTGGCCTTCGCGCAGCACGCAGGCATCGATCAGCATGCGCCGGTCGGCGGTGAATTCTCCCGCCAGCAGGCGGTCGATCGCCGGCAGCATGTCGGCGCGGGCGATGTCGGTCATGAAGCCGAGGCGGCCCTGGTTGATGCCGACCAGCGGCACGTCGTGTTCGGCCAGCTTGCGCGCGACCGAGAGCAAGGTGCCATCGCCGCCGACGACGATAGCCATGTCGGCAGTGCCCGCTTCCACCGCGTCGAGCACGGCGATGCCACGCGACCGCAAGTGGGACCGCAAGGTCTCGACCGCCGCGACGGCATCGGTGCTGCCTGCCTTGCCGAACAATACGATCCTGCGATACGCGCTCATGCCGCCTCCCTCCTCAGGGTTTGCGCCTGCACCCTATTCATCAATTTCTCAAACACCGGCGGCAGCAGGCAGTTCTGCAGGGTGCGCTGGGTAAACAGGTAGCGCCCGTCGCAGATGAAACCCAGTTCGGCCCAGTCAACCTGATCGTTGAGCATGTCGGCCGCCAGCGCGAGATCCAGGCCGGGGATGCGCGGAAACAGGGCCAGCACCGAACCGTCGTAGTTCGGGCAATCGTGCAGGAAAAAGGGACGCGGCCGCCGCGTCTTGCAGTTCACATAGATGCGCGGGGCTTCCGACTGATGGTGCAGGCGGCCCCAGTGCCACCAGTTGGATTCGTCGAAGGGCCGCACGCGCCGGGCGAGCAGCTTGTCCTTGTGCGCCTCGAGCTGCGGGTGGATCGCGCCGAAGATCATGCGCCGCGTCTGGCCGTCGTCGATGGTCTTGGAGCAGACGAACTCGGCGTTGCCCTCGGGATGCTCGAAGACCTCGTCGGCACCGGACACCGCGCCGACCTTGACGTCGAACAGTTCAGACAAGGGCATCTGGTAATCGCCGCGCAAGAACATCAACTGGCCATCGACCAGCGCGAAGTGGCGGCCGTCACTGAGGCGCCGCTCATGGCGCCCGCGTTCAAAACGAAAGATCGCGCAGTTCGGGTTGTGCGAACCGAAGATGCGCGCGTCGCCCAGCTCGATGAAATCGGTGATGTCGCCCTCCTCGTAGAGGAAGGCATTCAGCTTGCGCGCCGCGGTCAGCTTGGCGAACTCGCGCGGCACGATGAAGATCAGCTCGCCGCCACGCCGCAGGTGGCGCACCGCCTTCTCGATGAAGTAGAGGTAGAGGTTGCTGCGGCCGTCGAACAGCGTGCTGTCGAGCCGCGCGAGCGTCTCGGCCGGAATGTCCTGCTGGCGCACGTAGGGCGGGTTGCCGATGATGGTTTCGTATTTCTCGTCCAGCGGCAGCGCGAAGAAATCCATCACCCGCGCGCCTGCCGGCGCGACCGTGGGATCGATCTCGATCGCCTCGCAGCCACTGAAGCGCGTGCAGAAGGCGCCGTCGCCCGCCGCCGGGTCGAGGCTGCGCCCGCGCCGCTTGCGCAGGGCGAGCATGCGATCCACCACCGCTTCCGGGGTGAAGACCTGGCCCAGGGCATGCACATTGAGTTTGCGGGTCATGGGATCGAAAGTCAGTGCTGGCGAGACGGCATGAATGCCCGGCATTGTAATCGAGAGGTTCGCTACAATCTGCCCACCATGCTCGACCCACGCGCCCAGACCCTGCTCAAGACCCTGATCGAACGCTACATCGTCGAAGGGCAACCGGTCGGCTCGCGCACGCTCTCGAAGTATTCTGGCCTCGAGCTCTCGCCGGCCACGATCCGCAACGTGATGGCCGACCTCGAGGAGATGGGCTTCATCGCCAGCCCGCACACCTCCGCCGGCCGCATCCCGACGCCGCGCGGCTACCGGCTGTTTGTCGACACGCTGCTGACCGTCCGGCCGCTCGATCCGCAGCACATTTCCAATATCCGGGGCGCGCTGCTGCCCGATGCGCCCCAGCGCGTGATCAGCCATGCCTCGCAGATGGTGTCGGAGCTCACGCACTTCGCCGGCGTCGTCATCGCACCGCGCCGCCAGGCGCCGCGCATCCGCCAGATCGAATTCCTCAGCCTCACCGAGACGCGCATCCTGCTGATCATCGTCACGGCGGACGGCGAGGTGCAGAACCGCATCCTGCTGACGCAGCGCCCCTACACGCCGAGCGAACTGGTCGAGGCCGCCAACTACCTGACGCAGAACTTCGCCGGGCTCGACTTCATGCAGATCCGCCGCCGCGTGCAGGAAGAACTGAAACAGCTGCGCAGCGACATGACCGAGCTGATGAGCGCCGCGGCCGATGCCGGCGCCGAGGCCGCCACCGAAGCCTCGCAGCAGTATGTAATCACCGGCGAGAAGAACCTGCTCGACAGCGCCGACCTGTCGACCAACATGGCGCGGCTGCGCCAGCTCTTCGACCTGTTCGAGCAGCGCACCGGCCTGATGCAGCTGCTCGACCTGTCGACCCGCGCCGAAGGCGTGCATGTCTTCATCGGCGGCGAATCGGGCATCGCGCCGCTTGACGAATGCAGCGTCGTTGCCGCGCCCTACGAGGTCGAAGGCCAGGTCGTCGGTACCATCGGCGTGATCGGGCCAACGCGCATGGCCTACGAACGCGTGATCCCCATCGTCGATATCACCGCGCGGCTGCTGTCCTCCGCGCTCAGCCCAACATGACCACCGCCATCCTGCTGCTCAATCTCGGCACGCCCGACGCACCGACTGCCCCCGCGGTCAAGCGCTACCTCGCCGAATTTCTCGGCGACCCGCGCGTCGTCGAACTGCCGCGCCTG
>CAZTWA010000188.1:0-4702 GCA_964617225.1 uncultured Methyloversatilis sp.
CCACGAACGGAATAAATCAGCGCTTCCCGAAGGCCTGTATAACGCCCCATCCGGCTCAGATATCGCGCACGACTTCAATCGCACCGTCGTCGATTGCTTCGCTGAGCTGCGCAAGGTCGCGCTCGGTGATGTCCGCATAGCGCTCGGCGTATTCGACCATGACGTCGTCGAAGGTCTCGTCGTCACCGATGTAGCCGCGGATCATCATGGCATCCCCTGAACGCGCATGCGCGAAGGCCAGGGTCTTGCCGCAGAGGCCTGCGTACGCTGCCAGCCGTTTGGGTCCGAGTTCCTCGATATCGATCTTGCCCTTGCCGTCCCAGAGCTGGCGGAGGTAGAAGTCGATCTCCTCTCCGCCTGGTTGCTGCCAGCGCGCCCAGCCAAGCAGCACATCGCTGGTTGCCTGGATCAGGCGCTGACCTTCGACCACCCGCTGGCCTGCCTGCTCGAAGGCGCTGGGCCCGAGATAGGCTTCGAGGACGGATGACGTCGCCTGCTTGACCTGCAGGAACAGAGGCGTGCCGTCCCCGGCCTCGAGCAGCACGATCAGGCAGCGGGTGCCGACGCTGCCCACCCCGACGACCTTCTTGGCGATGTCCACCAGCGCGAACCGGTCGAGAAGGATGCGCGCTTCGAGCGGCAGGCTCTCGCGGTAGCGCTCGAGGAACTGGCCCACTGCGCCCGATTCGGCCGCGGCGAGCACGTCATCGACGCGAACGATCAAGGGTGGATCGGGAACGATGATGCGTCGCCCGTCGACGACGTCGGTGAGCTCGTCGAAGGCACGCAGGCTGTTCTTGCGGATGGCCTTTTCCAGGACCTCTTGTTTCCATTTCCGGTGCTTCTTGCCGTGTTGCTCGATACGCTCCAGAGCGGTCTGCGATCCGAGGCGGTAATAGTGCAGAGCGAGCGGGCTGAGCTCCGACGCCTCGGCGATGAAGCTGCGGTAGTCGCGCATCGCCGATCGCGTCGCGTCCCGGGCCTGTCTGCTGGAAAAGCCGTTTGCCCGGGCAGAGACGGCGACGCTCGCAGCGAGGCGCTTGACGTCCCACTCGAACGGGCCGGGCAGGGTCTCGTCGAAATCGTTGAGGTCGAATACCAGTTCGCGATCGGGTGCGCAGTACCACCTGAAGTTGCCCAGGTGGGCATCGCCGCAGAGTTCGACCCGCAGGCCCGTCCTGGCGCCGGCCGCGAGATCGCTTGCCATGATGGCTGCTGCCCCGCGCAAAAAGGTGAATGGGGTGCGGCTCATCCGGCCATAGCGAATGGGAATGAGTTCGGCGACCCGGGTCTTGTCCTGTTCGGCCAGAATGGTCAGTGGATCGGTACGGCCGGTTTCCACGGCGGTCTCGACATGGGCCTCCAGGGGAACGGTTTCCCGCTGCGACCTTCCGACATCGCGGCGCTCGGCGGGGGCGGCCCTGAGATGGGCCGACTCGCTTTCGAAGGTGAACAGGGAGCTGGGCATGAGGCCTCCATATGACGCCGGAATCGGGGAGCCCGACCCAATAGTATCCAAGGAACGGATTCGAGTCTTGTGTCTTCCAGGATGCGAAGATTCGTCAGCCAGCGGTGATGCCGGAACCGCAGGTCATGGTCAGGATATCGAGGCGGCAACCGCGAGTTCGCCTGCCACAGGCTTCACGGATTCCGTGCATCGGTGAATCGTGATCGTTGCGCCGCAGGATCAAGCCCATGCTTGAGGGCGCGCTGATTTATTCCGCTCGTGGTGAGCCCTTCGACCAGTTCAGGGCGAACGAACTGAATTAATCGGTGTTGCCTTAAAGATTTATTCATCTATCGCGCTGAGATCACGTAGACAAGCTTGCGGCACGGAACTAGTATTTTCAAGAGGGCTTGCTTATGGATTTTTGGCGATAAGCGGGCACCTGGTTGCTGATGTGCGGAGTTTTTTGCCTGTGTAATTTCACTAGGATCAATACCGGCTCATACGGCGGGCGGTTCATGCGGAGGGGAGGAGGCAAAACCCCCTTCCATTGCCGGGCGTTTAACCTTTAGGAATCATCATGCGCAAACAACTCCTCATTGGCCTGGTGATGTTGCTGCTTCCTTTCTCGAATGCCTTGGCAGACCGTTTCCAGGATGCCATCGAGGTGTTCAGGAATGCCGGCGAGAGCGGTACTTTTTTCAATAATAGCTACGGATACGCCGTTTTCCCCAGCGTGGGCAGGGCAGGTATCGGTATCGGTGGGGCTCGCGGCACTGGACGGGTTTTCGTCGATGGCAAGCATGTCGGCAACAGCACCATGACCCAGCTTACCGTTGGTTTCCAGCTTGGCGCACAGAGCTACAGCATGATTGTCTTCTTCGAAGACGAGCGTGCGTTCAAGGAGTTTTCAGCGGGCTCGTTCGAGTTCAGCGCACAGGCCAAAGCGGTCGCGATTACTGCCGGCGCCTCGGCGACAGCATCGAGCGCGGGAAGCTCTGCGGGTGTGAGCGGGGGCCAAAATGATGCCACCACTGTCGGTGGATATAACAGGGGGCTCGCAATATTCACCGTGGCCAGGGGCGGCCTGATGTACGAGGCCAGCGTCGGTGGCGCGCGATTCAGCTTTACCCCGGTAGCGGCTAGATGACGATCGCGTTATCAACTACGAAAATATTTTCGCAAAACATTTCGACGACGAGTCTGACGCGATCCAGTATCACCTGGGCCGGCGTCTGGTAAAAAGGCACACTGTGGGGCCACGGATGGTTGCAGAACTTTCGCAGGGAATCGATCACCAGGCGAGACTCACTCACCGGCTTTTCCGTATTGCACGCCGCACTGGCTGCGAGCTTCAGGGGAAATCGCGCTTTCAGCCTACATCCCGGTGCGGCCGGCTAGCCATCCCGATGCGCTCAACGGAACAATCATGACGAGGCTGGCCTTGACCGCTGCTGGCGTGGGGGCGTTCGTCGCCTTGCTCGCCACTGCTTCTCCGGCGTTCGCAGTCGATGCCGACGCCATCTACTTCGGCGGCCCGATCATTACCGTGGATGACAGGCTCCCGACCGCGGAGGCCGTCGCCGTCAAGGGCGGAAAGATCGTTGCCGTCGGATCACGCAGCGCCGTCGAAAAAGCGCAGAAAAGTGCTGCAACGGCGATGATCGATCTCGGCGGCAGGACGATGATCCCCGGGTTCATCGATGCGCACGGCCACATGTGGGGAGCCGGGGTGCAGGCGATGGCGGCGAACCTGTTGCCGCCCCCGGACGGTCCGGTGCGATCCATTCGTGACCTGCAGGAGCAGCTGCGCAAATGGATGGTGACCTCGAACATCGCGCGCGACTTCGGTGTCGTGATCGGCTTTGGCTACGACGATTCGCAGCTGTTGGAGCAACGCCATCCCACGGCCGAGGAACTTGACGCGGTCTCGACAGAACTCCCGATGATCGTCATCCATCAATCTGGCCATCTGCACGCGCTCAACAGCAAGGCGCTGCAGATGGCCGGGATCACGGCAGAGACCGAAGACCCGCAGGGCGGTGTCATCCGCCGCAAGCCAGGCACCCGGGAGCCCAGCGGCGTCATGGAGGGAACCGTGCTGATCCGCGAGTTTCTGAGGATCATGCCGCAGCTGACTCAGCAGCAGCAATTGGCGCTGCTCGAAGCCGGGCAGGACCTGTACGTGAAGTACGGTCACACCACGGCGCAGGAAGGGCGAGCATTGCCCGGCAATGTCGACTTGTACTTTGCGGCCGCCGAGGCCGGCCGGCTCGAGCTCGATGTGGTGGTCTATCCGGAAATCCTGCTCATCAATGAGGACGGTGGGTTCATGAATGGGCCCTATGTCGGCCGCAGCTATCGCAATGGCTTGCGCATCGGCGGCGTGAAGCTCACCCTCGACGCGTCACCGCAGGGCCGGACCGCGTGGATGTCGCAGCCTTACCTGACGCCGCCACCGGGGCAGTCGGAGTGCTATGCCGGCTATCCCGCATTGAGCGACGAGCAGGCGATCGCGGCGGTCAGCCGGGCCTACCGCAACGACTGGCAGATCATTACCCACACCAACGGCGACGCCGCCATCGACCAGTTGATCAAGGCGGTGACCATTGCGTCGGCGCGTTATCCGGGCCGGGACCGGCGGCCGGTGATGATTCACGGGCAGACGCTGCGCGCAGACCAGGTGCCGAAGATCAAGGCGCTGGAGATATTCCCAGCGCTCTTTCCGATGCACACGTTCTATTGGGGCGACTGGTACCTGGATACCGTGCTTGGGCCGGAGCGCGCCGCCAATATCTCGCCTACCGGCTGGATGATGAAGAACGACATGATCTTCAGTTCGCACCATGATGCGCCGGTGGCGTTTCCCGACACGATGCGGGTGCTGTCGGCGACGGTGAATCGCACAACCCGCTCGAACCAGGTGCTGGGCCCCGAACACCGCGTCGAGCCGATCGTCGCACTCAAGGCGATGACCTTGTGGGCCGCCTACCAGCATTTCGAGGAGCAGAGCAAGGGCTCGATCGAAGTCGGCAAGCTCGCGGACTTCGCGATTCTTTCCGATAACCCGCTGACGATCGACCGGATGAAGATCGCCGATATCAAGGTTATCGAGACCATCAAGAGGGGGAAATCGATCTACCGCTTCGACGCGACCAGGATAAGCGCGGATTCGGCATTGTGCGTGGAGTCGAGTCGCTGCTACGAAAAGTTCGTGGCGTTTCGGGCGCGCTCGCCGCTGACGGACGTGTTCGG
>CAZTWA010000189.1:0-4565 GCA_964617225.1 uncultured Methyloversatilis sp.
GCGGGCAGCGTGAGCGCGGTTTCAGGAGGGAGAGCGGCTCGAAAGTCGGCGCTGGTAGGACGGCAGCGCCGGGCTGCGCTGACGACGCGGCAAGTTCGGCGCACTGGAGACGCCAGTCGCGTTCCATCATGATCGGCAGGCGATGGATGACAACGTTCAGGAAGCTGCCGATCAACAGCCCGAACACAAGGCTGGCGACGACGAGCACCGTCGGATCGAGACTAGTCATTAAAGGGATCTAGACGACTGCGCCGAGCTTGAAGATTGGCAGATACATCGCGATGATGATGCCGCCGATGAGAATGCCGAGCACGACCATGATCATCGGTTCCATCAGGCTCGACAGTCGCTCGACGGCGTCATCGACCTCCGCCTCGTAAAAGTCTGCGACCTTGCCGCTCATGGCATCGATCTGGCCGGATTCCTCGCCGATCGAGATCATCTGGATGGCCATGTTCGGGAAGACGTTGGTATTCTGCATGGAGACCGTCAGGCTCGAGCCGGTGCTGATTTCCGCCTTGATCTGCTTGGTGGCTTCCCGGTAGATGTAGTTGCCGGAGGCGCCACCGACGGAATCCAGTGCCTCGACGAGCGGTACGCCGGCGGCGAACATGGTCGAGAGCGTGCGCGACCAGCGTGCCAAGGTGGCCTTGCGGATGACTTCTCCGAAAATAGGCAAGCGCAAGGCCAGCCGATCCATGAGCATCTGCATTTTCTCCGAGCGCTTCCAGAAATAGAAGAAGGCATACAGGCCGCCGCCCAAGGCGCCGAAGACGATGTACCAGTATTCGACGAAATAATCCGAAATCGCCATGACGACCAAGGTCGGTCCGGGCAGGTCGGCGCCGAAGCTGGTGAACACCTTCTTGAACTGCGGCACGACGAAAATCATGATCACCGCAGTGACGATGAAGGCGACAACCAGCACCGAGATCGGATAGAACAAGGCGCTCTTGATCTTGGCGATGATCGCCTGCGTCTTTTCCTTGTAAGTCGCGAGGCGATCCAGCAACTGGTCGAGAATGCCCGCTTGCTCGCCCGCTTCGATGAGGTTGCAGTAAAGATTGTCGAAATGCAGCGGATATTTGCGGAAGGCCTGGTTCAATGCCGAGCCGGTTTCCACGTCCGTCTTGATGCTGGAGACCAGTCGTGCCATCGCCGGGTTGCTGGCACCCTTGCCGACGATGTCGAAGGATTGCAGCAGGGGGACGCCCGATTTCATCATCGTCGCCATCTGGCGCGTGAACAGGGTGATGTCCTTGTCCGTGACCTTGCCCTTGCCCCGCATCGATTGCTTGGAAACTTTCGTGGCCAGGATGCCTTGACGCCGCAGCGTGGTGCGGACAACCGTCGGCGATGCCGCGCGCAACTCGCCGCGGATGATCTTGCCGCTTTTGTCCTTGCCTTCCCAGGTGTATGTGGCCAGGGAGTCGTCCCGCTTGGGCGTTGCCATGCCTGCTCCTCGCTTGAATATGCTGAGTGATAATGCCTTGCCGGGACGGCCTTGTAAAGGAGGAATAACCCGGGTTTTCGCTAGCTGGGCTGGTCAGATGGCGCGGGATGGTAGATTTTTACCGTCTTCACACGTCGGTTCTCGGTCTGGATGATTTCCATGGCGATGCCATTGATGCGCAAACCGACGCCGATTTCCGGAATGTCGCGCAGATGTTCGATGATCAGGCCGTTGAGTGTTTTCGGCCCGTCGACGGGCAGGCTGATGTCGAGCAAGCGATTGATTTCACGCAAACTATGGCTGCCATCGACCAGGGTTTCGCCAGCCGCATCCCAGCGCACGGCCGCATCGCTGCCCGGCATGCTGGTGGTGAATTTGCCGACGATTTCCTCGATGATGTCGTCGATCGTGACGAGCCCAAGCAACTCGCCGTATTCGTCCACGACCAGCCCAAGGCGCTGGCGGTTCTCGCGGAAGAAGCGCAACTGGTCGTAGGCCTGCGTTTCAGCAGGGATGAAGTAGGGCGCAGCCATCTCCTGCCGCAATACGTCCTGATCCAGGATGCCCCCAAGCGCCAGGCCGACCATCCGGCGCATATGGATGATCCCGATGATGTTCCCCGGGTCACCTTCATAAACCGGCAGACGGGTGTGGAAGCTGGTGGCCAGCTTGTCGTTGATCTCATCCAGCGGTGCGGCAATATTGATGCTCTCGATTTCACCGCGCGGCGTCATGATGTCCTCGACGGTGATGTGCTCGAGGTCGAAGAGATTGACCAGCAGGGCGCGGTGCTCGGACGGGATGAACTGCCCGGATTCGAGCAGCACCGAACGCAACTCATCGGCGGTCAGGTGGGGCGCCTCGGCCATGCCTTTAGGCTTGATGCCCATGAGCGCCAGAAATCCACGCGAGAACAGATTGACGAACCAGACGATCGGATAAAAGGCGCGGAGCAGCGGCCAGAGCAGGAAGGCGAGTACCGGTGTGAGACGGTCGGCATACGTGGCGGCGATCACCTTGGGCGTGATCTCCGAGCAGACGAGAATGATGAACGTCGTGAAAAGCGTCGCGATGCCGAGCGCCCATTTGTCCTCGCCAATCAGTTCGATGGTCATGACGCTGATCAGGGTTGCCGCGCCGGCATTGACCAGATTGTTGCCGAGCAAAATGACGCCGAGCAGTTTGTCTGCACTTTCCAGCAGATCGAGGGCGAGGCGTGCGCCGCGATGGCCTTGGCTGGCGTGGTAGCGCAGGCGGTAGCGGTTTGCCGCCATCATGCTGGTTTCCGACATCGAGAAAAACGCCGAAAGGACCAGCAGAATCAGCAGGGCGATCGACAGTGCGCTAAGCGGTATTTCTTCCAAGGTCAGGCGCGCCCGAGCAGAACCTCAAGGACGAAGCGGCTGCCGACATAGGCCAGCAACAGCACAACGAACCCGGTGAGTGTCCAGCGCAAGGCGATCCGGCCGCGCCAGCCATAGCGATGTCGCCCGAACAGCAGTGCGGCGAATATCAGCCAGGACAACAAGGCGAACACGGTCTTGTGATTGAAAGGCAAGGGTTTGCCGAAAATCTGTTCCGAGAAGAAGATTCCCGAGGCCAGCGTCAGCGTCAGCAGCAGGAAGGCGATATGGATGAGCCGGAACAGCAGGGCTTCCATGGTCAGCAGCGGCGGCAGGCCCGCAAACAATGGCGTCATCCGGCCGCGGTGCAGGCGTTTTTCCGTCACCGCCATGAGGAGGGCGTGCAAAGCGGCCAACGTAAACAGGCTATAGGCCAGCATTGCCATCAGGAAATGCAGGCGGAAAGCAGGAGAACTTGCGTTTGCGACCAGATGCTGGCCCGGCAATAGCCAAGGCAACAGTCCGCAAACTGCGGCCAGGGGCAGGCCGAACATCTGCAGCCCTTCCATGCGTGCGTAGAAGCTTTCAATCCAGTACAGGGCGATGGCCAGCCAGGTCATCATCGACAAGGCCACGGCAAAGCCGAAGCGCATGCCGCTCCCGTCGGACGGAAATATCTCCAAGGCTAGCGTGCTTCCGTGGATGACCAGCGCGATCGCGAGCCATGCGCGCTCCCAGCCCATCAAACCCTTGACGGGTTGGTCGAGCACTGCCCCCCGCCATCGAGAGCGCCAGAAATGCCCTGCCAGTCCGAAATAGAGCAGCGCGGCAAGCGAATGCAGCAGGGGGGGATGCAGTAAAATCGATGGCATACTTTTTTGAAGTCTACACCAAGCCCATGCTCGACAATCTGACCCAACGGCTCGCCAAGGTCGTCAAGACGCTGCGTGGTCAGGCGCGCCTGACCGAGGACAACATCCAGGAAATGCTGCGCGAAGTGCGCATGGCCTTGCTGGAGGCCGACGTCGCGCTGCCAGTAGTCAAGGACTTCATCGCGCGCATCAAGGAAAAGGCCGTCGGCCAGGAAGTGGTCGGATCGCTCACACCGGGTCAGGCGCTTGTCGGCGTGGTTCATCAGGAACTCACCGACCTGATGGGCGGCGCGAAGTCCGAGCTCAACCTCGCCACCCAGCCGCCGGCGATCATCCTCATGGCGGGCCTGCAGGGCGCGGGAAAGACGACGACAACCGCCAAGCTCGGCAAGTGGCTCAGGGAGCGGCAGAAGAAGAAGGTGCTGGCCGTGAGTTGCGACGTCTATCGCCCCGCGGCCATCGAGCAGTTGAAAACTGTTTCGGCGCAGGCCGGCATTGATTTCTTTCCATCCTCTGTCGGCCAGAAGCCGGCCGAGATCGCGGCGGCTGCACTGGATTACGCTAAGCGCCACTTCCACGACGTGCTGTTCGTCGATACCGCTGGCCGCCTTGCGATCGATGAACTGATGATGGCCGAGATCCGCGAATTGCATGCGCAGCTCAAGCCGATCGAGACGCTGTTCGTCGTCGATGCGATGCTCGGCCAGGACGCCGTGAATACCGCGAAAGCCTTCAACGAAGCCCTACCGCTGACCGGCGTGATCCTCACCAAGCTCGATGGCGATGCGCGGGGTGGTGCCGCGCTCTCGGTGCGCCATGTGACGGGCAAGCCGCTCAAGTTTGCCGGCGTCGGCGAGAAGCTGACCGGCATCGAGGAGTTCCATCCCGAGCGCATGG
>CAZTWA010000190.1:0-4555 GCA_964617225.1 uncultured Methyloversatilis sp.
GAATTCGGTTCGCTCGACCAGCTGCCGTTCTCGCGCATCGTGCAGGGCGTTGCCCACTGGCAGATCCGCAAGCGCAGCCCGGCCCGGTCTTAACCAATCATGATCCCGCACTTCGACCGGCTCGTGTCCGCCGTCCAGCGCAACTGCCACATCGCCGATGCACGGCATGCGCGCGAGATGACGCTGTGCACCTACCTGCTCGAGATGCGCGAGTTTTATCGTTGGGAGGCAGGCATTCCGCTCGGCGATCCGCTCGCGCGGCCCGAAGTGGGCGAGTGGCTCACCGCGCGCGAAGCCTTGTGGGAGACGCTCGCAGAGGACGATTTCGCCCCGCTGCCGCTCGGCGACAGCGCGCACGACCCCTTCGACGTCGCCGCGATCAACCGGCACATCGAGCCGCACGCTCTCGTGTATGGCGCCGGCATCGGGCGCTTCGGCAAGCCGCACTTCTTCCTTGGCCGGCTCGACCGCAAGGAAGAGGATGACGGCTTGACCGTGCTGGTTTGCGAATGCGAATACGCGCGCGACCTCACCGCGATTCCCGCCGCGCTGCAGGGCGGCACGGTGATCGTGCGGCGCGAGGCGCTGCGCCAGTGGCTGTGGGAAAAGGCCGAAGCCTGGGCGATGAAGCAGACGCCCGGCGCGATGGCCCTCGCGCTCGCGGCGCATGGCTACGCGGCGGATCCGCGCGCGGCGCTCGAACGCATGACCGATGCCGAGACGGCCACGATGATCCTCCACGAGCGCGGCGAACATGCGGCCGGCAAGCTGCTTGGGACGGTGTGGGAAGACCGGCTGGCCTGTTCGAAGCAGCGGCGCGCGGAAATCCTGATGCGCGCGGTGCGCGACAACCTCGCCGACTGCCTCGTCACATTGCCGACGCTGATCGAGCGGCAGGCCTGGCCTTCGCTATGGTTTTGGTTCGCCAATTTTGACGGCATGCGCCGCGAGTTGTGGCCTGCCATGGCGGCCTACGATTTCATGAAAGTCAGCGCTGACACGACGGCCTTGCGCGAGCTCGCCCAGCGTGGCGCCACCCACTGGGAAACCGTCGCCCGCCGCCTGCTGGCCAGCGACGAAGCCGGCATCGAAGCGCTGTCGCACAACACGGCCGCGCTGGCCTTGGCATAATCCCGACCATGCCGCTCCAGTTTTCTGCCAATCTCTCCTTCCTGTTCGCCGAGCACGAATTCCTCGACCGCTTCGGCGCGGCCGCGCGCGCGGGCTTCAGCGGCGTCGAGTTCCACTTTCCCTACGCGCACGAAAAGGCCGTGCTCGCCGAGGTGGTGATGACCTCGGGCGTCGAGGTCGTGCTGTTCAACCTGCCGGCCGGCAACTGGGCCGCGGGCGATCGCGGCATCGCCTGCCATCCCGAGCGCAAGGCGGAATTCCAGGACGGCGTCGGGCGCGCCATCGAATACGCCGAGGCGCTGGGCTGCACGCGCCTGAATTGTCTGGCGGGTGCCGTCCCGCCGGGACTGACTTTCCGCGAGCGGGCGCTCGACACGCTCGTGGACAACCTGCGCTTCGCGGCTGCTGTCACACAGCGCGCGGGCATCCGCCTGATGATGGAGCCGCTCAACACGCGCGACAACCCGGGCTACCTCGTGCCGACGACGCGCGAAGCGCTGCAGGTGATCGACGCGGTCGACAGCAAGAACCTCTACCTGCAATACGACGTCTACCACGCCCAGAACATGGAGGGCGACCTCGCGCGCACGCTCGAGAAGCACATCGCGCGCATTGGCCATCTCCAGGTCGCCGACAATCCGGGGCGCCACGAACCGGGCACCGGCGAGATCAACTTCCCCTTCCTCTTCACGCGCCTGCAGCAGCTCGGCTATGCCGGCTGGATCGGCTGCGAATACGTGCCGAGTGGTGGCACGGGCGACACCCTCGACAGCTTCGGCTGGCTGGAGCCTTATCGATGACACGCATCCACTCCCACGAACGCGACCAGGATTTCTCCGACGTCGATCGCGCCGCCCTGCTGCACGCCCTCGCCGGCATCCTGCCCGCCAGCGCATTGCTGGCCGACCGCGAAGACCTCAAGCCCTACGAATGCGACGGCCTCTCGGCCTATCGCCGCCTGCCGCTTGCCGTGGCATTGCCCGAGAACGAGGCGCAAGTCGTCGCGGTGCTCAAGGCTTGCCATCGCTTGGGTGTTCCGGTCGTGCCGCGCGGTGCGGGCACCGGCCTGTCGGGCGGCGTGCTGCCGCATGAGCATGGCGTGGTGCTTTCGCTGGCCAAGATGAAGCACATCCTGCGGCTTGATCCGCTGGCGCGCACTGCCGTCGTGCAGCCCGGCGTGCGCAACCTCGCGATCACCGAGGCCGCCGCACCGCATGGCCTCTACTACGCGCCGGATCCCAGCTCGCAGATCGCCTGCACCATCGGCGGCAACATCGCCGAGAACTCGGGCGGCGTGCATTGCCTGAAGTACGGCCTCACGGTCCACAACGTGCTGCGCGTGCGCGGCGTGACGATCGCGGGCGAGATCGTCGAGTTCGGCAACCATGCGCTGGATGCGCCGGGCTACGACCTGCTCGCGCTGATGATCGGCTCGGAGGGCCTGCTCGCCGTCGTTACCGAGGTGACGGTGAAGCTGGTGCCCAAGCCCGAGGTGGCGCGCGTCATCATGGCGTCGTTCGACGATGTGACCAAGGCCGGCGCGGCAGTGGCGGAAATCATCGCCGCCGGGATCATTCCCGCTGGCCTCGAGATGATGGACAAGCCGGCCACCGCGGCCGTCGAGCCCTTCGTCAAGGCGGGTTACGACCTTAACGCCGAGGCGATCCTGCTCGCCGAGTCCGACGGCACACCCGAGGAAGTGGAAGAGGAGGTCGCCGCGATGCGCGCCGTGCTCGAGAAGAGTGGCGCGACCGAGATTCGCGTGTCGACCAGCGAAGCCGAACGGCTGCGCTTCTGGGCCGGCCGCAAGGCCGCCTTCCCTGCCGTGGGCCGCATCTCGGCCGACTACTACTGCATGGACGGCACGATTCCGCGCAAGCGCCTCGCCGAGATGCTCACCGCCATCGCGGCCATGGAGCAGAAGTATGGCTTGCGCTGCGCCAACGTCTTCCATGCCGGCGATGGCAACCTGCATCCGCTGATCATGTACGACGCCAACGTGCCCGGCGAACTGGAGCGCACCGAGGCCTTCGGCGCGGAGATCCTCGATCTTTCGGTCAAGCTCGGCGGCACCATCACCGGCGAGCATGGCGTCGGCTTCGAGAAGATCGGTTCGATGTGCACGCAGTTCAATCCGGAAGAACTGGCGGCCTTCCACCGCGTGAAGTCCGCGTTTGATCCGCAGGGCCTGCTCAATCCCGACAAGGCGGTGCCGACACTGCACCGCTGTGCCGAGTTCGGCCGCATGCACGTGCATCACGGCGAAGTGAAATTCCCCGAACTGGAGCGCTTCTGATGACCCAAGAATTAAATGCGGATTTCAAGGCGCACATCCAGCAGGGCAAGCCCTTGCGCATCCGCGGGAGCGGCAGCAAGGACTTCTACGGCAATGCGCTGAACGGCGAGGTGCTCGACACGCGGGGTCACGCGGGCATCGTCGCCTACGAGCCGACGGAGTTGTACATCACCGCGAAGTGCGGCACGCCGCTGGCCGAGATCGAGGCGGCGCTGGCGGCGCAAGGACAGTGCCTCCCTTTCGAGCCGCCGCGTTTTTCCGCCGAGTCGACGGTGGGTGGCGTGGTGGCGGCCGGCCTCTCCGGCCCGCGCCGCGCCAGCGCGGGTTCGCTGCGTGACTACATGCTCGGCGTGAAGATCATCGACGGAGAAGCGCGCGAGCTGACCTTCGGCGGGCAGGTGATGAAGAACGTCGCCGGCTACGATGTCTCGCGCCTGATCGCCGGCAGCCTCGGCACGCTGGGCCTGATCACCGAAGTGACGCTCAAGGTGTTGCCCAAGCCGGTGGCCGAAGCGACGCTGCGTTTCGCGATGAGTCAGGGCGAGGCGCTCGACCAGCTCAACGCGTGGGGCAGGCAGCCGCTGCCAATCGTCGCCAGCGCGTGGCAGGCGGGTCTGCTGACATTGCGGCTTGCCGGCGCGCGCGCTGCGGTTGAAGCGGCACAGCAAAAGCTGAGTGGCGTGAAAGTCAGCGCTGGCGAGACGGCACCTGCGGGATTCTGGGACGAGTTGCGCGACCAGAAACTGCCGTTTTTCGCCACCGAAACGCTTTGGCGGCTGTCCGTGCCGTCGGTCGCACCGGTGCTCGACCTGCCGGGCGAACAACTCATCGAGTGGGGTGGGGCGCTGCGTTGGCTGAAGAGCGACGCGCCCTCCGAAACGATCCGCGCAGCGGTGGCGAATGTTGGCGGCAGCGCCACG
Organism: uncultured Methyloversatilis sp.; assembly: GCA_964617225.1. Taxonomy (GTDB): domain Bacteria; phylum Pseudomonadota; class Gammaproteobacteria; order Burkholderiales; family Rhodocyclaceae; genus Sulfuricystis. The sequence continues at coordinate 4,348 of CAZTWA010000190.1, forward strand.
CTCTATCGCGCGCCGGCCGAAATGAAGGCGCGCGTCGGCGCCTTCGCACCCTTGTCCGCGCCGCTGATGCAACTGCACCGCAACCTCAAGGCCGCCTTTGATCCGCGCGGCATCCTCAACCCCGGCCGCATGTACTCGGAAATCTAAGCATGGAAACGCATCTCGCCGAATTCATGCGCGGCACGACCGCGGGCCGCGAGGCGGAAGA
>CAZTWA010000191.1:0-4442 GCA_964617225.1 uncultured Methyloversatilis sp.
TCGATCTGCGGGTAGTTCTTCTTCACCCATTCGACGCGCTTCAGCACGCCCTGCGAATGACCGTGGGCAGTATCGACGACGATCACGTCGACGCCGGCTTCCGCCAATGCGGCGACACGCTCCTCGGTACCTTCGCCGACGCCGACGGCGGCACCGGCGCGCAGGCGGCCGAACTCGTCCTTGCAGGCCAGCGGGTGGTCGGTGGATTTCTGGATGTCCTTGACGGTCATCAGGCCGCGCAATTCCCACGCGTCGTTGATGACCAGCACGCGTTCGAGGCGATGCTTGTGCATCAGCGCCTTGCCTTCTTCGATGCTGGCGCCTTCCTTGACGGTAACGAGACGATCGCGCGGCGTCATGATGTTGCCGACAACTTCGTCGAGGCGAGTCTCGAAACGCAGGTCACGGTTGGTGACGATGCCGACGACCTTGCCGTTCTCCACCACCGGCAGGCCGGAAAACTTGTTCAAGCGCGTCAGCGTGATCACATCGCGCACGGTCATCGTCGGCGGGATGGTGATCGGATCCTTCAGCACGCCGGATTCGAAGCGCTTCACCTTGGCCACTTCGGCAGCCTGGGCTGCGGGCTCGAGGTTCTTGTGGATGATGCCGATGCCGCCTTCCTGGGCCAGCGCGATCGCCAGGCGCGCTTCGGTCACCGTGTCCATCGCCGCCGAGACCAGCGGCATGTGTAGCTGGATCTTGCGGGTCAGGCGCGTGGTCAGGGAAACGTCGCGTGGGAGGATCGCCGAATGGGCGGGAACCAGGAGAACGTCGTCGAAGGTCAGGGCCTTCTGGAGGAGTCGCATGTTGTTATCCTTGTATCCAAAAACGTATTATACGTGGGCAGCCAGACCCCGAGCAAACCCTCCAAACCTTCAGCGTCGAGGACATGCCATGACCACGCGATCCACCATCATCGCCACTATTGCCCTGTTTTCACTTGTGTTTATTCCCGGCCTGAGCCAGGGGCAGGTGTATTCGTGGAAAGACGCCACTGGCAAGATTCACTACGGAGACAGGCCACCTGCCGAACGCCAGCCCGATGCACGCAAGCTCGCGCCGGCGCCGGCCTCGGACGATATCGCCGCGGCCCGCAAGGCCGCAGCCGAACGCCAGTTCAACGAGCGTGAAAAGCAGGCCAAGACCGAGGACAGCGCCCGCAAGCCGGAAGATCCGGCACAGGCGAAGCAACGCGAAGAGAACTGCCGGCGCGCCCGGAGCAGTCTGGCCTCCCTTGAATCGGGCCAGGTGCGCTTCAGCATCAACGATAAGGGCGAGCGCGTGGCGCTGGATGGCGCGGTGCGCGAAGCGGAACTCGCCCGGGCGCGAAAATCCGTCGACGACTGGTGCAAGCCACCGGCAGCCGCGAAATAACTACTCCTCGGCCGCCTCGGCGGCACCGCCCCCTTTTTTCATGACCTTGCCCTCGGCGGCGCGCTGCTTGCGCACTTCCTTGGGATCGGCGATCAACGGGCGGTAGATCTCGACGCGGTCGCGGTCGCGCAACACCACATCCGGCTTGGCCAGCTTGCTGTAGAGCCCGAATTTCCCCTTGGCGAGATCGATGTCCGGATACTTGGCCGGCAACCCGGACGCCTCGACCGCCTGCTTCAATGTCGTTCCGGCAGGCAGCGTCAGGGGAACCACGTCCTGCCGATTGGCCAGGGCGTAGACCACTTCAATGTGAATCGTTTCAGCCATGGATCTGGTTCGCTCGCTTGACAAATGAATCGACGAAAGTGCCGACGATGTGGCCGAACACCGGCCCCAATGCCTTTTCCAGCAGGCGGCTGGAAAACTCGTAGTGGAGGTGGAACTCGACCTTGCAGCCCGCGTCGCCGAGCTGGGTGAAGCGCCAGCTGCCATCGAGGCGGCGGAAGGGGCCTTCGCGGAACGCAAGCCGCATCAGGTGCGGCGGCTCCTTCGTGTTCTCGGTCGCGAAGTGGGCGCGAATGCCACGGTAATTGATGTGGATCCGGGCCGCGGTGCGATCCGCCGTGCGCGAAAGCACTTCGACACCCCCGCACCAGGGCAGGAACTTCGGGTAGTCCTCGACATGGTCGACCAAGGCGAACATCTGCTCGGGCGTGCGCATGATCAGTACGGACTTGTCGACGAGTGCCATGTGAGGGGGAATTGGCGGGCGCTGCTTTAGAATGCCTGCATTCTAGCGCTCCCCGCTGCAGCCTCCACGCCCCCCATCATGAGCATTGCCGAAAACAAGAAGGCCTTCCACGACTACTTCATCGAGGAAAAGCTCGAGGCTGGCCTGGTGCTCGAAGGCTGGGAGGTCAAGTCGATCCGTGCCGGCCGGGTCCAAATCAAGGAGGCCTACGTCATCGTCAAGGATGGCGAGGTCTGGCTGCTCGGCTGCCACATCAGCCCGCTGACGACCGCCTCGACCCACGTCAAGCCCGACCCGGTGCGCACGCGCAAAGTGTTGTTGCATGAGCGCGAGATCGCCAAGCTGATCGGCAAGGTGGAACGCGCGGGCTATGCACTGGTGCCGCTCAACATGCACTTTGCCAAGGGGCGCGTGAAGCTCGAGATCGGCCTCGCCAAGGGCAAGAAGCAGTTCGACAAGCGCGAGAGCGAGAAGCAGAAGGACTGGGAGCGCGAAAAAGCGCGCCTGATGCGCGACAAGGTCTGAGTCGGTGAGTCCGACCACCATCCTCTGGCTGATCGCCGGCTGCCTGATGCTGCAGCCGCTATCGACCGATCTCTATCTCGCTTCGCTGCCGCATCTCGCCACCGATTTCGGCGTCACGCCGGCGGCCGTGCAGCAGACGCTCTCGCTGTTCGTCATCGGTTTCGGCGTCGCCCAGCTCATCAGCGGGCCGCTGTCCGATCGCTTCGGCCGCCGGCCGGTGCTGCTGTGGGGGCTGGCCATCTACATCGCCGCCAGCCTGGCCTGCGCGCTGGCCCCCACCCTGTCCTTCCTCATCGCCGCCCGTTTCGTGCAGGCCATCGGCTGTTGCACGGCCGCCGTCATCGCCCGGGCGATGGTGCGCGACGCCTACGCGCCCGCCGACGGCGCGCGCATGCTTGCCAAGGCCAGTTCGCTACTGGCGCTCGCGCCGCTGTTCGGCCCGGTATTGGGCGGCTACCTGCAGGTGGGCTTCGGCTGGCGTGCCGCCTTCGTCTTCCACACGCTGTTCTGCATCGCGCTCATGTTGACGACCTGGCGCGTGTTTCGCGAAACCAACCTGCATTTGAATCCCGACGCCACGCGCATCGGCGGGCTGGTCGCCGTGTATCGCCGTATCGCCAGCGCTGACTTTTTCTGGGCCTGGATGCTGCCCGGCGCGCTTTCGTATTCGGCGATCTTCACCTTCATCTCAGGCTCGTCCTTCGTGCTGATCGACGTGCTCGGCGTGCCGACGCACTATTACGGCTACTGTTTCGCTTTCGGCGTATCCGGCTACCTCATCGGCACGATCGTCTGCCGCCGCCTGCTCGTCCGCCTGGGGCTCGCCCGCGCCATGATGGTCGGCGCCTCGCTCTCCCTGTTCTCCGGCCTGCTGTTCGCGCTGCTCGTGTTGTCAGGGGCGCATCACTGGTCGGTCGTGCTGCTGTGCCAGTTCCTCACGATGGGGGCGCATGGCATCAACTTTCCCTGCGCGCAGTCAGGCGCCGTCGCGCCCTTCCCGCGTGAAGCCGGCGCGGCGGCCGGATTGCTGGGGTTTTTCACGATGGTCGCGGCGCTGGTGACCGGCACCTGGGTCGGCATGAGCCACGACGGTACGCTCACGCCGCTCGCGCTGACCTCCGCCGTGATTGGCCTGCTGCTGTTCGGCAGCGCCTGGGCCTTGCGGCGGCAACGCGCCGCCGCAGTCGCTTAATCCTCTCGCTCAGACTTTCCGGCCAAGCACCGAACGCACGGTCTCCTGCAGGTCGCCGGGAATCAGGATCGTCTTGGCGTTGTCCGATGCCGCCAGCTTGCTCATCGCCATGATGTATTTCTCACCCAGCATGTAGCGCATCGGCCCCTCCTGGTCGCCGATCGCCTGGGTAACGCGCTTGATCGCCTCGGCGCTTGCGTCGGCCAACGTCACCTGTGCTTCGGCATCGCGCCGCGCCGATTCGAGGCGCGCTTCGGCCTGCAGGATCATCGACTGCTTCTCGCCTTCGGAGCGCGTCACCATGGCCTTGCGTTCGCGCTCGGCCGCGGCCTGCATTTCCATCGCCTTCTGCATCGAGGGCGAAGGCTTGATGTCCTGGATTTCGACCGACTTCACGGTCAATCCCCAGTCGATGGCTTCGTCGGCGATGGCCTCGCGCAGCCGCGCCTTGATGCGGTCGCGATTCGACAGGGCCTCGTCGAGTTGCATCTCGCCGACGATGGAGCGCAGCGTGGTCATGATCATGTTGCGGATCGCCTCGGAGAAATCCGTCACGCCGTACACCGCCTTGATCGGATCGGTGACCTTGATGAAGGC
>CAZTWA010000192.1:0-4392 GCA_964617225.1 uncultured Methyloversatilis sp.
CGGGCGCCGGCACCAGCACTTCGTCGCCGTTGTTCAGCAGCGCCTGCATCGACATGACGATGAGTTCGGACACGCCGTTGCCGAGATAGATGTCGTCGATCGCGACGTCGGCAATGCGCTTTTGCTGGCAGTAGTGCATCACGGCCTTGCGCGGCGCAAACAGGCCCTTGGAGTCCGAGTAGCCGGAGGCGTCGCGAATGTTGCGGATCACATCGACGACGATTTCCTCGGGCGCCTCGAAGCCGAAAGCCGCCGGGTTGCCGATGTTCAGCTTGATGATGCGATGCCCCTCCTCCTCCATCTGGCGCGCTCGTGCCAGCACGGGACCACGGATGTCGTAGCAGACGCTGGCAAGCTTGGTGGATTTGAGGACGGGTTGCATGGCGAGTGAAGGGCCGGAAAGCGCTTGAAGTTGAAAGGCTATAATCCTACCGAATGACCCGGCCTGCCGCAATCGAAACCCAGGTTTGGCAAGGAATTGACCGTTCTATTCACCCCACAGGCCTACCTTGAAGCTTCACCCCGATACGCGCAGCATCCAGCACATCGTTACCGCCTACGAGACTGATCGCATTGCTGTCAATGGCCGGTTTCTGACGCGCAGCCTGGCGCTGATGCCCGATCATCTCGACGAAACCTGGGGACCCGACAGCTTCGCGGCGCTCATGCCGGAACACTTGGTCCAGTTGATGACATTCGCCTGCGATGTCGTGCTGATCGGGACCGGCCGCCAGCAGCACTTCCCGCCCCCCGCGCTGTTGCGCCCGCTGATCGAAGCCCGGCGCGGCTTTGAGATCATGGATACCGCCGCCGCCTGCCGCACCTACAACATCCTCGTCGCCGAAGGTCGGGCCGTGCTGGCGGCGCTGATCATCGAAGGTAACGCCCCGTGAATGCCATCAGCCTCGGCCTCGTGCTCACCGGCGTGTTCCTCAACGCGGTCGCCCAATTGCTGCTAAAGGCCGGCACCAACGCCGTCGGCCATTTCGAATTCCACTGGGACAACGCCCTGCCCGTCGGGCTCAAGCTGGCCGCCAATCCAGCCATCCTGGGGGGCATGACCTGCTATGCCGTCAGCCTCGTCGTCTGGATCATGGCCCTGTCCCGCGTCCCCGTCAGCGTGGCCTATCCCATGCTGTCGATCGGCTACCTGCTGAATGCGATCGCCGCCTGGGCCTGGTTCGGCGAAGCGCTCGGCGCCCAGAAGCTGCTCGGCATCGGCTTCATCATCCTCGGGGTCTGGTTGATCGCCCGTTCATGAAGCCACAGCTTGCCCTGAGAATCGACGTTCCCGGCTACGCGGCGCGCTCCGCGCTGCCGGTGCTCGCCGATGTGCTGCGCGCAAGCGGCGCCGGCGCGAGCTTCGTCTTCGCACTCGGCCCCGACTGGCTCGGGCGTTCGCTTGCGCGGCATTGCGCCGGCACGCTCAAGCAGGTACGCAATGCCTGCTTCGACCTGGGAACCTACGGCTGGCGTCCAAACCAGTGGATGAAGCAGGTCGAACGGGCGGATGCAACGTGGACGACCACCCAACTCGAGCGCATGACCCAAGCCTTCATGCAGGTCCTTGAAGTGCCGCCCACACTGCACGCCGCACCCGGCTGGCGCTCCAATCCCCATGCCCTGCGGCTGACGCAGCGACTCAAATTCACCTGCGCGAGCGACACGCGCGGCCGCCATCCGTTCATCCCCGTCTGGAACGGTGAAATCGTGCGTTGCCCGCAGATTCCCGTCACCCTCCCCACGCTGGACGAACTGGTGACCTCGCCGCGCCAGGATCCCGCTGCCGTCGTCGACACACTGCTGGCGCTGACGGCCAACCCGCCGCTGCACGGGCATGTGTTCAGCCTGCGGGCCACCCGAGCCCTGGGCAAGACGCCGCGCCCCGTCGAGCAATTGCTGGCGGGCTGGCGCGAACAAGGCTACGAAGTCGTTTCTGTTCAGGCGCTGGCTGCCCGACTCGACGTGGATAAACTGCCCCGGCATGAAATCGTGACGGGCAAGGTGCCGGGGTATAACGGTACTCTGCTGCTGCAAGGAGATGAATTTTTGTCCGCCTGGAGAAGCCCCGCATGAACACCGAAATCGCCGCACACCCAAACACCATCGCCGGACTGGAAGTACCCGATTTCACGCTACTTGCGACCAGCGGAAAAGCCTTCCAGCTCAGCGGGCTGCGCGGCCAGCCGCTCGTGATCTATTTCTACCCCAAGGACAGCACCCCGGGCTGCACCACCGAAGCCGGCCAGTTTCGCGACCTGCATGCCGAATTCGTCAAGGCGGGAGGCAGCGTCTGGGGCGTATCGCGCGATAGCCTGAGGTCGCACGAGAGCTTCAAGGCCAAGCTCGACCTGCCCTTCGAACTCTTGTGCGATGCGGATGAAGTCGCCTGCGCCCTCTTCAATGTCATCAAAATGAAAAACATGTACGGCAAACAGGTGCGCGGCATCGAGCGCAGCACCTTCCTGATCGACAAGCACGGCCGCGTCGCGCGCGAATGGCGCGGCGTCAAGGTCGATGGCCACGCGGCGGAAGTCCTTGCTGCCCTACAGGCCCTGTGAACCCAACCGACCGGAATCATCCCATGAACGCCAAGCCCGCCGCCAAGCCTGCCCGCCCCGCCAAGCCGAAAAAGCCTGTCAAGATCTTCGTGCTCGACACCAACGTCCTGATGCACGACCCGATGAGCCTGTTCCGCTTCGAGGAACATGACCTCTTCGTGCCGATGATGACACTGGAAGAACTCGACGCGAACAAGAAGGGCATGTCGGAAGTCGCGCGCAACGCGCGCCAGGCGAGCCGCCTGCTCGACGAAATCGTCAGCGGCAGCGAAGAGGAAATCGACCGCGGCATCGACCTGACCGGCCCCTCGCGCGACCTGGCCAGTGGCCGGCTCTATCTGCAGACCGAGGCGATCAACGGCATGCTGCCCTCCTCATTGCCGACCTCGCGCGCCGACAACCAGATCATCGCCGTCGCGCTGCATCTGCGGCAGAAGCATCCCAAGCAGCCGGTCATCCTCGTCACCAAGGACATCAACATGCGCATCAAGGCCCGCGCACTGGGCCTCGAAGCGCAGGACTACTTCAACGACAAGGTGCTGGAGGATACCGACCTCCTCTACGCCGGCAGCCTCGAACTGCCGGCCGACTTCTGGGATACCCATGCCAAGGGGCTGGAGTCGTGGAAGAAGGAAGGCCGCACCTATTACCGCATCACCGGGCCGTTGTGCCCCGACCTGCTGGTCAATGAGTTCGTCTGGCAGGAAGGCCCCCAGCCGCTGCAAGCCTGGGTGAAAGTCGGCGCCGGCAAGACGGCGGAACTCGAGACGTTGATCGACTACAGCCATGCGAAGAACGCCGTCTGGGGCATCACCGCCCGCAACCGCGAGCAGAACTTCGCGCTCAACCTGCTGATGAACCCGGAAATCGACTTCGTCACCCTGCTGGGCCAGGCCGGTACCGGCAAGACGCTGCTGACCCTGGCCGCCAGCCTGACGCAGACGCTGGAAACCAAGCGGTACTCGGAAATCATCATCACGCGCGTGACCGTGCCCGTCGGCGAGGACATCGGCTTCCTGCCCGGTACCGAGGAAGAGAAGATGACGCCGTGGATGGGCGCACTGGAAGACAACCTCGACGTGCTCAACAAGCCGGCCGAGGAAGGCGACAAATCCAGCGGCTATGCCGGCGACTGGGGCCGTGCCGCGACGATGGACCTAATCCGCAGCCGCATCAAGGTGAAATCGCTCAACTTCATGCGCGGCCGCACCTTCCTCAACAAGTTCCTCATCATCGACGAGGCGCAGAACCTGACGCCCAAGCAGATGAAGACGCTGATCACGCGCGCCGGCCCGGGCACCAAGGTGGTCTGCCTCGGCAACATCGCGCAGATCGACACGCCCTATCTGACGGAAGGCTCATCAGGCCTGACCTACGTCGTCGACCGCTTCAAGGGCTGGAATCACTCGGGGCACATCACGCTGCAGCGCGGCGAGCGCTCGCGCCTGGCCGACCACGCGGCGGAGGTGCTCTAACGCCTTCCGGGGTGCCGTCCCGCCAGCGCTGACTTTCGTCAGTAGGCCCCCTGCGCTGCAAAGTTTTGCCTCCGGCCGGCGCTTCGCGCCTTAACTTCACTGTGCGAAGTTAGCCTGCGCCGAAACTTTGTCTCCCGGCTTAGGTTTAATAAGAGCCGGGGGCAGCAAAGTTTTCAAACCGGGTGTATTCGCCGAGGAAGGTGAGCTTCACCGTGCCGGTCGGACCGTTGCGGTGCTTGCCGATGATCACCTCGGCGACACCCTTTTCGGTGGTATCCGGCTTGTAGTACTCCTCGCGGTACATCATCAGGATGATGTCGGCATCCTGCTCGATGGCGCCGGATTCGCGCAGGTCG
>CAZTWA010000193.1:0-4376 GCA_964617225.1 uncultured Methyloversatilis sp.
ACCAGATTCCGATGCCGGTGCTCAACGCGATGACCAGCCGCATCAAGATCCTCGGTCGCATGGACGTGGTCGAGAAGCGCCGTCCGCAGGACGGCCGCATCAAGACGCGTTCGCCCGACGGCGATGAGATCGAGTTGCGCCTGTCGACGCTACCCACCGCCTTCGGCGAAAAACTGGTGATGCGCATCTTCGACCCCGAGGTGCTGGTGCGTGATTTCACCGACCTCGGCTTTACGACCGAGGATGCGACGCGCTGGCAGGAGATGACCGGCAAGCCCAACGGCATCATCCTCGTCACCGGCCCGACGGGCTCCGGCAAGACGACGACGCTGTATTCGACGCTCAAGCAGCTGGCGACGCAGGAAGTGAACCTCTGCACGCTCGAAGATCCGATCGAGATGATCGAGCCGGCCTTCAACCAGGTGCAGGTGCAGCCCGACCTCGGTGTCGATTTCGCCGCCGGCATCCGTGCGCTGATGCGGCAGGACCCGGACATCATCATGGTCGGCGAAATCCGCGACATGGAAACGGCCGACATGGCCGTGCAGGCCGCGCTGACCGGCCACCTCGTGCTCTCGACCCTGCACACCAACGACGCACCGACGGCCATCACCCGACTGCTCGACTTGGGCATGCCCCCCTATTTGTTGCAGTCCACCGTGCTCGGTGTCATGGCGCAGCGCCTCGTGCGCACATTGTGTCCGCATTGCAAGCGCGCCGAGCCGCTCGACAAGGATGACGAAATCCTCTGGCAGGGGCTGGTGTCACCGTGGAAGGCCAAGAAGCCGGCGCAGCTCTACCATCCCGTCGGCTGCCTCGAGTGCCGCATGACCGGCTACCTGGGCCGCATCGGCCTCTACGAAATCATGCCGATGACAATCGAGCTCAAGGCGATGATCAGCGCGCATACCGATCTCGCGGCCCTGCGCGAGCGTGCGATCAAGGCGGGCATGCACCCGCTGCGCATCGCCGGCGCGCGCAAGGTGGCGGCGGGGATGACGACCATCGAGGAGGTGCTGAAGGTGGCGCCGCCGCTGCAGGATATGGTTCCCACCCAATAAGCCAAGGGAGGCTGCAATGAGGATGCACTGGAACGTGCAAGGACGCTGGTTCGCGCTGCTGGCTTGCGTTGCGCTGCTGCTGGGCGGTTGCGTCACCCTGAGCCTGCAGGACGAGATCGCCGGGCTGATGAAAGAAGGCCAGCAGCTCTACAGCGATAAGAAATACGATGCGGCCATCGACAAGTTCCTGGGGGTGACGACCAAGGATGCGAAGTACTGGCAAGCCTACCTGTGGGCGGCGCGCACCTACATCGCCAAGGGCGGCTGGAAGGATGCGATCGGCAACGGCAAGAAAGCCTTCGAACTGGCGCCGAAGTCGCCGGAAGTGATGCCGGTGTTCGCCGAGGCGCTCTTCGGCGGCGGGGCGGATGCCCTGAAGAACGGCCGATTTGCCGAGTCGGCCGGCTACTTCGTCGATTACCTCAAGCTCGAACCGGGAAATGCCAAGGCCTGGCTGAATGTCGGCAAGGCCTATCTGGGGCAGCAACAGTTTCGTGAGGCGCTGGGCGCGTTCGCGCAGGGCCTGTCGCAGGGCGGCGGCGCGGATCGCGCCGAACTGCTGCGCGAGCTGCTGAATGGCGGCAAGGCGGCATTCGCCAGCGGCAAGTATGGCGAGGCCATTGGCCTGCTCAAGGAATACGTCAAGTACGACAAGAACGACGTCTCGGCCTACGCGAATCTGGCCAAGGCCTGTCTGGAAAGCGGCGACCTCGGTGGCGCGGTCGACAATTTCCGGCAGGTGCTCAAGCTCGACCCGCGCCAGGAGGAAGCCCTGCGCTTCCTGTTGCGCCGCTGAAGCGGGCTAGGTTGCCGGCAGCGTGAAGCGTGCTGTGAACCAGAACGTCGACCCTTCACCGGCCCGGCTTGCGTAGCCCGTCGTTCCACCCATCAGCTCCGCCAGGCGCTTGCTGAGGGCGAGTCCCAGTCCTTTCCCGCCGTACTTGCGGGTCGTCGTGCCATCGACCTGGGTGAAGGGGGAAAAGAGCCGATCCTGCTTGTCCGGGCTGATGCCGATGCCCGTGTCGCGCACGGCAAACCGCAGCACTACTGCGCCGCCCGCGGCGGGGCGCTCGAGGTTGACGTCGATGTCGATCGAACCGCGCTCGGTGAACTTGATCGCATTGGCGATCAGGCTGGCCAGCAATTGCTGCACGCGATTGGCGTCCCCGATCAGGTGCGCGGGAACATCCGGTGCGATCCGGTGGCTGAAGGCGAGACCCTTGTCGGCGGCCAAGCGGACGAAATGCGTGAAGACGGTGTCGAGCAACTCGTGGAGATCGAAGTCGGCAGGGTCGATGCGCAACTGCCCCGACTCGACCCGCGCGTAGTCGATGACCTCATTGAGCATGTTGAGCAGTTCCTCGGCGGAGAGGTCGATCGTTTGCACGAATTCGCGCTGCTCGTCCGTGAGATCCGTTGTCGCAAGCAGTTGCGTCATCCCGATCACCCCGTTGAGCGGCGTGCGGATTTCGTGGCTCATGTTGGCGAGAAATTCGCTCTTGGCCCGAGTCGCGGCTTCGGCGGCGTCGCGGGCCAGGGCCAGTTCGGCGGTGCGCTGGGCGACGCGTGATTCGAGATGGGCCGTGCTGTCGGCCACCTTCTCGGCCATGGTATTGAAGGTTGTCGTGAGCATGCCGATCTCATCGCGGCCGTGATCGAAGACCCGCGTCGCGTAATCGCCGCTCGCCAGTGCCGAGGCACCCGCCGCCAGCCGTTCGATGCGATTCAGCACCATGCGGTTGAGCAGCCAGATCAGCACGCCGAGCAGCACCAGAACGGCGACGACGAAGATGGTAATGAAGGGTTTTGCCAGGCGCGTACCGATCAGACTGGTGCTGTCCATCACGGTCAGGTTGTACCAGCCGATGTCGCGAAGGTGGGTGAGTGCAACCAGGTGTGGCTGGCCATCGAGCGTGAGCCGCAGGGATTTCGTCGCGTGCGGGGGTTGCGTGGCGAGCCAGGTCATCGCGTCCTTGAGAGCGTGACGCTCGCTGTCATTCGGCAGGAGCGTAAACAGCGTGTGCTGTATGTCGGTGCCGCGATTTTCCGCGTTGAGGTTGATCAGGCGGCTGTCCGGGTGCGCCTGGATTGCCCCGGTGCCGTTGATCAATACGGCGTAGATGTCCGGCTCCTTTTCCTGCACCAGCAGCTTGACGAATTCCGTGATGTCGATGCCGCTGCCCACAACGGCAAGCAGATTTCCGCCTGCGCCGCGCACCGGCACATTGATCCAGACCTTGGTCGTGCCAAGCACGGGATTGGTGTCGGGGTTGAGCTGGAAGCGACCCGGCATCTTCGCCACGCCGAAATACCAGCTGTCGGCGGGGTTGTCCGGCGCCAGGGTCTGCGTCAGTTCGCGCCCCCGATAGCGGTCTTCGCGGTCATTGAAGTAATAGTGCTTCGACGCATCGATCACGTAGAACCAGCTGCCGTCGCGAAACAGCTTGCGATAGCTGTCGAGTTCGGCGAGGGCAAAGCGTTTCAGATCCGGGTTGTTTTCGGCTTGGGCCCAGGAACGCAACAGGGGCGAGGCGGCCATTTGCCGGGCGAGCGTCACTTCCGTCATGATCGGCGCGAGGATGCGTTCGCGGTCCAGCAGCGCCTGGCGGGCAGCGAAGCGGTCGGCCAGCGCATCGACAATCTCGCCAGTGACGCGGTCGACGCTCCACAGCGCGATGGCGCCGGTCGCCAGGAACAGGACCAGGACGATCAGCGTGAACCGGCTGCGCAGGCTGGGCGGTCGCATGCTTATCCCCGCCGCCGGATGCATTCGAGGTAAGCCTCACCGTCGAGCGGTGCACGATCGCGCTGGGCGCGCCAGAGCGTTTCGCCAAGGCACTCCAGCACATCGTGCAACGCGGCATGGTGATCGCCGTATTGGGCACGCCGGCTTTCGAACAGCGCCCGGATGCCCGGCGGCTGGTCGATCGACAACTGTTCCTCGATGGCGAGGTGCAGCGACAGGTGGAGGAAGGGATTCATCGCGCCGTCTTCCGGCGTCCACTCGCGTGTCAGGGCATCTTCTGCCGTCAGCAACGCGTGGTACTCCGGGTGCAGCGCGATGATGTCGGCGGCCAGCGTTTCGAGCGCGGTGGCTGGGAGGGATTCGAGGCGCTTGCGCCAGGCGTCGAGCAGGAACTGGCGGGCCTGGTCGCGGCTAGGGTTGAACATCATGCCTCCTGAAGGGCCGCCCCGAAGGAGGCATTGCCCCCCGGTGGGGGGCAGCGAACAAAGTGAGCGTGGGGGGCCATTAATTTTTGTCCTTGTAGCCGCAGACGTCGCGAACCACGCAGCGCCAGCATTCGGGTTTGCGCG
>CAZTWA010000194.1:0-4338 GCA_964617225.1 uncultured Methyloversatilis sp.
CTGTCGATGAGGTTTCCCTCCATCTAAGGCGAATAAGCGGCGCAGCACTGACTGAGGCTGGATAGATGTTTGCGGGCTACTATGGCCTATGACCCGGAATTGCCCTTCCGACAGGTTCCAAAGTGAAGCAGCCCTTCAGGCGCCCGGTCTGGAGCGAGGGTGACTGGCCGTTGATGGCCGGTAGTTCGCATTCCACTTCATTCGATGCGAGCAGTCATTGGGTGACCGACCATCCGAATGCCGTCAGCTTATGAATCAGGGACACCTGTGCAAACGCACCTAAACCCTCGACACGACTGCTGTGCCACACAGGTATCATCAACCCCGTTAACCGAGGAGATAGCTGATGAAAACAGTGGTTGCGGTCATTACCCTGATGCTGATTGCGGGCGGCTGTAGCAAGCTGACCCTGGAGAACTACGCGAAGCTCAAGATGGGCATGACCTACAGCGAGGTGACGGCGCTGCTCGGTAGTCCGGTTTCCTGCGATGACATGGCCGGATTCAAAAGCTGCAAATGGGGCGACGACAAGCGCCATGTCTCCGTGCAATTCGCGGGTGACAAGACCGTGCTGTATTCGGCAGAAAACCTCCAGTAATGACCCCCTGCACCGCGCCATCTGAAAGAAACTCATGAATCTGCCCGCCTGCCCGCAATGCAAATCCGAATACACCTACGCAGACGGCGAGATGTACGTCTGCCCGGAATGCGCCCACGAATGGGCCAAGGGGACGGACACTGAACCTGCCGCGACGGGAATGGTCATACGCGATGCGGTCGGCAACGTGCTGCAGGATGGGGATACCGTGACCGTCATCAAGGACCTCAAGGTCAAGGGTTCTTCGTCCGTCGTCAAGGTGGGAACCAAGGTCAAGAACATCCGGCTCGTCGAGGGCGATCATGACATCGACTGCAAGATCGACGGCATTGGCGCGATGGGGCTGAAGTCGGCGTTCGTGAAGAAAGTGTAGAAGGTTTTGGAGTAAGGTAAGGGCTAATTGATGCGCAAGTTCGTGCTGGGATCATTGCTGTGCCTGCTGCTCATTCCGTGCTTTGCCGCAACGGAACGGGTGGCCACGAAACCGGCCCCGGCAGCACGGCCCGCCAAATCCGTTCCTGACAGCCAGAAACTGGAAAAGGATCTTCAGTCCCTGGACTGGAAGCAGTTCAAGTCCGTCATCGAGGCGATTCCGCCCATCCGGGCCGAAGTCAATAAGTACGGACCGCTCGGCTGGCAGTATGTCCAGCAACATTACCGGACCTATCCCTGGAAGCGGCCCATCGACCGCCTGTCGGGCGGGCAGAAAATCGAGCTGGCCCGGCTCATCGAGAATGCGCGCAAGCCCAATTAGCGCAGTTGCTTGATGACCAATCGAGATCATCCGGATAACTCGTTGCGCCAAAAGGCCTAGGGGCAATTGGACACAAGGTTGTCCACAGAAATTGTGGATGATATTTCGCCGGGGAATGCCCCGGTGCCGTCCTGCCAGCGCTGACTTTTGCGCCGCCGTCAGTTCGGCACGAAAAAGCGGGTGCGCAACGCTTCCAGCCCGAGCTGGTTCAGCAGGGCTTGCAGCCGTTCCGCGGCGACGCGGCCGGGACGGTTGTCCCAACGCGCGATGATGAGTTCGTTCTTCATCGAGTGCTCCCAGCCGACGAGCTCGGTGACATTCACGTCGTAGCCATGCGCCTGCAGTTGCAGGCAGCGCAACACGTTGGTGACGTGGCTGCCGAATTCGCGCGTGTGGATCGGGTGGCGCCACAGTTCGGCGAGCGGGTTAGCCAGCATGCTGGCTTTGTGCTGTCGCAGCATGGCGGCCACTTCGGCCTGGCAGCAGGGCACCAGGACGATGGCCGGCACCTTACGCATCAGTGCGAAGCGGATTGCATCGTCAGTCGCGGTATTGCAGGCATGCAGCGCCGTGACGATATCGATGCGCGCCGGCAAGGCATTGGACTCATGTGCACTTGCAGCATCCAGCGCGTGAAACTGCATGCCCTCGAAGCCCAGGCGTGTCGCCAGCGCGCGTGTTTTGTCGACCAGTTCCGTGCGCGTCTCGATGCCGTGCACGCCTCCCGCGCGCATCCCCGGTTTGAAGAACAGGTCATACAGGATGAAGCCGAGATAGGACTTGCCGGCCCCGAAATCCACCAGTTGAACTTCCGGATGCTGCTCGATGATTTCATTGATTAATGGCTCGATAAAGCCAACTAGGTGGTAGACCTGCTTGAGTTTTCGGCGACTATCCTGATTCAGCCTGCCTTCGCGGGTCAGGATGTGGAGTTCCTTCAACAGTTCGATCGATTGGCCGGGTCGAATGCCGTGTTTTTCTTGCATCATGGGGTGTGGTTGGTGGTAATCTGTTGCATCGCAACATCCTTAGGGGGCTTGACCACAAGTCTATCTCCTATGAACTACGAACAGCACTATCTCACCCCGCTCTTCGAGCCGAAGTCCATCGCCATCATCGGCGCATCGGAAACGCAAGGGTCGGTCGGCGCGACGCTTGTCCGCAACGTGATCGACAGCGGCTACAAAGGCAAGCTCTTCCTCGTCAATCCACGCCACGACAAGGTTTTCGGCCAGAACGCCTACGATTCGGTCGAAAGCATTCCCCAGCGGCTCGATCTCGCGGTGATCTGCACCAAGGCCGAGACGGTGCCCGGCATCGTCGAAGCCTGCGGCCGTGCCGGCACCCGCAACGCCATCGTCATCTCGGGCGGCTTCGCCGAGATGGGTCCGCGCGGCGCCAATCTCGCGCGCACCATGCTCGACAGCGCGCGCCGTCACGGCTTGCGCCTGCTTGGCCCCAACTGCCTCGGGCTGATGCGCCCGGGCAGCCATCTCAACGCGACCTTCGCGCACGGCAGCGCCAATCCCGGCACCATCGGCCTGATCTCGCAATCCGGCGCCTTGTGTACCGCGATCCTCGACTGGGCGCTGCCCAACAACGTCGGCTTCTCGAACGTCGTTTCGCTCGGCGCCGAAAGCGATGTCGACTTCGGCGAGGTGCTCGACTACATGGTCGCCGACCCGCGCACCGAGAGCATCTTCCTCTACATCGAGGGCATCAAGAACGCGCGCCGCTTCATGAGCGCACTGCGTGCCGCCGCGCGTTGCAAGCCGGTGCTGCTGATCAAGGTCGGCCGTCATCCGGCCGGCAAGCAGGCGGCGCTGTCGCATTCGGGCGCGCTGGTCGGTGCCAACGATGTGTTCGATGCGGCCCTGCGCCGCGCCGGCGTGGTGCGCCTGGGCAATGTCGGCCACATGTTCGCCGCCGCCGAGGCGCTGTTTTCGCATTTCCGCCCGCGCGGCAACCGCCTGATGATCATCACCAATGGAGGCGGACCGGGCGTGATGGCCGCCGACCACGCGGACGACATCCACATTCCCCTCGCCGAACTCAGCGAGGCCACGCTGACCACCCTCAACGAGCGCTTGCCGGCGACGGCCTCCAAGGCCAATCCGATGGACCTGGTCGGCGATGCCGACCCCGAGCGTTATCGCATCGCTTTGACGTCCTGCCTGGAAGACGAGAACGTCGACGGCGTGCTGGTGATCCTGACGCCGCAGGCGATGACCGACCCGACCCAGGCGGCACGCGTCGTCATCGAGGTGGCGAAGCAGACCGACAAGCCGATCGTCACCTGCTGGATGGGCGAGGAACAGGTACGCGAGGCGCGCCTGCTGTTCAAGGGCGCCGGCATTCCCTCGTTCCGCACGCCGGAGCCGGCGGTCGAACTGTTCTCGCACATCTCCAACTATTACCGCAACCAGCAGCTGCTGATGCAGGCACCGGCCTCGATTTCGAACCAGGTCGCGCCGCGCCTGGAATCCGCCCGGCTGGTGATCGAGACCGCGCTCGGCGAAGGCCGCAAGAATCTCAACGAGATGGAGTCGAAGGCGCTGCTCGCCGCCTTCCGCATCCCGATCGCCCAGACCGTCGTGGCCCGCTCGCCTTCCGAGGCGATGGTGCTGGCCGAGGAAATCGGCTTGCCGGTGGTGATGAAGGTCGACTCCCCGCAGATCACCCACAAGACCGATTCGGGCGGGGTACGCCTCAATCTGAATTCGCTGGCACAGGTCCGGGATGCCTACAACGCGATCCTCGACGAGGTGAAAAAGAATCGCCCCGACGCGATCATTCACGGCATCGCCATCGAGCCGATGATCCAGAAGATCAACGGCCGCGAACTGGTGGTCGGCATGTCGCGCGACCAGATCTTCGGCCCGACCATCGTCTTCGGCACGGGCGGGACCGGCATCGAATCCGCCTGCGGCGGCGATCGCGCCGTGGCCCTGCCCCCGCTCAACCGTTTCCTCGTCGCCGACATGCT
>CAZTWA010000195.1:0-4254 GCA_964617225.1 uncultured Methyloversatilis sp.
GGGAGCAGGGCGTCAATGGCGAGGTCGAGATGGCCGCCGCCTTCGACCGGGCGGGTTTTGCCTGCGTCGATGTCCACATGTCCGACCTGATGGCCGGTCGCGTGCATCTGGCCGACTTCAAGGGTCTCGCCGCCTGTGGGGGATTTTCCTACGGCGACGTGCTGGGTGCGGGGCAGGGCTGGGCGAAATCGGTGCTGTTCCATCCGGAACTCAAGGACGAGTTCGCCGCCTTCTTCGCGCGCCCGGATACCTTCGCGCTCGGTGTCTGCAACGGCTGCCAGATGATGGCGCACCTCGCGCCCATCATCCCCGGCGCACAGGACTGGCCGACCTTCCATCGGAATAGGTCGGAGCAGTTCGAGGCGCGCTTCACGATGACCGAAATTCCGGCGTCACCCTCGATCTTCCTGGCCGGCATGGCCGGCTCGAAACTGCCGGTGGTCGTCAGTCATGGCGAAGGCCGTGCTGTTTACGCCGGTGCGAATCGTTCGCTCGTCGCCCTGCGCTACATCGACCATCGCGGCGCGCCGGCCACCACTTATCCGTTCAACCCGAACGGCTCGCCCGAGGGCATTGCCGGCGTGACCACGCCGGACGGTCGCTTCACGATCATGATGCCGCACCCCGAGCGGGTCTTCCGCACCGTGCAGATGAGTTGGCATCCCGGGACCCTCGGCGAGGACAGCCCGTGGATGACGATGTTCCGCAACGCGCGGAAGTGGGTCGGCTGACGAACTAGCCCAGAAAGCTACTTCGGACCGTCTTTCGGGGCGGGCGGCTTGGCCGGCTTCGTCGGTTTTGCCTTCTTGCCGCGCGCCTTGCGTTGGCGCACCGGGCGTCCATAGTCCTGGCGCATCTGGGCCAGCGAGGCCAGTTGCACGGCGATCCGGAAATTGATCGTGCCCGTGGGGATCTCACCCTTCGCATCCGGCTCGCCGGCGGGCAGGCCGGTCAGCAGTTCCATCGCCTCATCCACGCTGGCGACGGTCCAGACATGGAAGCGTTTCTGCCGCACCGCCTCGACGACTTCGGGCCGCAGCATCAGGTGGCTCAGGTTGGCTGCGGGGATCAGCACGCCCTGGTCGCCGGTCAGGCCGCGCGCGGCGCAGATGTCGAAGAAGCCTTCGATCTTCTCGTTGATGCCGCCCACCGGTTGCACCACGCCGAACTGGTTGACCGAGCCCGTGACGGACAGCGACTGCTTGATCGGGATATCGGCAAGCGCCGAGAGCAGGGCAGCCAGTTCGGCCAGCGAGGCGCTGTCGCCTTCCACGCCGCCGTAGGATTGCTCGAAGACCAGGCTGGCCTTGAGCGAGAGCGGCACGGCCCAGCCGAAGCGCGAAGCGAGGAAGGACGAGAGGATCAGCACCCCCTTTGAATGGATCGGGCCGCCGAGGTCGACCTCGCGCTCGATGTCGATGACCTCACCTTCGCCCATGCGCACGGTGGCGGTAATGCGGACCGGATGCGCGAAGCTGCTTTCGCCGAGCGGGACCACGGCCAGGCCGTTGATCTGGCCGACATGCGCGCCGGTGGTGTCGATCAGCAACTGGCCGCGCAGGATTTCGTCCCGGAAGCGCTTGCGGAGGCTTTCGTTGCGCTGGCGATGCGCTTCAAGGGCCTGCTCGACGTGGGCACGCTCGATTTGGGTGGCCGACGTTTCCGCGGCGAAGTGGTCGGCCTCGCGCAGGAGGTTGTCAATGGGCTGCGTCTGGGTCGTCAGGCGCTCGGCATCGTTGGCCAGTCGGGCGGCGTGGTCGATCACCCGCGCAATCGCTTCGGCGGCCAGGGGACGCAACTGCGCGCGGCGCGCCAGCGTGGCGACGAGCCGTGCGTAGAGTTGGGTATTGGCGGGATTGCGCTCGATCTCGCTGTCCATGTCGGCGTTGATCTTGAAGAGCGCCGGGAAGTCGGGATCGTATTCGGACAGCAGGAAATAGATCAGCCGCTCGCCGATCAGCACGACCTTGAGGTCGAGGGGCATCGGCTGGGGCTCCATCTGGACGGTGCTGGTCCAGCCGATCAGTTCGGAGAGCGATTCGATGCGCACTTCGCCGGACTGGAGCGTACGCTTGAGGCCTTCCCATGCGTAGGGCTGGGACAGCACCTTCATGGCGTCGAGCACCAGGAAGCCGCCATTGGCGCGATGCAGCGCGCCGGCCTTGATGAGCATGAAGTTGCTGACCAGCGTGCCCATGTGCACGAGGTGCTCGATGCGCCCGACGAGGTTCTGCAGCGTGGGGTGGTCCTCATACACGACCGGGCGGCGGCCATCGGCGGCATTCTCGACCAGCAGGTTGACGCGGTAGCGCTGGATCGAGATGGTGCCCGAAAAGAAGGTGGTTTCCGAGTCCTCTTCGCTCTTGGTCGATTCGCGCAGCGACTCGCCGCTTTCGACGATGTCCTGCATGGCGGCGTCGAGATAGCTGCCGACTTCCGGCAGATCGGCATAGGCCGGGCGCAGTTCCTCGATGAGATGCCCGACCGCGAGCTTGAGCACTTCCTGGCCGGTGGCCTTGATCTGGTTCTGCAGTTCGCGCCGCCAAGTGGGGAACTCGTTCATCAGGTCATGGAGCTTCGCGTGGAAGATCTCCATCTGCTTGCCGAGCTCCTGCTGCCGTGCCTCGGGCAGTTGCGCGAATTCCTCGGACGAGAGCGTCTCCTCGCCTTCCTTGATGGGCGCGAACATGAAACCCTGCGGGGTGCGCAACAGGGCAATACCGTGTTCGCCGGATTCGTGGCCGAGATGACGCAGGGCGGTTTCCTCGCGCTGCTTTTCCTCCTCCTGCATCGATTCGATGCGGCGGCGATACTCGTTGCTCTCGAACGCCGCGGCGATCGCCGGCGCCAGTTCGCCGACGAAGTGTTGCATGTCGCCATGCAACTTTGCGCCCCGGCCGCAGGGCAGGCGCATCAGGCGTGGCTGGGTCGGTTCGGCGAAGTTGTTGACGTAGCACCAGTCGGCTGGCGGTTCGCCGGCGGCACGCTCGGCTTCCAGCAACTGGTTGACGATGGCATGGCGCCCGCTGCCGGTGTCGCCCAGCACGAACAGGTTGTAGCCCTGCTGGTGCATCGCGAGGCCCAGATGCGCGGCGTCGAGCGCGCGCGGGTGGATCTGGGCGGCATCGAGATCGGGGAGGGCGGTGCTGTTCGTGCACGCGAGGCCGGCGGGGTCGCAGGCGGTGTAAAGCTTTTCAGGCGGAAGAGGCGCGAGGGTACGCATGGCGATCAATTCGTGACGGCTTTTTTCCTAGGATAGTACTGCCATTCTTGGCTGGCGCCAGCCTGTAAAATGACCGGATTCCTATAAATGAAGTATTCCCCCAATGGTTTCAGTCGTTCATGCCCTCCCCGATTCCGGCGTCGATGAAGCGACGCTGGCGCGCCTGATCGAAGGCCTGCCGGAAGAGGGTGCCCAGAAACTGCTGCTGGCGATCACCCATGCCAGCGAGCTGTATGGCACTGCGAAAGTCAGCTCTGGCGAGACGGCATTCGGCCACGGCCTGGGTGCCGCGCTGATCCTGGCCTCGCTGGATCTCGACCTCGACAGCCGGATGGCGGGACTGCTGTTCGCGGCGCCGGACTTCCTTTCCCATGCGCGCGAGCAGATGACCGAGCGCTGGGGTGAGGCGGTGGCCGACCTCGTCGACGGGCTGTATCGGCTCAAGAATCTGCGGCCGCTGACCCTCGCGACCGCCCAGAGCTCGCAGGGCGTGCAGACGCAGGCCGAGATCCTGCGCAAGATGCTGCTGGCGCTCGCGGCCGACATCCGCGTCGTCATGATCCGCCTGGCCTCGCGGACCCAGACCCTGCGCTGGTTTACCGATCACGACACGTCGGAGCGTGCCGACATGGCCCGCGAAAGCCTGCAGATCTATGCGCCGCTCGCCAACCGGCTGGGCGTCTGGCAGATCAAGTGGGAAATCGAGGACCTCTCCTTCCGCTTCACCGAGCCGGCCACGTACAAGAAGATCGCCAGGCAGCTCGACGAAAAGCGCCTCGAGCGCGAGGCCTTCATCGTCAATGCCGTGGCGCGCCTCAAGGACGAACTGGCGAAATCGGGCGTGACCGACGCCGAGGTCTATGGCCGGCCGAAGCATATCTACAGCATCTGGAACAAGATGCAGCAGAAGGACCTCGAGTTCGCCGAGGTCTATGACGTGCGCGCGCTGCGCATCATCGTCGCGGATGTGAAGGATTGCTATACCGCGCTCGGCATCGTCCATGCGCTGTGGCAGCCGATCCATGGCGAGT
>CAZTWA010000196.1:0-4164 GCA_964617225.1 uncultured Methyloversatilis sp.
CCATGCTGAAGACGCTGGAGGAGCCGCCGGAGCACGTCAAGTTCATCCTCGCGACCACCGACCCGCAGAAGATTCCGGTGACCGTGTTGTCACGCTGTCTGCAGTTCAACCTCAAGCAGATGCCGCCGGGCCACATCGTCGAGCACCTGTCACGCGTACTGGAGGCGGAAGGCGTCGCCTTCGAAGCCGGTGCGCTGCGCCAGATCGCCAAGGCGGCGGCCGGATCCATGCGCGACGCGCTGTCGCTGCTCGACCAGGCCATCGCGCACGGCGCGGGCCGAATCGAGGAAGAAGGCGTGCGGGCGATGCTCGGCACGGTGGGCGACGAGCACCTCTACGCGCTGCTCGATGCCCTGGCCGCCGGCGACATCCAGGCCATGCTGGCCGTGGGCGAGGCGATGGAGACCCGCAGCCTCAGCTTCGACTCGGCCCTGCAGGAACTGGCGACACTGCTGCATCGCATCGCGCTGGTGCAGTTCGCGCCGGCCGCCGTGCTCGACGACGGCGAGCGGGCGAAGCTTGCGCCCTACGCCGAGCAACTCGATCCGGAATTCCTGCAGCTGTGCTACCAGATCGTCACCCACGGGCGTGCCGAACTGTCGCTGGCACCCGACGAGGCAGCCGGCTTTGCCATGGCGCTGTTGCGCATGCACGCTTTCCGCCCGGCGAGTGGCAACGTGGCTCCGGCCGCGAAAGTCAGCGCTGGCAGGACGGCACCACGATCCGTCCCCGCAGCGCCGGTGGCACAAGCAATTGTGCCTGCACCGGCATCCGCGCCTACACCGCCTTCGTTGCCGGCATCGACACGCGAAGAACCCGCAGCCACCGTGGTTCGGTTGGCGCCGCCCGACGACTGGCATGCGCTGGTCGACAGCGGACAACTGACCGGCATGGCGCGCCAGTTGGCCCAGCATTGCGAGCAGGTCGAGCGTAGCGCGGGCAAGCTCGTCCTGTGCCTGGCGCCGGCACACAAGCATCTGCAGGTGCATCAGGAAAAGCTGCGCGCGGAATTGGCCAAAATACTTGGCCAGCCGCTGACGCTCGAAGTCCGTCTGACCGAGCCAGCGGGTGAAACGCCCAAAGCCCGTGTCGACAATGCCCGGCGCGAGCGTCAGGAACGCGCCATCGCATCGATCGAGAGCGATCCCTTCGTGCGTGAGGCTTGCGACCTGTTCGACGCGAGTATCGACGAATCCACCATCAAACCCATCTGAGGAAGAGCATATGCTTAACAAAGGCGGCATCGCCAACCTGATGAAACAGGCGCAGAAGATGCAGGAAAACATGCAGAAGGCGCAGGAGGAACTGGCGAACATCGAAGTCGAAGGTCAGTCCGGCGCGGGTGCCGTGAAGATCGTCATGACCTGCAAGCACGACGTCAAGCGCGTCACCATCGATCCGTCGGTCATGGACGACAAGGAAATGCTCGAAGACCTGATCGCCGCCGCGCTCAACGATGCCAATCGCCGTGCCGAAACGACGTCGCAAGAGCGCATGGGCTCGCTGACCGCCGGGTTGCCGCTGCCGCCGGGCATGAAGCTGCCGTTCTAGGCGTTTCGGCGGCTTCGCGATCTCGGCACCTGCTTCTACCCATTAGGATCATCCCCTCACCGTGCCGATGCTGGTGAATTTCGATCAACTGCAGGACCTCGGCGACGAGCCCGGTGTGCTGGTCGATTTGTTCGGGATGTTTCGGGTCGCGGCAGCCGCACTGTTGGAAGAAATGGGCACGGCGGCTGAGCTTCGCGATGCAACCCGCGTGGGGGAACTCGCCCACGAGGCCAAGGGGGCATGGGGCAGTCTGGGCATCGAGCGCATGGCACAGCTTGCCACTGAAATTGAACAGGCGGCCCGGCAGGCGGATTGGGCAGGTGTTGAGACACTGCGAACCGATCTGGCCATTGCCTTCGAGCAGACCGGACGCGCAATCGAGGAGCATTTACGACAATGATGACCCATCGAATTTTGTTTGTCTGCATGGGCAATATCTGCCGTTCGCCCACGGCCGAGGGCGTGACGCGGGCGCTCGCCGAAAAGAAGGGCGTCGCCGCCTTCTTCGAATTCGATTCGGCCGGGACGCATGGCTATCACATCGGCAATTCACCCGATGCCCGTGCGCGGCAGGCAGCCGCAAAGCGCGGCTACGATTTGTCGCCCCTCAAGGCGCGGCAGGTCGGCGAATTCGATTTTGAGCGTTTCGATCGCATCCTGGCGATGGATCGCGACAACCTCGATTTGCTGCGGCGGGCCTGCCCGCAGGAACATCATGGCAAACTCGGGCTGTTCCTCGAATATGCGTCGCGCAGCGCCGACGACGAGGTACCCGATCCCTATTACGGCGGGCCGGAGGGCTTCGAGCGCGTGCTCGACATGATCGAGGATGCGGCCGACGGCCTGCTCGACCAATTCACCAAGAAATAAGGGGCACCCGGCGGGTGCCCCTTGCAGGCTGGGTCAGTCCTGGTCAGCCTTAGTTGTTGTGCTGCGTTTCCACCATCTGCAGCGGCTCGTTGCTGATGGCGGGCGCGGGCTTGGGCTTGCGGCCCAGCGGCTGCGCTGGCGCTTGCACGACCGGCGCGGGCGCGGCACCCGACGTTTCGATCAACTGCAGGCCGGCCTTTTGCAGTTCTGCCGAAATGTCGATCGGTTCGGCCGGCGCCGTGACTTGCGCCACGGTGGCGGAAGGCGCGGGAGCGACCTCGGCTGGGGTTTCCAGCGCGGCAACCGGCACGCTTGCTGGCGTAGGCTGAACTTCCTCAACAACTGCGACGGGCGCCATCGGAGGTTCTGCTGCGACAGGAATTTCGACCGGGGGCTCGAAAGTCAGCGCTGGCGGGACGGCAGCTTGCGGCTCGACGGGGCTGGCCTCGGTCAGAACCGGTGTTTCAACGGGCGCTGCGATGGGTTCGATGACCGCAGGCGCGACGGGCGCGGCTTCGATGCCCTCGGCGTTAACCGCAGCGACGGCTGCGGAAATCTCTTCGAGCTGGCGTTCGCCACGGTTGCGACCGCCACGACGACCGCGACGGCGTCCGCCTTCACCCGTACCCTCCTGGGCATTGCCTTCGGCTGGTGCAGCGTTGCTGACCATGGCCTGGGGTTCTGTCTCGCTGGCAGGTTTCTGGCGATTCTGGCGATTGTCGGGACGTGCATTGGCTTCCTGTGCCTCGGTGCCGCGGTTGTCGCGACGATTATCGCCGCCACGTTCGCCGCGCTCCTTGCGGCCACCCTGACGGCCTTCGCGGCCCTCTTTTCCTTCGCGGCCTTCGCGTGGTTCCTTGCCTGCGGTTTCGCTGCCACGGTCTCGGCGCTCGCCGCGATCTCCGCGCTCCGTACGCTCGCCGCGGTCGCCACGTTCGTTTCGGTCACGGCCTTCGCGACGGCCACGGCCGCCGCGATCGCCACGTTCGCCTTCGCCGCGTTCGCGGCGGGCCGGACGTGCGGGCTTCTTGGGGGCTTCCTCGACGACTTCTTCCTTCTTGCTGCCGCCGGTCAGCCACGACATGATGCGTGAGAACAGGCCGGGTGCGGGGGGCGGAGCTTCGGGTTCCTTCGGTGCAACGGTCGGCGCGGGCTGGTCGGGGGTAATGCCCTTGACCGCTGCTTCGGCACGTGGCGCGCGAGCTTCGCCGGCAGCGGCTGGTGAGTTTTCCTCCTCGGCGGGCTTGACGGCCATTTCATAGCTCGCGAGGGCGGTGCCTTCAAGGTTGAGCTGGTCGTGGCGCAGGCGGATGATCTCGTGCTGCGGCGTTTCGAGGTGGCGGTTCGGGATGATCAGCAGATTGACGCGGTGACGGGCCTCGATGCGCGCGATGTCGATGCGCTTCTCGTTGAGCAGGAAGGTGCCGACATCGACGGGGACCTGCACGTGCAGCGCGCCGGTGTTCTCCTTCATCGCCTCTTCTTCGAGGATGCGCAGGATGTGCAGCGCGGCGGACTCCGTGCTGCGGATGTGGCCGGTGCCGGTGCAGCGTGGGCAGGTGATGTAACTCGCCTCGGCCAGGGCCGGACGCAGGCGCTGGCGCGAGAGTTCGAGCAGGCCGAAGCGCGAGATCTTGCTGGTCTGGACGCGGGCGCGGTCGAAGTGCAGGGCATCGCGCAGGCGGTTTTCGACTTCGCGCTGGTTCTTGGCCGACTCCATGTCGATGAAGTCGATGACGATCA
>CAZTWA010000197.1:0-4112 GCA_964617225.1 uncultured Methyloversatilis sp.
AAGCCCAAATAATCAGGCTGCAGGGCTTCCGGCGGTAAATTGACGTTTGATGGATCTTAACTAGCGTGGTTGGCGGAAAACAGGTTCAGAGCAGCCGTTAAAACAACTGGTGCGGAGAAGGTACGATCGGCTGCACTTGGCCGGAGGCGGAAGTTGCCCGTTGTCTGATGCGACTTCCGCGTCGGCTGACCTCAGACTTTTCTTGCGCAGAAATACCGGCCTTCATGAAATGGCACGCCGGCGCCTTACCCTTGTGCCAGCGCCATCACGCCCATCGCGATGCAAGCCGCGCCGATGAAGCGGGCGAGGCGATCGCCTTCACGCAGCAGGTGACCGCCGAGCAGGGCGGCAAACAGCATCGACACTTCGCGCGCCGGGGCGACGTGGCTCAGGGGCGCGACCTGCATGGCGTACAGGACGAGGACATACGACACCGGGCTGACGATGCCGATGAACACCGCATGCTTCCATTGCCGCCGCCACAACTGCCGGGCCGCCGGGCGATCGCGCAGGATCGTGGGGGCGAGGACGACCACGCGCACGAGGTTGCCGAAATAGTCGATCAGGATGGGCGACAGCAGCAGCACCTTGACGCCGTAGCCATCGACCACGGTATAGCTGGCGATGAAGAGGCCCGTCAGCAATCCGTAGCGCAGGCCGACGAGAATCCGGGCGCGTAGCGCCGGATCGTGGGCCTGACGAAAGAGTGTTTGCCCCCCGGCAATCTGGAACACGCCGAGGACGACCGCGGCGATGCCAAAGGCGCTGACGAGGGTGAGCTGTTCGCCGAGCAGCACCACCGCCGCGATCGACGACAGCAACGGCCCGGAGCCGCGCGCCAGCGGATAGACCACCGTGAGGTCGGCCTTGCGATAGCCGCGCAGCAAGACTACGTAATACACCACGTGCAGCGCGCCGCTCGCCGCGATCAGTGCCCATTCGGTCCGGCCCCAGGCGGGCACCTGATCCCAGCCGAGCCAGAGGCCGACGGGCGCCCAGAACACCATCAGGACGAGCGCCGTGAAGCAGGCAAAACGGGCGTCGCCGCCCGCCTGCTTGGCGGCGATGTTCCAGACGGCGTGAATCAGGCCGGCAAGCACGACCAGGGCAAGGGCCGACGAGGGCATGGGGCGGTCGAAAGTTCGGTCAGGGCGGGAAGGGGGACCGGAGGATATTACCGCGCCCTTCTGGGCGATCCGCTCCGCGCATACCGGTACACCGGTACCATGGCGGCATGGAAAACATTCTTGGGCACGCGCCATGACTGCCAGCGGGAAAGTGCCGGCGGCGCGGACATGAAAGCCATCGTCATCGGTGCCGGGCCGGCCGGCTTGATGGTGGCGGAAGTGCTGTCCTCCGCAGGTGTGGCCGTCGATGTTTACGACGCGATGCCGAGCGCGGGCCGCAAGTTCCTCATGGCCGGCAAGAGCGGCCTCAACCTCACGCATGCCGAACCCGGCGAAACGTTTGTCTCGCGCTATGGCGACCGGCGCGAATGGGTCGCGCCGTGGCTGCGCGAGTTCGACGCGGATGCCTTGCGCGACTGGGCGCACGGGCTGGGCGTCGACACCTTCGTCGGCTCGTCGGGCCGCGTTTTCCCTGCGGACATGAAAGCCGCGCCGCTGTTGCGCGCGTGGCTGCATCGCCTGCGCGTGGCCGGTGTGCATTTCCACATGCGCCATCGCTGGCTGGGCTGGGAAGGCGAGAGCCTGCTGTTCGCCACGCCGGATGGGAATGCAAAAGTCAGCGCTGGCGAGACGGCACCAGTGGCACTCATTCTTGCGCTGGGCGGCGGGAGCTGGTCGAAACTCGGCTCGGACGGCGCCTGGGTGCCGCTACTGCGCGAACGGAGCATCGCGGTCGCTGCGCTGCGGCCGGCGAACTGCGGCTTCGACGTGGCGTGGAGCGAACACTTTCGCGACAAGTTCGCCGGTCAGCCGGTGAAATCGGTGGTGGCGAGCTTCGCCGGACAGCAACGGCAAGGCGAGTTCGTCGTCTCGCGGCATGGCGTCGAAGGCGGATTGATCTACGCCTTCTCCGCCGCGCTGCGAGATGTCATTGAAACGGAGGGTAGCGCGACATTGCATCTCGATCTCGCGCCGGGCAAATCGCTGGAACGACTGACGCGAGAGATCGCCCATCCGCGCGGTGCGCGTTCGATGGGTAGCCACCTGCAGAGTCGGGCCGGCATCGCGGGTGTGAAGGCTGGCCTGCTGCGCGAATTCGCTTCAAAGGCCGATTACGATGATCCCGCGCGGCTCGCCGCCGCGATCAAGGCGCTGCCGTTGAAACTGATTTCGCCGCGCCCGCTCGACGAGGCGATCAGCAGCGCGGGGGGCGTGACAGTTGAATCGCTCGACGCGCACCTGATGCTCAAGGTACTGCCCGGTGTCTTCTGCGCGGGCGAGATGCTGGATTGGGAAGCGCCGACGGGCGGCTACCTGCTCACGGCCTGCTTCGCCAGCGGTCGCGTGGCAGGGCAGGGCGCGCTCGCCTGGCTTCAGGCGAGGAAGGACTCCCATTTGCCGGACAACTTGCTGGAAGCGGGCGCGCCGAGCGGCGCGTAGCCGGGCAGGGACAGCAGGCGCTGGCGGAAAGTCCTGCCAGTGAGACGGCGCAACAGCGTCTGCCCTGCCGGGGATTCGAGCGCCGTGTGGCGCAGCGCGAAACCGTAGCGTTCTTCCACCAGCGGCACGAAGTCGAGGTCGTAGCGCGCGGCTGCCGCTTCGATGCCGAAACCGGCATCGGCCGTGCCGCCCGCGACGGTCGCGGCGACGGCATCATGGGTGAATTCCTCATGGGCATAGCCGTCGATGCGGGCAGGATCGATGCCATTGGCGGCGAGCAACTGGTCGATCAGCGTGCGGGTGCCCGAACCCCGCTGGCGGTTCACCATGCGCGCGTTGCGTGACGCCACATCCGCCAGCGAATGCAGGTGCAGCGGATTGCCGCGCGGCACGATCAGGCCCTGGCGTCGCCGCATGAGGGGAAAGCAGACATGCAGGCGCGGCTTGAGCCAATGCTTCAGCCAGCTGACGAACTGTTCGGCGGTCCAGGTCTCCGGCACGTGAAAGCCCGCGATGTCGCATTCGCCCCGGCCGAGTGCCGCGAGGGCTTCCTCGCTGCCGCGCCAGACGATGTCGACCGGGACATGACGCCCGTGCTCCATCCAGTCCGACAGGGCGAGGTCGTGGCTGGCATGCAGGCTGAGGCGCTTGGCTTCCGCATGCGCATCGTTCAGTGCCGGCACGAGCAATTCGTGCATGCGCGCTTCCCATACGCCATGCACCTTGCCGAGCGCCTGCCGCGCCGCGCCATCCATTTCCACGAGCGACTCGCCGAACGGGGTGAGGCGCGTGCCGCGCCCGCGTTCCATGGTGACCAGCTCCAGGCCGAACTCCTCCTGGCAGTGGCGCAGCAGGCCCCATGCGGCGCGGTAGGACATCCCGGCCGCTGCGGCCGCCTTGCCGAGGGCGGATGTTTCAAGCAGGGTCGTCAGCAGCACGAGCAGGCGGCGCGTGTCGACGTCGCCGAGATCGATGCCGAAATCCCAGTTCCAGCGCAGGCGGGGCAGAGGGGCGGCGGGCTTTGTTGCAAGCTTTGACATATTCGGAATCCTTGGCCGCTACTTTAACCTTTACCCGCGCAAACCGTTCAGGAGATCAATTCATGCAAACCTTCCGCTTCCTGCGTCACTGCCTGTTCGCCGGCACCGTTGCCTTGACCGCATTGGCCGCCCAGGCACAGGAACGCTTCATCACCGTCGCCTCAACCACCTCCACCGAGCAGTCGGGACTGTTCAGCCACCTGCTGCCGGCCTTCGAAAAGACGAGTGGCTTCAAGGTGCGCGTCGTTGCGCTCGGCACTGGCCAGGCGCTCGATCTCGCGCGGCGCGGTGACGCCGACGTCGTGTTCGTGCATGACAAGGTGGCCGAAGAGAAATTCGTCGCCGAGGGGTTCGGCGTCAAGCGCCAGGAAGTGATGTACAACGACTTCGTCCTCATTGGCCCGAAGGCCGACCCGGCCAAGGCCGCCGGCAAGGACATCCTCGAAGGCCTGCGGCGCGTCGCGGCCGCGCAGGCCGCCTTCGTCTCGCGCGGCGACAAGAGCGG
>CAZTWA010000198.1:0-4074 GCA_964617225.1 uncultured Methyloversatilis sp.
GCGCTACCTCGCCGAATTTCTCGGCGACCCGCGCGTCGTCGAACTGCCGCGCCTGCTCTGGCTGCCGATCCTGCACGGCATCATCCTCCGGACGCGACCGGCCAAGTCCGCCGCCAAGTACGCCACGATCTGGACGTCCGAAGGCTCGCCGCTCAAGGTGCATACCGAACGGCAGGCCAAGTTGCTCAAGGGCCTGCTTGGCCAGCGCGGCTACCCGGTCCCCGACCAACTACGCATCGACTGGGCGATGCGCTACGGCAACCCGTCGATTCCGTCAGTCCTCGACCGCCTCATGGCCGATGGCATCACGGACGTGCTCGTGCTGCCGCTCTACCCGCAGTACGCCGGCAGCACCACCGCCAGCACCGAAGATGCCATCACGGCCTGGCTCAAACGCCAGTCCCGCCCCCCGGCCATCCGCTGGGTCAAGGACTATCCGACCGATCCGGGCTATATCGGCGCGCTGGCCGCCTCGATCCGTGAACACTGGCTGGCGCATGGTCGCGGCGACAAACTGATCATGAGCTTCCACGGCATCCCGCAGCGCTCGGTGGATCGGGGCGACCCGTACGCCGACCAGTGCCATGCCACGGCGCGGGCGCTGGCCGATGCCCTCGGCCTGCCGGACGACCAGTGGCTGGCGACCTTCCAGTCGCGCTTCGGCGCGGCGAAATGGCTGCAGCCCTACACCCAGCCGACGCTCGAAGAACTGGCGCGCGGCGGGCTCAAGCGCGTCGATGTCATCTGCCCCGGCTTCCCGGCCGACTGCCTCGAAACGCTGGAAGAGATCTCGATGGAATGCCGCGAAGCTTTCCTCGAGCACGGCGGCGAGACCTTCCACTACATCCCCTGCCTCAACGAGCGGAGCGACTGGATCGCCGCGCTGGCCGACCTCGCGCTCGCCCAAATCGGCAGTTGAACTTCGGGACGGCGCGCCCATATCAGTCCTAGCTGATACAGGAGTTCGTCATGTCCGATTCATCCATCATCGTTTGCCGCCACTGCCACGCACCAAACCGCGTCCCCGCCGACAAGCTGAACGCGGGCGGCACCTGCGGCAAGTGCAAGCAGCCGCTGTTCGCCGGCGCACCGGTCGAACTGGACGCTGCCAGTTTCGACAAGCACATTGGCCGTTCGGATATCCCGGTGCTCGTTGATTTCTGGGCGCCGTGGTGCGGCCCCTGCCGCATGATGGCGCCCGCCTTCGCGCAAGCGGCGCGCCAGCTCGAACCGAACGTGCGGCTGGCGAAACTGAACACCGAGGCGCACCAGCAACCGGCGGCGCAGTTCGGCATCCGCAGCATCCCGACGATGATTTTGTTCAAGGGTGGACGCGAGGTCGCACGCCAATCCGGGGCCATGGATGCTGCAAACATCGTGCGTTGGGTGAAGTCCGCGCTGTAATAGTCAGACCCGGCGGGACGGCATCCGCTGCGCAACAGGCGCAGATTCGGCTAAACTTTTGTGATACCAAAAAAAGGATAGCTTATGCGCTTCGCCGACTTGAAGATCTGGGTCAAGCTGACCGCCGTCATCTGGTTGATGCTCGTAATTGCCTGGACGGGCGTGATCTTCTGGGAAAGCAAGGTCAATCGCGACACGGCGATCGAACAAGCGAAGCAGTTCTCGCTCTCGATGCACGAGGCAACGCTGGCCGGCCTCACCGGCATGATGATCACCGGCACCATCGCGCAACGCGAAGTCTTCCTCGACCAGATCAAACAATTGTCGATCATCCGCGACCTCAAGGTGCTGCGCGGCGAAGGCGTGACCAAGATCTTCGGTCCCGGCACGGCGAAGGAAACGACGCTGGACGCCATCGAACAGCAGGTGCTCGCCAGCGGCAAGGAATTCTCGGCGGTCCAGAGCGACGGCCAGGGCGAATACCTGCGCGTGGTGCGGCCCGCGCTATCCAGCAAGAATTATCTCGGCAAGGACTGCGTCCTCTGCCACCAGGTGCCGGAAAACACTGTGCTCGGCGCGGTGAGCATGAAAGTCTCGCTCGACAGCGTCAATGCCGCCGTCGGCGCGCAGCGCATCAAGTCGCTGCTGGCGGCCATCGTCGTCAGCATCCCGCTGCTCGCCTTCATCTATTTCTTCGTCAGCAAGGTCGTGACCCGGCCACTCGACGAGATGGTGGCCGGCCTGCGCTCGATCGCCAGCGGCGAAGGCGACCTGACGCGCCGCCTCGAAGTGAAGAGCCAGGACGAAATCGGCCAGGCCGGCAAGGTCTTCAACGACATGATGGTGAATTTCGGCAACCTCGTGCGGCAGGTCAGCGAGTCCGCCAGCCACGTCTCGGGCGCGGCCCACGAACTGGTCAGCGGCGCCCGGCAGGTGGCCGACAGCTCCCAACAGCAATATGAGAAATCGCGCGCCGCGACCGGCGCCGTCGAAACCATGGTGCAGAGCATCGTCGAGGTGGCCTCCAGCACCGACAAGGTCCATGCGCAGTCGCGCGAGAGCCTGACGCGCTCGCACGAAGGCAACCAGACGCTCGAACAGCTGATCGTCGAGATCGGCCGCGTCAAGCAGACCGTCAACGGCATGGCCGACGCGGTCAACGAGTTCATGAACAGCACGGCCTCGATCACCGACATGACGCGCGAGGTGCGCGACATCGCCGACCAGACCAACCTCCTCGCCCTCAACGCCGCCATCGAGGCGGCGCGCGCCGGCGAGCAGGGCCGCGGCTTCGCGGTCGTCGCCGACGAGGTGCGCAAGCTGGCCGAGAAGTCCGCGTCGTCGGCGAGCGCCATCGACGGCGTCACCCGCACGCTCGGCACCCAGTCGGATGCGGTGCGCCAGTCGATCGAGGAAGGCCTCGCCGACATCGCGTCCAGCGAGCGTTCGCTGAACGCCGTCGCCGGCGCGATCACCGAAGCCAACCAGTCGGTCGAACAGGTCGGCGTCGGCCTCGACGACATCGCCAGCGCCACCGAGGAGCAGCGCCGCCTGAGCACCGAGGCCTTCACGCACATCGAGGCCATCGCCGCCATGGCGCACGAGAACAGCGACGCCGTCGGCCAGACCGCCGCCTCGGCCCAGCGCCTCGAGGAGCTCGCTGGCGAACTGCAAAGCACGGTCGGCCGCTTCCGCACCTGATTTTCCCGGTAATTCGACGCCCCGCCCTTGAAAAGGGGCGGAGTGCCCCCATTGTCCTTAAGGTTTAATTTTCAAAGGCTTTTTCTCCCATGCAGGAAGAACAGAACCCCCAGACCCCTCAGGCCCCAGAGCTGGAATTGAAAGTCAGTGCTGGCGAGACGGCACCTGAAACTCAGGCCGACCCGGCTGGCGCCCCAGACGTGATGCCCAGCCCCGAGGAACTGCTCAAGGCCGCCGAGCTCAAGGCCGCCGAGCACCACGATGCGTGGCTGCGCGCCAAGGCCGAGACCGAGAACATGCGCCGGCGTGCGCAAGACGACGTCACCAAGGCCCACAAGTTCGCCGCCGAGAAGTTCGCCGGCGAACTGCTGGCCGTCAAGGACAGCCTCGAGGCCGCCCTCGCCACCGAGCAGCAGGATGTCGCCGCGCTCAAGGCCGGTGTCGAACTGACCCTCAAGCAGCTGGTTGCCGCCTTCGAGAAATCCGCCGTCACCGAGCTCAACCCGCTTGGCGAGAAGTTCGACCCGCATTTCCACCAGGCCATCGCGATGGTCGATGCCGAGCAGGAAGCCAACACGGTCGTCAGCGTGCTGCAGAAGGGCTATGCCCTGCACGAGCGCATCCTGCGCCCCGCGCTCGTCACCGTCGCCAAGCCAAAATGAACCGGAACTCGGCTTGAAGCGGGCGGCGATAACCCCATATTCAGCGCAGGTTAGATTTCTCCACCAAATTCAGCACATTTAGCACGCAAAGGACAGACAACATGGGCAAGATCATCGGCATCGACCTCGGCACCACCAACAGCTGCGTCGCCATCATGGAAGGCGGCAAGCCGAAGGTCATCGAAAACTCCGAGGGCGCGCGCACGACCCCCTCGATCGTCGCCTACACGGAAGACGGCGAGATCCTCGTCGGCGCCTCGGCCAAGCGCCAGGCCGTCACCAACGCCAAGAACACGCTCTACGCCGT
>CAZTWA010000199.1:0-3951 GCA_964617225.1 uncultured Methyloversatilis sp.
GATCTCCGGGGTGTTGGAGGTGAGGATGTAGGTCATAAACTTGCGGATGTTCTCGAACACCGCGCGGCCTTCCTCGATTGCGGAAACGATGGTGGCGAAGTTGTCGTCGAGCAGAATGAGGTCGGCGGCTTCCTTCGCCACGTCGGTGCCGGCGATACCCATGGCGATGCCGACGTGGGCCGACTTGAGGGCCGGGGCGTCGTTGACGCCGTCGCCGGTGACGGCCACCGTTTCACCCTTGGCCTTGAGGGACTCGACGATGCGCAGCTTTTGTTCCGGCCCCATGCGCGCGAAGATGATCTCGGGCGCGTCGAGCGCGAGCTGGAGTTGCGACCGGTTCATGCGTCTCAAGGTGTCACCTGTGACGATGGCCGGGGATTCGCTTTTCACCAGCCCGATTTCACGGGCGATGGCGAGCGCCGTACCGGGATGGTCCCCGGTGCACATCATGATGCGGATGCCGGCTTCGGTACAGCGTGCGACGGCTTGCGGCACTTCGGGACGCGGCGGGTCTTCGAGGCCGATCAGGCCGAGGAAAACGAGTTGGCACTCTCCAGCATCATCTTCGTCGGCGACCGGGCGCTGCGCGAAGGCAAGCACACGCAACCCGGCGTGCGCCATGCTTTCCTGCGCCGCGAGGATCTCTGCTTGCCGGCCTGCCGTCAGTGGAACCTCCCCTTCGCGATCCTGCAGGCTCGTGCAGCACGCAAGCACGGATTCGAGCGCTCCCTTGCAATAGAGCATGCGACCACGGGGCGTGGCGCACGTGACCGACATGCGCTTGCGGTCCGCGTCGAAGGGCTGTTCGGCGATCCGCGTCACGGCTGACGCTGAAACGAGCGTTGCAGCGGCGAATTCGGCGAGCGCGACTTCGGTGGGATCGCCCAGCGGCCGCCCTGCGGCATAGCGAACATCCTGGCAGAGGGCGGCAGTTCGTAGCAGGTCCAACGCCGGTGTAGAGGTCGGTTCGAGATGCTCGGGTGTACGGAAGTCCCCCGCGAACCAGAGTTGCTTCACCGACATCCGGTTCTGGGTGAGCGTGCCGGTCTTGTCGCTGAGGATGACGGTGGTCGAGCCGAGCGCTTCGACGGCGGGCAGATGGCGCACCAGGGCATTGCGCTTCGCCATGCGTTGCGTGGCCATGGCCAGCGCGAGCGTGATGGTCGGCAGCAGGCCCTCCGGCACGTTGGCGACGATGATGCCGATCGCAAACAGCAGGTTTTCCCAGAACGGCATGCCCAGCCATTGGCCGACGGCGAAGAACAGCAGACCGAGGCCGGTGGCAATCAGCGCGAGGATGCGCGACAGGTGCTGGATTTCGCGCTTCAGCGGCGATACGGCGGCACCGGCCGTCTGGGTGAGATGCGCGATGGCACCGAACTCCGTATGCATCCCGGTGGCGTAGACGACGGCCCGTGCCTTGCCGGAAACCATCTGGGTGCCGGCAAGGGCGAGGTTGCGGGCCTGGATTGCGGCGTCGACCTGGCAGGGCGAGGCATCGCGGGCCTGCGGACGCGATTCTCCCGTCAGCGTGGCGGCATTGAGGCGTACCTGGGTGGCTTCGATGAGCCGGCAATCGGCAGGAACGCTGTCTCCTTCCTCGATCAGCAGCACATCCCCCGGCACCAGACCGGTGGCTTCGATCTGCGTGACTTGTCCGTCACGCACGACTTTGGCCTGCAAGGGGAGCAGGCGGCGCAGGGCGGCAACTGCCTGCTCTGCCTTGTATTCCTGCCAGAAGGAGAACAGGCCATTGATGAGGATGACGCCCAGGATGGCGATGCCCAGCCGCGCCATGCCCTGGCCGGGATCGTAATGCTCCGCCAGAAAACACAGGCCGGCCGCCAGCCAGAGGATCAGCGCGAAGAAGTGGGTGAACTCCCGCACGAAGGCGAGCAGAAGGTTTCGGCGGCCCACTTCTTCCAGCCGGTTGGGGCCGTATTCGAACAGCCGACGCGCGGCTTCGGCAGATGTCAGGCCATCGGATGTCGTTCTCAGGCTGGCAAGAACGTGGGCGGTATCGAGGGAGGCGATGCGCATGATGGGCCGCCTGTCATCCTGCGTCAGCCCGGAGACTTCTCCAACCACTTCAGCAGGGTTTCGAACAGAACAAGCGGATCGATCGGCTTGGGCAGATGGTCGTTCATGCCGACCGCGAGGCAGACCTTGCGATCTTCCTCGAAGGCATTCGCCGTCATTGCCAGGATCGGCGTGTCGCGATTCAGTGAATCCCCGCGGATCCGCCGCGTGGCATCGACGCCGTTCAGGTTCGGCATCTGCATGTCCATCAGGATCAGGTCGTAGCGCTGCTTGCGCGCCTGATCGAGCGCCTCGGTGCCGTCCAGCGCAACATCCACCTGGAGCCCGACGGCATCGAGCAGGCACAGCGACACTTCGCGGTTGATCGGTTCGTCCTCGGCCAGCAGGATGCGCGCGCCGGGAAACTTCGTGCGGATCCGGGTTTCGATTTCGTCGGTATCGAAAGTCAGCGCTGGCGCGACGGCATGGCTGGCCAGCGGCAGGCTGATGTCGAACCAGAAGGTGCTGCCGCTGCCGGGCGCGCTGCGCACGCCGATTTCGCCGCCCATCAATTGCACCAGCCGCTTGCTGATGGCGAGGCCGAGGCCGGTGCCGCCGTAGGTGCGCGTCATCGAGTTGTCGGCCTGCTCGAAAGCAGTGAACAAGCGTTGCTGGGCGAGGGGCGAGATGCCGATGCCGGTGTCGGTGACTTCGAAGTGCAGCCGGATGTTTCCCCGGGCCTCTTCGACCCGGTGGGCGACGATCGTGACGCTGCCGTGTTCGGTGAACTTGATGGCGTTGCTGGTCAGGTTGAGCAGGACCTGGCCAATGCGCAAGGGGTCGCCGGACAGGTTGAGGCGCGTGAGGTCGGGCGGGACGTCAACGACGAACCGCAGACCCTTGTCGCTGGCGCGATGGCCGGCAAGGCTCGCGAGGTTCTCGAGCACGCTGCCGAGCTGGAAGTCGGTTTGCTCCAGCACCATGCGGTCGGCCTCGATCTTCGACAGGTCGAGGATGTCGTTGATCACCGCGAGCAGATGTTTCGACGCCTGGTCGATCTTGCCGATCTGGTCGCGCAGCTTCGCGTCGGTGGTGTTGCGCAGAAGCAGGCCCGCCATGCCCATGATGGCGTTCATCGGCGTGCGCAACTCGTGGCTCATGTTGGCGAGGAAGGTGCTCTTGGCCCGGTTGGCCGCCTCGGCCGCGACCTTGGCTTCCACCAGCTCGACCGTGCGCGCCATGACCTGTGCTTCGAGGTTGTTGCGATGTTGTTCGAGCTCCGCTTCGACGCGCTTGCGTTCGCTGATGTCCCGCATGGTGCCGACCATGCGCAGGGCTTTGCCTTGCGCATCCCGCGCGACCACCATGCCCCGTCCCAGCACCCATTTCCATTGGCTATCGTTGATCTTCAGCCGATGCTCGAGTTGCCAATACGCATTCTTACCTTGCAGGTGCTCTTGCAGCGAGTTGATCGCCGGCTGACGGTCATCGGGGTGGATGCGCCTCTCCCAGGCGCTGAAGTCGGATGAGACCTCGGTCTCGCCGAGGATCCTGGCCCAACCCGGACTGTAGTAGACCTTGCCGGTCAAAATGTCCCAATCCCACAAGCCATCACGGCTGGCGCTCATCGCCAGACGGAATTTCTCTTCGCTTTCCTGCAACGCTGCGTCGGCCAGCTTGCGCGCGGTGATGTCCTGCAGGGCACCAAACAGCATATGCCGGCCACCTTCGCCCAGCATCGCCTCGACGCGGGCGAGGGAGCGGACATAGCGTAGCGTGCCGTCGCAGTGAGTGACGCGCAGGATGGCATCGCTTGAATGGCCGGGTGGCAGGTCGGTGATGATGTGGTTGAACAGCGGCAGATCCTCAGCCAGGACAAACGGTCGCCAGCAGCCGAGCTTCAATATCTCCGCATTGTCGTGCCCGAAGATG
>CAZTWA010000200.1:0-3878 GCA_964617225.1 uncultured Methyloversatilis sp.
GAAGCGCATGCGCGTCATCGCATTGACCACGACGCGCAGCCGGTCCCAGCCGGCGAGGTCGTCGTTCCAGGTGTCGGGTTCCGAGCCCCACATGTTCGCGAGGAAATCGACGTAGTTTGGCGCGGTGAGCGCGGCGGACA
The DNA here is from genome assembly GCA_964617225.1 of uncultured Methyloversatilis sp. Classification (GTDB taxonomy): domain Bacteria; phylum Pseudomonadota; class Gammaproteobacteria; order Burkholderiales; family Rhodocyclaceae; genus Sulfuricystis. The sequence continues at coordinate 141 of CAZTWA010000200.1, forward strand.
CTTCGTCGGACAGTGCCATGGCCTTCGCGACGTCCCAACTCGGCAGCAGCCCGGCATGCACCATCCCCCACTCGCCTTCGACGTGGAACAGCGGCAGCGACCGCAGCCAGTCGAGCAGTTCGTTGCGGTCGGGCGCGGCGAGGATGGGTTCGAGCGTGTCTTCCTTGCTGGCTTTGCCGAAGCCGGCGGCCTGCATGACCAGGTGCAAATCGTGGTTGCCGAGGACGCTGATCGCCGAGTCCCCAAGCCCTTTCACGAAACGCAGCACTTCCAGAGATTGCGGGCCGCGATTGACGAGGTCGCCGACGAACCAGAGCCGGTCGTTGTCGGGCGAAAAGCCGATGTAGTCGAGCAGCCGCCGGAGCGGGTCGAAACAGCCCTGCAGGTCGCCGATCGCATACGTTGCCATCAGAGGCCCAGTCCTTTCAGGACGTCCGCTGGCGCGATGCCGGCGACGCGCACGCGCTTGGCGCGCGATGTCTGACCGCTGATGACTTCGACTGCCGTCCTGCCAAGACTGACTTTCGCGGCAATGAAGGCGACGAGCGCGGCGTTGGCCTTGCCATCGACCGGTGGCGCGGCGAGACGGATCTTGAGGGCATCGCCGTGCAGGCCGACGACCTCGGTCTTCTTCGCGCCCGGCTGGATATGCAGGTCGAGGATCACGCCGTCACCCTCCTTGTGCAGCCAGCCATCCATTAGCGCAGGTTTTCCAGAACGATCAGCACGACCTGCAGCAGCAGGATCACCACCAGCGGCGACAGATCGAGCCCGCCGAAAATCGGCACGAAGCGCCGCACCGGCGCGAGCAGGGGGGCAGAAAGGCCGTTGAATAGCGGGGCAGCCGGCGAATAGGGCGAGAGCCAGGACAGGAGCGCGGCGAGGATCACCACGCCCATCAGCAGGTAGATGAACAGCTTGAGCACGCTGAGCAGCGCGCCCCAGGCGACGGCGAGCAGGCCGCCGAGCGCGAGCACGCCGATGCCCGCCAGGCTGGCCATGATCGCGAGGAAGATGAACTGCGTGATCCACGCGGCGAGCACGCTGGCGAGATCGATGCCGAACAGGCCGGGAACAATGCGGCGCAAGGGCAGCACCGCCCAGTTGGTGATAGTGACGACGAACTGGCCGACGGGATTGCGGAAGGGCGCGCGCGCCCATTGCATCCAGACCCGTGCGAGGAAGGCGAGGGTGAGCAGGCTGGCGGCGGTGCCGAGCAGAAGAGACACGATCTGGTTCAACATTAGTCTTGCCCCAGGATGTCGCAGAGTTCGCGACCGCGCGCGGCCGCAGCTTCCACGCCTTTGGCGATTGCCGCATCGACCGCTTCAGTGTTGAACACCTCGATGGCGGCGGCCGTTGTGCCGCCCTTCGAGGTGACGCGCATGCGCAGGTCATCCACCGGTTCGTTGCTCGCCTCGGCGAGGCGCGCGGCGCCGAGGAACGTTTCAATCGCCAGCAATCGCGCGGTTTCGGCGGGCAGGCCGAGGGCCGTGCCGGAATTCTGCAGTGCCTCGATGAAGTAGAAGACGTAGGCTGGTCCGCTGCCGGAAACGGCGGTGACGACGTCCATCAGCGCTTCGTCCTCGATCCACAGTACGCGGCCGACGGCATGCAGGATTTTCTCGGCGGTCGCGCGGCCTTCGTGGTCGACCGATGGGTCGGCGTAGAGTCCCGTGATGCCGGCGCCGATCAGTGCCGGCGTGTTGGGCATGCTGCGTACCAGTTTGCTGTAGCTGTCCGCCGTGCCACCCAGCCAGCGGCCAATGTCCTTGAGTTGCAGTCCGGCCGCGATGCTGATGACAAGTTGGTCCTTGAGCTTGCCGGCGGCCGGTGCGAGGGCTTCCTTCATCAGTTGCGGCTTGACGGCCAGCATCAGGACTTCGCAGTTCAGCGCGGCGGCGTCGATGGCCGGGGCGCAGCGCACGCCGAAGCTTTCGGTCAGGCGAATGCGGGTTTCCTCGACGGGATCGACGACCTGCATGCCCGCGGCCGAAAAGCCCTGTTTTTTCAATCCGCCGATGAGGGCGGTGGCCATGTTGCCGCCGCCGATGAACGTGATCTTCATTGCGAATACACCCTTTCACCAAAGATAGCCGTGCCGACGCGCACGAGCGTCGCACCTGCCATGATCGCATCTTCAAGGTCGTGCGACATGCCCATCGAGAGCGTGTCGAGCATCATCCCCTCTGTATTCAATTGGTCGCGCAAGATCCGGAGCGCGCCGAAGCGCCGTCTTGCCAGGGCTGACTGTTCCGCTTCGCTGCCGTTGCCCGGCTCGGGGATGGCCATCAGCCCGCGCAGCCGCAGCTTGGGCAGGCGGGCTACGGCGCGGCACAAGGCCGGGGCCTCCGCTGGCGTGCAGCCGCTTTTACTTTCTTCGCCGCTGACATTGACCTGAACGCAGACGTTCAGTGGCGGCAGGCCAGTGGGCCGCTGCGCCGACAATCGTTCTGCGATCTTGAGCCGCTCGACGGAATGGACCCAGGCGAAATGTTCGGCCACCGGCCGTGTCTTGTTGCTCTGCAGGGGGCCGATGAAATGCCATTCGAGGCCAAGGTCGGCCAAGGCCGTCTGCTTGGCGAGGGCCTCCTGCACGTAATTTTCGCCGAAGCACTGCTGGCCGGCGGCGTGGGCCTCGCGCAGGGCGGCGGCCGGGAAGGTTTTCGAAACGGCCAGCAGCGTGACCGAAGCCGGGTCGCGTCCGGCAGCGGAACAGGCCCCGATAATGCGCCTTTTCACGGCTTGCAGGTTGGATGAAATTGTTGTCATATAGCGGTTGATTGCTGTCTTTCAGTATACCGAAGCGGCCCGAAGCATCCCAACCAAGCCGCGCTGGAGCCTATTCGCCATGGATATCACCGAACTGCTGGCTTTTGTCGTCAAGAACAAGGCATCCGACCTGCACCTGTCATCGGGCTTGCCCCCGATGATCCGCGTGCATGGCGACATCCGGCGCATCAACCTGCCGCCGATGGAGCACAAGGACGTGCATGCCATGGTGTACGACATCATGAACGACGCCCAGCGCAAGCATTATGAGGAGACGCTGGAGTGCGACTTCTCGTTCGCCGTGCCGCAACTGGCGCGCTTCCGGGTCAACGCCTTCGTGCAGAACCGCGGTGCGGCGGCGGTGTTGCGGACGATTCCCTCGAAGGTGCTGACCCTCGAACAGCTGAACGCCCCCAAGATTTTCGCCGACATCGCCAACCAGCCGCGCGGCATCGTGCTCGTCACCGGCCCGACCGGTTCCGGCAAGTCGACGACGCTGGCCGCGATGGTCGACCACATCAACGACAAGGAGTTCGGCCACATCCTGACCGTAGAGGACCCGATCGAATTCGTCCATGAGTCGAAGAAGTGCCTGATCAACCAGCGCGAGGTCGGTCCGCACACCTTGTCGTTCAACAATGCCCTGCGCTCGGCACTGCGCGAGGATCCGGACGTGATCCTCGTCGGCGAAATGCGCGACCTCGAAACCATCCGGCTCGCGCTGACTGGTGCCGAAACCGGCCACCTGGTGTTTGGCACGTTGCACACTTCATCGGCGGCGAAGACCATCGACCGGATCGTCGACGTTTTCCCGGCGTCGGAAAAGGAAATGGTGCGCGCGATGCTTTCCGAATCGCTGCGCGCCGTCATCGCGCAGACGCTGCTGAAGACCAAGGATGGCAACGGCCGGGTCGCGGCGCACGAGATCATGATCGGCACGCCGGCGATCCGCAACCTGATCCGCGA
>CAZTWA010000201.1:0-3827 GCA_964617225.1 uncultured Methyloversatilis sp.
CTGGCTGTCGGTGAAGCACACCGGCGTGCCGGTGCCGCAGATCGCCGCCTACACCACGGCGCTGCCGAAAGTCGCCGCGCTGGAGCAGGAGTTCAACGACAAGACGACGCCGCGTGGCGCCGCGGAAGACTCGGTGCGCCAGGTGTTTCGCGAGCGCGTGGCCGAGATTGACGCACGCCTCGCCGGGCTGGCGGTGGGCGGTGAAAACTTCCTCGCCGCGGAAAAGCGCAAGCTCGCCGAGCACGCCGCGACGCTGCGCAAGTCGCATCAGGTCAGCCTGCGGGCGATCGAGGCCGCTGACCGGGCCGTGCGGGGATTTCCGGCCAGCCCGGATGCGGCGCGCATCGCCTGGACGCGTGCCCGGGAAGTGGCCGCCGCCCGCGCAGCACCGGTGAAGCCGCATGCCGAACCGTTTGCCGCTGCGGACGAGGCTTCCCGCCACAAGGCGAAAAAGAACTTCATGGCATTGGTCTTCTGCCTGATGGTGGGCACCGCCGCGCTGCCGCACATCCTGATGCGCTTCTACACCACCCCTTCGGTGCAGGAGGCGCGTCGCTCGGTGTTCTGGTCGCTGCTGTTCATCCTGATGCTCTACCTCACCGCGCCGGCACTCGCGATCCTCGCCAAGTACGAGATCTACGGCAACCTCGTCGGCACCGCCTTCGCGCAGTTGCCGGCCTGGGTATCCAACTGGGCGGCCGTCGACAAGGCGCTGATGTCGATCGTCGACGTCAACCTGGATGGCATCGTGCAACTGGCCGAGATCACCATCGACGGCGACCTGATCGTGCTGGCGACGCCCGAAATCGCGGGCCTGCCCTATGTCATCTCCGGCCTGGTCTCAGCCGGCGGACTGGCGGCCGCCTTGTCGACGGCTGATGGCTTGTTGCTGACCATCGCCAATGCCCTGTCGCATGACCTGTACTACAAGATCATCGCGCCGAATGCCTCGACCACGCGCCGCCTCGTCGCCTCGAAAGGCCTGCTGCTGGTCGTGGCGATGATTGCCGCCTATGTGACGCTGCTCAAGCCAGGCAACATCCTCTATCTGGTCGGCTCGGCGTTCTCGCTTGCCGGCGCGGCCTTCTTTCCCGCGCTGGTCTGCGGCATCTTCTGGAAACGGGCCAACCGGCTCGGCGCAGTCCTCGGCATGGTTTTGGGCCTGGGCACCACCCTGCTGTACATGGTGCGCACCTACCCCCTGTTCGGCATCAACGCGCCGCTCTGGTGGGACATCAATCCCATCTCGTCGGGCATCTTCGGCATCCCGCTCGGCTTCCTCGGGATCATCGTCGGCAGCCTGATTTCCCCGCCCCCGAGCCGGGCCATTCAGGACCTGGTCGACCAGGTCCGTTACCCCGATCTGGAAAATGAGAAGCCTGCAAACCACGCAGAGATCTGAGGGTGTGCGTGGTGTTGTCGTATGGAAAGGGGTTTGGCGATAAAGGTTTTGACGATTTCTGGGTCTGTCCCTATAATGCGCGGCTCTTTGCAGTCAGGCAGTTCGCGCAACGGAATTTCCTGGCCAGGTAGCTCAGTTGGTAGAGCAGCGGACTGAAAATCCGCGTGTCGACGGTTCGATTCCGCCCCTGGCCACCAGACAATAAAAAACGGCCCTCCATGCGAGGGCCGTTTTTGCATGGTTCCGTGGCGTTTCGCTGGAAAGGCAAAAAGTTGATCTGCTCGGGTTGTACCGCTCCGAGTTATCGTCTCTAATATCAAGGTATTGCATCCGAAGACAGGCACCGTGCAGGTATACGCTCTCGGCATCAATCACCATACCGCGCCGCTCGATATTCGTGAGCAGGTCGCGTTCGACCCGACGCGGCTGGCGCAGGCGTTGCACGACCTGTTGCGCGGCCGGCCGGTGCGCGAGGCGGCGATCCTGTCGACCTGCAATCGCATGGAGTTGTATTGCGCGACGGATGAGCCCGCCGCCGCGGTCGATTGGCTGGCGGAGTATCACGCCCTGTCGGCGCGCCGCATCGAGCCGTATCTCTACAACCATCCCCAGAAGGATGCGGTGCGGCACATGTTCCGCGTCGCCTCGGGCCTCGATTCGATGGTGCTGGGCGAGCCGCAGATCCTCGGCCAGATGAAGCAGGCGGCGCGCGTCGCCGAGGAAGCCGGCACGCTCGGCACGCTGCTCAACAAGCTGTTCCAGCGCACCTTCGCCGTGGCGAAGGAAGTCCGCTCGACGACCGCGATCGGCGCCAACATCGTCTCGATGGCCGCCGCTGCCGTGCATCTGTCCGAGCGCATCTTCGAGCGGCTGTCCGACCAGAACGTGCTGTTCATCGGCGCCGGCGAGATGATCGAGCTTTGCGCCGCCCACTTTGCCGGTGGCAAGCCGAAACGACTGTCCATTGCGAACCGCACGCCGGAGCGCGCCAAGCCGATCGCCGAGCGCTTCAACGGCGACGTGCTGCGCCTCGACGAAGTGAGCGAAAAACTGGCCGACTACGATATCGTCGTTTCCTGCACGGCCAGCACATTGCCGATCATCGGTTTGGGCATGGTCGAGCGGGCGCTGAAAGCGCGGCGGCATCGCCCGATGGTGATGGTCGATCTGGCCGTCCCGCGTGACATCGAAGCCGAGGTCGGCGAACTTGACGACATCTTTCTCTACACGCTCGACGACCTGGGCCAGATCGTCGAATCCGGCCAGGAATCGCGCCAGGCCGCGATCGTCGAGGCCGAGGAAATCATCACGCATCGCGTCGACGACTTCCTCCACTGGATGGCGGCGCGCGAGACGGTGCCGACGATTCGTGCCCTGCGCGATGCCGGCGAACGCGCGCGTCGCCACGAAGTCGAGCATGCACTCAAGCTGCTGCACCGGGGCGACGATCCCGCGCAAGTGCTCGAGGCCCTCTCCAAGGGCCTGACCAACAAGCTGCTGCACCCGCCCACGGAGGCGCTGAACCTGGCCGAAGGCGCGGAGCGTGGCGAGGTCGCCGAACTCATCTCGCGCATCTGGCGCCTGCATTCCGAGCAGTAGCGCATGAAGTCCAGCATTCGCCAGCGCCTTGAGCAGCTGGCCGACCGTCTTGCCGAACTCGATGCCCTGCTGGGCACCGAGGAGGCCGCGCGCGACATGGAGTCGTTTCGCCGCCTGAACAAGGAGCGCGCCGAAATTGCCGATGTGGCGGCGCTGTTCGAGGGTTATCGCCAGGCCGAGGGTGATCTCGCCACGGCGCAGGCCATGGAAGACGATCCCGAGATGCGCGAATTCGCGCGCGAGGAAGCGCAAGCGGCGCGCGAGCGCCTGGCGCGGCTGGAGGACGATTTGCAGCGCGCGTTGCTGCCGCGCGATCCGGATGACGACAAGAACGTCTTCCTCGAGATCCGCGCCGGCACGGGCGGCGAGGAATCGGCACTGTTCGCCGGCGACCTGTTCCGCATGTATGCGCGCTTCGCCGAGCGCAACCGCTGGAAGGTCGAGGTGGTGTCGAAGAACGAATCAGACCTCGGCGGTTATCGCGAGATCATCGCGCGCATCGAGGGGGCTGGCGCCTCATCTCATCCTTATGCGAAGCTCAAGTTCGAGTCGGGCGGTCACCGCGTGCAGCGCGTGCCGGAAACCGAGGCGCAGGGCCGCATCCACACCTCGGCGTGTACCGTCGCCGTGCTGCCCGAGGCGGATGCGGTGGATGACGTCTCAATCAATCCCGCCGATTTGCGCATCGACACCTTCCGTGCCAGCGGCGCCGGTGGCCAGCACATCAACAAGACCGACTCGGCAGTGCGCATCACCCACCTGCCGTCAGGCCTGGTCGTGGAATGCCAGGACGATCGCTCCCAGCACCGCAACAAGGCGCAGGCGC
>CAZTWA010000202.1:0-3793 GCA_964617225.1 uncultured Methyloversatilis sp.
CCTTCTGCTGGATCATGCGGAACAGCGTCGACTTGCCGGCGCCGTTCGGGCCGATAATGCCGACGATCGCGCCGGGCGGGATGCGGAAGGAAAGATTGTCGATCAGCAGGCGGTCACCGAACGCCTTGGAGACGTTCTTGAACTCGATGACTTCGTTGCCGAGGCGCTCGCCGGGCGGGATGAAAATTTCCTGTGTCTCGTTGCGCTTCTGGTATTCGAAGCTCGACATTTCCTCGTAGCGCGCGAGACGGGCCTTCGATTTCGCTTGCCGCGCCTTCGGATTGCTGCGCACCCATTCGAGCTCGACCTTCATTGCCTTCATGTGGGCGTCGACCTGCTTTTGCTCCTGCTCGAGGCGCGCTTCCTTCTGCTCCAGCCACGAGGAGTAGTTGCCCTTCCACGGGATGCCGTGGCCGCGGTCGAGTTCGAGGATCCACTCGGCGGCGTTGTCGAGGAAGTAGCGGTCGTGGGTGACGGCGACCACGGTGCCGGGGAAGCGCACGAGGAACTGTTCGAGCCACTCGACCGATTCGGCGTCGAGGTGGTTGGTCGGCTCGTCGAGCAGCAGCATATCCGGCTTGGAAAGCAACAGCTGGCAGAGCGCGACGCGGCGCTTCTCGCCGCCGGAGAGGTTGCCGATCTTGGCGTCCCACGGCGACAGGCGCAGTGCGTCGGCGGCAATTTCCATCTGGTTCTCGACGTCGGCGCCGGCGACGGCGATGATCGCCTCGTACTTTGCCTGCTCCTCGGCGAGCTTGTCGAAGTCGGCGTCCGGCTCGGCGTAGGCGGCGTAGATCTCCTCGAGCTTCTGCTTGGCTTCGACAACGGCGCCGAGGCCGGCTTCGACCTCTTCGCGCACGGTCTTGTCCGGATCGAGCTGCGGCTCCTGCGGCAGGTAGCCGATCGAGATGCCGGGCAGGTGCTGCACCTCGCCGTCGTATTCCTTGTCGGCGCCGGCCATGATCCGCAGCACCGTCGATTTGCCGGAACCGTTGAGGCCGAGCAGGCCGATCTTGGCGCCGGGGAAGAAGGAGAGGGAGATGTCCTTGATGATCTGGCGCTTCGGGGGAACGATCTTGCTCACTCGGAGCATCGACATTACGTATTGGGCCATGGCGTGCTGCTTTCCTGCGAAAAAGGGGAATTATCCCTTAGCTTTCGACCATCTTGCGTATCACGCGGTTGAACGGCTCGATCCACTCGCTCGAGAACTGGTCGTCGCAGGCGTTGATCTCGGCGATGGCGCGGATCAGCGAGCGGCTCTGGCCACGATGGCTGTGCTTGAGCGTTACCGCTTCGAAGGCATCGACGATGGCGAGGATCTTCGCGCCGGGGCAGATCTCATCACCCTTCAGACCGTCCGGGTAGCCGCCCCCACAGGGCATTTCGTGATGCTGGCGAACCATCGCTGCCGCGCCGCTCCAGCCGGGCATGCGCTGCAGCAGGCCGGCGGCCTGCACGGGATGGTCGTGCAACAACTCCCAGTCTTCATCGCTAAGACGCTCACTCTTGAGCCAGGCGGCTTCGGGAACGAACATCATGCCGATGTCGTGCATGTAGATGGCCGCTGCAAGCTGCGTGGCATCGACCGGGTTGCCGGCGGCGGCATTGGATTCCTCCGCCAGCCGCAGCAGGCGGCCGGTGCGACCGGCGAACAGGGGCGAACGTGATTCCAGTTGCAGGGCCAGCGTGGAGAAGAACCACAGGTCCGCCGCCAGGTCGTCCTCGCGCGGCGCTTGCGGCGCGGCGGGCTGGATGTCCGCGCGGGCATGCTGTGGCCGGAAGCCGGTGACGGCTTCGATCACCGTGGCGGCGCGCGCCGCGATCTCGCCGGCCGACGCCGTGGCCAGGCCTTCGAGGCCGCCGACCAGTTGGGGAAGCTTGAGGTGCCCGACATCCCGGCCACTGCCCATGGCCTCGATCGTGAGTTCCAGCCGGTCGAGCGTGAGCAGCATCACTTCGGCGAGTAAATCCGCGAAACGCACTTCGCCTTCGCGGCAGCGCGAGAGCAGGGATTCGAGCGGATGGCAGATCGCGACGCCGATGTCCACCTTGCACAGCGCCGCATCGCCCTTGATCGTGTGCAGGGCGCGGAACAGCCGGGCGATCAGGGTGCGGTCGTTGGGCGTCCTGCGCAGGGCGGCGATGTCGCGCTCCACCTCGGGCACCTGGTCGTCGAGGGCTTCGACAAATTCCTGGAAGCTTTCACGATCGACGATGCGGGGCTGGAGAAGGGTGGTCAGGTCGGCCATGAATGATTCCGCTGGGCGTGTAGTCAATTGAGATATTCGCTGTGCGCTTGGGCGATAATACGAAAAAAACCGGCCATTCCCCCATGAAACAAGAAGCCAGCGCAAATTCCCCCGTTTCTGCGCCTGTGGGCGTGCCTGTCGTCGGCACCGTCGCGGACGCAATGCAGGAAAGCGAACATTTTTATCGCCATGTCATCGACAGCACGGTCGATGGATTCTTCCTGGTCGATACAAGGTACTGCTTTGTCCAGGTGAATGACCGTTTTTGCGAGTTGTTCGGCTATCCGCGCGAGGAACTGCTTGGCCGATCGCCCTTCGATTTCGTTACCGAGGCGAGCCGGGCGACGCTGGCCGATCAGATCAAGCGGGTCCCGTCGACGGAACACCGTCGCTACCAGCTCATGGGCTTGCGCAAGGATGGCAGCACTTTTCCGGTCCTGATCAACACCACGACGCATCGCGACACGCATGGCGAACTGGTCGGGTCCTTCGGTTTTGCGACGGACCTGACGCCGATCGTCGAGGCGCAGCGCGCCGTGGCCGAGTCCGAGCGCGAACTGCGGCGCATCCTCGACAACATGCAGGACACTTATTACCGCACCGATACCGAGGGCCGTGTCGTGCGGGCGTCGCCTTCGGTGCGCGAACTGCTCGGCCATGCGCCCGAGGCGTTCCTCGGCCAACGGCTGGCCGACCTCTACGTCGAGCCGAATGGCCGCGAAGCCTTCCTGCGCGCACTGCAGGCCGGCGATGGCCGGGTGACCGGCTACGAGGCGCCGCTACGGCACAGGAGCGGGCATGCGGTCTGGGTCATGACGAATGCACAGTATGTGCACGACGATCAGGGCGCGATCATCGGCATCGAGGGCACCACGCGCGACATCAGCGAGCGCCGGCGGGCCCAGGAGCGCATCGACTTCCTTGCGCATCACGACCCGCTGACCGAGTTGCCCAACCGCCTGCTGTTCAAGGATCGCTTCGAGCGCGCCCTGGTGCATGACGAACGCTCGGGTACGCGCACGGCGCTGCTGTTCATCGACCTCGACCGCTTCAAGCCGATCAATGACCAGCATGGCCACCATGTCGGCGATCTCGTGCTGCGTGAAGTCGCCGAGCGACTGACGACCTGCGTGCGCGGCACCGATACCGTCAGCCGGCAGGGCGGCGACGAGTTCCTCGTTGCGCTCACCGACATGCGCGGCCGGGATGCGGCGATCCAGGTGGCCAACAAGGTGCTGGCCGCGCTCAACCGGGCCTTCGTGGTCGATGGCCAGCCGATGACGCTGTCGGCATCGATCGGGATCGTCGTGTGCCCCGACGACGGCAAGGACTTCGAGGATCTGCTGCGCAAGGCGGATACCGCGATGTACCGCGCCAAGCACGCCGGCGGCAACACCTTCCGCTTTCGCGGCACCGACTGATCCGGGTCCGCGGCCCGCGGTGCCGGCCCTAGAGGATCGGCACGCCCTGCGCTTCGCCCTGTTCGTACACCACGTTGGCGCGGCCGACGATCAGCGGGTCGAGCGGACCGATGCGGTCGG
>CAZTWA010000203.1:0-3622 GCA_964617225.1 uncultured Methyloversatilis sp.
GATACGCGCTGGGTGCTGATGCATGAACTGCGCGGCGCCGTCGAGCCGACGCTGGAGGAGCAGTTGCAGGTGTTGTCGCCGTGCGACCTCGTGCTGGTGGAGGGGTTCAAGCAGACGCCGATCTCCAAGCTGGAGGTGCATCGTCCTGCTCACGGCAAGCCGCCGATCTGGCCCGAGAACAAGAGCGTCATCGCGGTCGCGACTGATGGCCCGATTGATTGCCCGCTGCCGACACTTGACCTCAACGACCCGGACGCCATCGTCCAATTCATCCTCGATTTTCTGGATCGCCCATGCTGAGTTACGAACAAGCCCTTGAGCATCTGCTCGCCGCCGCTGAACCGGTGGCGGAAATCAAATTGTTGCCGCTGGCGGTCGCGCGCGGCCGCATCCTCGCCGAACCGCTGGTGTCGACGGTCACGGTGCCGCCGCTCGACAACAGTGCGATGGATGGCTATGCCGTGCGCTGTGCCGATATCACGCAGGCCGGGGCCGAACTGCCGGTATCGCAGCGCATTCCCGCCGGCAGCGTGGGCCACACGCTGTCGCCCGGCACGGCCGCGCGCATCTTCACCGGCGCGCCGGTGCCGGCGGGCGCCGATGCGGTGGTGATGCAGGAGTTCTGCGAACACGGGAAAGCGGGCGGCGTGATCGTCAATCAGGTGCCGAAGGCCGGCCAGAACATTCGCCGCGCGGGCGAGGACATCGCGGCGGGCGCCGAGGTCCTGCCCGCAGGCAAACGCCTGGGACCGGCCGAGATCGGCCTCGCGGCATCGATCGGCTTTGCGCAGGTGCCGGTGCGGCGCCATTTGCGCGTCGCGCTGCTGTCGACCGGCGATGAACTGACCGAGCCGGGCCATCCCTTGCCGCCGGGCGGCATCTACAACTCCAATCGCCATTTCCTGCGCGCGATGTTCGAGGCGCTCGGCTGCGCGGTAACCGATGCGGGCCACGTGCCCGACACACTCGATGCGACGCGTGCCGCCTTGCGCTCGGCGGCGGAAGCGCATGACCTGATCGTCACCTCCGGCGGCGTGTCGGTCGGCGAAGAGGATCACGTCAAGCCGGCCGTCGAGGCGGAAGGCGCGCTGTCACTCTGGAAGATCGCCATCAAGCCGGGCAAGCCGCTGGCTTTCGGAACCGTCGGCAATCGTGGAACAGCCTTCATCGGCCTTCCGGGCAATCCCGTGTCGTGCTTCGTCACCTTCCTGCTGTTCCTGCGTCCCTATGTGTTGAAGCGCCAAGGCGTGGCGACGACCCTGCCGTTGGCGCGCCAGCTGGTGTCGGCTTCCGACTGGACCAAGCCCGAGGACCGCCGCAGCTTCCTGCGGGCGCGCATTGCGCCGGACGGCCGCGTCGAGTTGTATCCGAACCAGAGTTCGGGCGTGCTGACCTCCTGCGCATGGGCCGACGGACTCATCGACACGCCGGCACACCAGACCTTCAAGGCGGGCGACACGGTGCGCTATATCGCCTTTGCCGACTTGCTATAGTCGAACCATGACCGTCAGAATCCTTTACTTCGCCAACCTCCGCGAGTCCATCGGCTGCGGCTCGGAAGACATCGAACTGCCAGCGGGCGTGGCCACGGTAGGCAAGCTGCGCGAGCTGCTCGGTCAGCGTCACGAAGCGTTGCTGACGGCAAAAAACCTGCGCTGCGCGGTCAATCAGAAAATGTGCGGGATGGATGCGCCGGTCGGGGAGGGTGCCGAGGTGGCGTTTTTCCCTCCGGTAACGGGCGGATGAACGAGATATCCGTACAGGAAGCCGACTTCGACGTCGGCATCGAAATCGCCGCGCTGTCGGCGGACGATGCGGAGGCGGGCGCGGTGGCGAGCTTCGTCGGCCTCGTCCGCGCGGACAAGCTGGCCGCGAAAGTCAGCGCTGGCGAGACGGCACCCGCGGTGCATGCCATGACCCTCGAGCATTACCCGGGGATGACCGAGCAGGCGCTGGCCGAGATTGTGACGCAGGCGCGTGAACGCTGGCAGGTGCGGCGCGTGCGTGTCATCCATCGCATCGGCAAGCTACTGCCGGGCGAGCGCATCGTGTTCGTCGGTGTGAGTTCGGCGCATCGCCACGACGCCTTCGCCGCCTGTGAATTCATCATGGACTACCTGAAGACGCGTGCGCCGTTCTGGAAAAAAGAAGAAACGGCCTTAGGCGGCCGTTGGGTGGATGCGCGGGAGTCCGACGATCTCGCCGCCGACCGCTGGAATCCTGCGGGCTAGCCGGGCGGCGGGTCGGAACGACCTAGCTGACTTCTCTTACTTCTTCTTGGGAGCCGGCTTTTTCGTCGCCGCTTCGGTCATGCTGGAGAGGGTCGCCGTCGTGGCGTGCGCGATCTGTTCGAACGCGGCATTGGCATTCGCCATCGCCTGCTGCATGATTTCCATCATGTTGGGATTCTGGCCGGGCAGGGTCTTGAAGAAGCCCTGAAACGCGTCGGCCATGTCCTGGCTGCCCGACGCAAGCTGCTCGGTGAGCATGCGCGAGAAGGTCTGGCGTGATTCGTTGCCGACCTCGGCCACCTGCTGCGCCACCGCCATCATCTTCTTGGCGGTTTCCTGCGCGTATTCGGCACGCAGGCGCATGACTTCCTGCGGATCCTTGGCGCTGCTCTGGGCACGGGCGTTCTCGACGCCGTCGTTGAACAGTTCGCGTGCCAGTTCGTTTTGCAAGGCCATCACGCGCTGCGAGTTCTCGATCGACATCTGGGCCAGCCGCATGGCCGCTTCCATGTTCTTGCGATTCAGTTCGCTGAAGTTCTCCGCTTTCCCGACCATTTCCCTCTCCCGGTTGTGCTTGATATTTTTAATGTATCACGACATTAAGAATATTTACTGACCGGAATCAAGAATTTGTCATGTCGACGCGGCCAGTCCCATCCGCCCATGGCCGAAGACGCGGGCGTCCATCAGGACAGGTGGGGTGTGCATCACCGGACGGAAATCCATGTGGGCAAGAATGTCGCGTTCGAGGTCGATGCCCGGCGCGATTTCGGTGAGTTCCAGCCCGTCCGGGCCGAGGCGGAAGACGCAGCGTTCGGTGATGTACAGCACAGGCTGGCCGCGTTTCCAGGCTTCCGAGCCGCTGAAGGTGCGATGCTCGACTTCCTCGACGAACTTGCGCGCCTTGCCTTCGCTGATGATGTGCAGTTGTCCGTCCTTCACGGCGACTTCCAGCTTGCCCGCGGTAAAGGTGCCGACGAAGACCACCTTGCGCGCCATCTGCGAAATGTTGATGAAGCCGCCGGCACCGGCGAGGCGCGGGCCGAACTTGCTGACGTTGAGGTTGCCGGCCTTGTCGGCCTGCGCGAGACCGAGAAAGGTGATGTCGAGCCCGCCGCCGTCGTAGAAGTCGAACTGGCTCGGTTGGTCGATGATGGCCTGCGTGTTGGTGGCCGCGCCGAAGTTGAGGCCGCCGGCCGGGATGCCGCCGACGACGCCCGGCTCGGCGGTCATCGTCATCGTGTCGAGCACCTTTTCTTCGGTGGCAACGGCGGCAACACCCTCGGGCATGCCGATGCCGAGGTTGACGACCGCGCCGTGGGTGAGTTCGAGCGCGGCGCGGCGCGCGATGATCTTGCGCTCGCTCATCGGCATCGGCGGGATGGCCGACA
>CAZTWA010000204.1:0-3619 GCA_964617225.1 uncultured Methyloversatilis sp.
TCCACCGCGCCCTGATAGACGTAGGGCAGCACGGCGTAGGCGCCGCCGATGGTGAGGAAGGCGGCCTTGACGAAGAATTCGCCCATGTTGTAGAGGTCGCTGCCGCCATTCAGTGCCAGCAGGGAAACGATGCCGATCGCGAAGAAGATCATCGTGGTCGTTATCAGCTTGGGCCAGCTGAACCGGGCGTGTGCCGGCGGCGGGGTGTCGTCGTCGATCAGCGCCGGGCCGTAAGCCTTGTGCGATGCGCCATGACCGCCGCCGCCCTTGAACTTGGCCGGCATCAGCTTGCCACCGATGGCGCCGAGCAGTGCGGCGGCAAAGACGATCCACGGGAAGTCGATCTTGAAGAAGAAGATACCGACGAAGGCCAGTACCGCGATGCCGGCCAGTACCTCGTTCTTGATCGCCTTCGAGCCGATGCGCCAGGCCGCAAACAGCACCACGGCGACGACGGCTGGCTTGATGCCGTAGAAGATGCCCTGCACCAGCGGCACGTCACCGAAGTTGAGATAGACGGCGGCCAGCGTCGAAAGCAGCACGAAGGCCGGCAGGAAGAACAACACGCCGGCGACGATCGCGCCACCGACGCCGTGCATCAGCCAGGCGATGTAGATGGCGAGCTGGATGGCCTCCGGTCCCGGCAGCAGCATGCAATAGTTGAGTGCGTGCAGGAAGCGGTGTTCGGAGATCCAGCGCCGCTTCTCGACCAGTTCCTGATGCATCATCGCGATCTGGCCGGCGGGGCCGCCGAAACTGATGAAGCCGAGCTTGAGCCAGTAGGGGAAGGCCTCACCCAAAGTAGGCAGGGTCGGTGCGGGCGGGGCTGTGTTGGAGATGTCACTCATTGGGGGGCTCCTGTTTGTAGTTGTGGTACAGACTGTCAAAAACACGCGCGGCTTCGGCGAGCCGCTTGTCGTCATTGGATGCGCTGGCGCGTAGGCCGGCCAGCACGGCTTCGATGCCCATGGCTTCCGCCACGGGAGCGCCGCCGACATCGAGGCAGTGCACGATGGCGGCAATGCGCGCGATGGCGGGGTCGGTGTCGAGGCCGAAGCTGATCGCCAGCACCTCGAAACTGACCTTGTCACCGACATGGGTGAAGGACGCGCCGTCAAAGTCGAAACCCAGCGCCTCCTTCGGACATTTCTTCGGGCTGTCGAGCCAGAGGAACTTCGCCTTGCGGTCGATGAAGCGGCGGATCAGCCAGCCGCAGGCCATGCGATCGACCCAGAGGTTCTTGCGCGTGGCCCATGTGCGGCCCCGATAGTTGGCGGAGTCAGCGCTGGCAAGACGGCGTATCGCGCCGTGCCCCGGCCGCGGTTCGCCGCTCGCGAGGGCCGTCAGTTCGGCCAGCGCAGCCTGGACCTGCTGCTGCGCGGGGCCGGGGAAATAATCAATTGCCGCCACGTTGTTGAAGTCACGCTGCAGTGCCGTCACGGCCTTGGCATCGGGCGTAGCCTGCAGCGCGTGGATCGCGGCGAGGAGTCGGCCGTAGTCCGCGCTGCGGTCGAACAGGGCCAGGAACGCGACCTGCTGATCCGTGTTGGCGACAATGCGCAGCACATCGGCACTCCCTGTGGCGGCGCGTACGTCGTCCGCCAGTGCACGCAGCGCGGCGTCGGCTTCCGGCGTGAGCGGCAGCAAATAGACGCCGTCGCGCAGCGTGGCGCAGCCGAGCGCCTTGATCGCGCGCCACAGGCGCATGCGTGCCGCCGTATTTCGGGCGGGGAGGGTGCTGACGAGAATCAGCCAGTCGTTCGCGTTCGGGTACATGTAACTAACTCTACAAAAAAGTAGATATCATTACAAGAACTATTTGGGTCTGCGGTCGTGTTTGGGTATCATCAGCAAAACAAGATATAGAGGAGAGTCCCGATGTCCCTGCCCCTGACCCTGTCGCGCGCGGCGCAACTGCTGGGCGTGACGCGCGCCGTGCTGCAAAAGCACATCGCCGCTGGCGATCTGCCGTCCCACGACGGCATGGTGATGACCGAGGACCTGCAGAAGCTCTATCCCGACGTCCGGCTCGAGGATTCCGGCGCCTTCGAACGCATCACGCAGATCAAGGAACAGGCGTTCGGGCGGCGCGTGCGCGAACGCATCCTGCCCAACCAGGAAATCCTCGCCCAGCGCCTCGCCGCACAGAGCGAGGAACTCGAGGACGTGCGCCGCACGCTTGCGCATTACCATGACCTCATCGAGGCTTTGCGGGACCGCATCGAGACCATGGCCGGCTCGTCGGCGGCCGATCAGATCACCGAGCTCGGCCATTTCCTCGACGACGGGCTGGCCAGCGTGCTCGGCGACGAGGCGCCGCCCGACACGATCGCCGTCATGGACGATATGCTGCGGGTGATGAGCGCTCATGTGACCGTCAAGCCTTCGGGCCACGAATTCTTCGTCGAAGGCAACGAGACGGTATTGCAGGCCGCCCTGCGCGCCGGTCTGGCCCCGTCCTATGGCTGTGGCAACGGCAATTGCGGCCTGTGCAAGGCTCGCGTGGTTTCGGGTCACCTCAAGCAGGTGCACAACACCGATTACCCGCTGTCGACCAGCGAACGGACGCAAGGCTATGCGCTGCTGTGTTCCCACACGGCGGTTTCCGATCTCGTGGTCGAGATGCTCGAAGCGAAGTCGCCGGACGACATTCCGCAGCAGGAGATCGTGGCCAAGGTGAAGAGCGTCGCGCCCCTGTCGCCGGACATCATGCTGCTGCACTTGCAGACGCCGCGCACCAACCGCCTGCGTTTTCTCGCCGGTCAGCGCGTGACGCTCAACGTGACGGGCAACACGGCGAATTTCCGCGGCGAATATGCCATCGCCTCCTGCCCCTGCGATGATCGCAATGTGTTGTTCCATGTCTGCCGCAATGACGAGGACGAACTGGCGCGCCGCCTGTTTGCCGGTGCCGTCAAGCCCAACGACCTGGTCAGCCTGTTCGGCCCGTTCGGCGATTTCGTGCTGAAGAAGGACTCGCCCAACGATCTCGTTTTCGTTGCCTGCGACAGCGGGTTCGCCCCCGTCAAGAGCCTCATCGAGCACGCCGTGGCCTCCGACCTGCCCGGCATGCAGCGGCTGATCTGGGCGGCGACCCGGCCCGACGGGCACTATTACGAAAACCAGTGTCGCGCCTGGGCCGATGCGCTCGAAACCTTCAGTTATGTCGCCCTGCGGGCGGCGGACCTGCAGACGGCCGGCATCGAAGCGGCCCGGCGCGTCCTCGACGAAGACGAACTGGGCCATCGCGATGTCTACATCGTCGGTCCCGTCGCGTTCGTCTCGGCGGTGGAACATGCCTTGAGCGCGGGCGGATTGCCGGCTTCCCAAATGATTTCAGAGGTTCTTTGATGCGCCCTGCACAGCTTGCCTTTATCCTCGACCGTGAATTCGAAAGTACGACCGCCGGCCATCACACGCCGGTGATGCTGTGGGGGCCGCCCGGCGTCGGCAAGTCGCAGATCGTCGCGCAGGTGGCCGCGCGCCATGGCGTGCCGATCATCGACATCCGCCTTTCGCAGATGGAGCCGTCCGACCTGCGCGGCATTCCCTTCCGCGTCGAGAACCGCGTCGAATGGGCGGTGCCGGCGATGCTGCCCGATGCCAACCGCCACTGGCC
>CAZTWA010000205.1:0-3579 GCA_964617225.1 uncultured Methyloversatilis sp.
CGCACACGACAGAAGAAGAATCAGGGCGGGTTTCAAAGTCTGGAGATTCTAAACGAGTCCCGGCTCGACCCTCGGACCGGCGCGCAAGTTCCTGCTAAGCGTTCCACCGGCGCCAGCCGACGTGTCAGAATCATCGGACCCATTCCGCTCGGCGAACAATTCAGCGCATCTGCATGCTTACGCTCGACAAATTGAAAGTTCATCAAAGCTTCGATGGCGACATCGATGCCTGGGCGCGCCGAACGGGCGGCCACGATGACTCGGGGATGCGGGACGAAGACTGGTTTCTCATCGACGCGTTGCTGCAGGGGCTGAGCCTGGTCGCCTCGGGCAGGGCCTCCGCGGCCTACGCAACTGCGCTTGAACAGCGCCTGCTCGCGGCCACCGTTGACGATGCCACTCGGCAAGCCTTGCGTGACTTGGCACGGTGACAGGACGTCCGCGGTCACGTTTCAGACGGCTTCCACTTCCGCCGGCAGACTCGCTTTCAGGGTTGCCGCAAGGCGCTCGAAAGTCTCCGGGAACGGTGCGCGCTTGCGCCACGCCAGGGCGATGGTGCGCCCCGGCGGCGGCGTCTTGAATGGCCGGATCGCCACCGCCTTCTTGTTGGCGCGCGGTGCCGCATCCACCGCCAGCGCCGGCAACAGCGTCAGCCCAAGTCCCATCGCCACCATCTGCCGCAGGGTTTCCAGGCTGGTGGCGCGCACCTCCTCGCGTCCGCGCGACCCGGAGCCGCAAACGTCGAGCGCCTGGTCGCGCAGGCAGTGGCCCTCGTCGAGCAGCAGCAGCTTCTCGCCCATGATGTCGGACACTTTCAACACCTCATGTGTGACCAGCGCATGGTCGGATGGCAGTGCGGCATAGAAGGGCTCGTAGAACAGCGGCTCGACGCGCAGGCTGTCGTCGGTCACCGGCAGCGCCAGCAGGCCGGCATCGAGCTTGCCGTCGAGCAGATGTTCGAGAATCTGCGGCGTCATTTCCTCGCGCAGCAGCATGCGCAGGCCGGGGTGCTTCTTGTGCACCAGGGTGAGGGCGTGCGGCAGATAGTAGGGGCCGAGGGTGGGAATGACGCCGAGATGGATGGTGCGCGCCATCGGATCCTGCGCGTGCCTGGCAAGCTCGCGGATACGCTCGGCTTCCTCGACGACGTTGCGCGCGGCCTGCAGGATCTCCTTGCCGATCGGCGTCGGGGTGACGCGCTTCAGGCTGCGGTCGAACAGGGTCACGCCGAGAAAATCCTCGAGTTTCTTGATCTGGGTGGAAAGCGTCGACTGCGTGATGAAGCAGGCCTCGGCCGCACGGCCGAAGTGGCCGTGGTCGGCGAGCGCCACCAGGTATTTCAGTTCCTGCAGAGTCATGACATTCGTTCGATTTTGTCAATGAAATCATTCTAGACTATTCATGAGACAAATTCTCATGCATGGTCTTAAATGCAACATACTGCAATGCGAGTTCAACCAAGGATAGGAGAAGCGTCATGTCTGAAAGCAAGTGCCCGTTTGTACACAAAGCCGGGAGCGGCACCTCCAACCACGACTGGTGGCCGAACCAGCTGCATCTGGAAATCCTGCACCAGCACACCCCCGAGGCCAGCCCGATGGGGGAAGACTTCAACTACGCCGAGGCCTTCAAGACCCTCGATCTGGCGGCTGTGAAGCAAGATCTCACTGCGCTGATGACCGACTCGCAGGACTGGTGGCCCGCGGACTACGGGCACTACGGACCTTTCTTCATCCGCATGGCCTGGCACAGTGCCGGGACCTACCGCACCGGCGACGGCCGTGGCGGTGCCGGGCATGGCAACCAGCGTTTCGCCCCGCTCAACAGCTGGCCCGACAACGTCAACCTCGACAAGGCGCGCCGGCTGCTGTGGCCGATCAAGCAGAAGTACGGCCGGAAAATTTCCTGGGCCGACCTCATCATTCTCGCCGGCAACGTCGCCATGGAATCGATGGGCTTCAAAACCTTCGGTTTCGCCGGCGGGCGCGAGGACATCTGGGCGCCCGAGATCGACGTCTACTGGGGCAACGAAGAAAAGTGGCTCGACGACAAGGCGCGCTACTCGGGTGAACGCGACCTCGAGAATCCGCTCGCCGCGGTCCAGATGGGCCTGATCTACGTCAACCCGGAAGGCCCCGGCGGCAACCCGGATCCGGTTGCCTCCGGCCGCGACGTGCGCGAGACCTTCGCACGCATGGCGATGAACGACGAGGAAACGGTGGCGCTGACCTGCGGCGGTCACACCTTCGGCAAATGCCACGGCGCAGGTCCCGCCACGCACGTCGGGCCCGAGCCGGAAGCCGCCCCCATCGAACGACAGGGGCTGGGCTGGCAGAGCAGCTTCGGCTCCGGCCGCGGCGGCGACCAGATCGGCAGCGGCCTGGAAGGCTCGTGGACGCCGACGCCGACGAAGTGGGACATGAGCTACCTCGACATGCTGTTCGGCAACGAGTGGGAGCTGACCAAGAGCCCGGCGGGCGCGCATCAGTGGACGCCGAAACAGGCGACGGACAGCAACACGGCGCCGGCCGCGCACGACGCATCGAAAAAGGTGCCCATCATCATGACCGCCGCCGACATGGCGATGCGCATGGATCCGATCTACGAGCCCATCGCACGGCGCTTCCACCAGGATCCGGAAGCGTTCGCGGATGCCTTCGCCCGTGCCTGGTTCAAGCTGACCCACCGCGACATGGGTCCGCGTTCGCGCTATCTCGGCCCCGAAGTGCCCAAGGAAGAACTGCTCTGGCAAGACCCGATTCCTGCCGTCGATCATCCCCTGATCGACGACCAGGACGTCGCCGCGCTCAAGGCCAAGGTGCTGGCGTCCGGGCTGACCGTCCCGGAACTGGTCTCGACCGCCTGGGCCTCGGCCTCCACCTTCCGCGGTTCCGACAAGCGCGGCGGCGCCAACGGCGCGCGCCTTCGTCTCGCGCCGCAGAAGGACTGGGAAGCCAACCAGCCGGCGCAATTGGCCAAGGTGCTGGCCAAGCTTGAAGGCATCCAGGGCGAATTCAACCGCGCGCAATCCGGCGGCAAGAAGGTCTCGATGGCCGACCTGATCGTGCTGGCGGGCTGCGCAGCTGTCGAACAGGCGGCGAAGCAGGGCGGTCACGCCGTGACGGTGCCCTTCACGCCGGGCCGCATGGACGCCGCGCAGGAACAGACCGACGTCGACGCCTTCGCCGTGCTGGAACCGATCGCCGACGGCTTCCGCAATTACCAGAAAAGCAAGTACTCCGTCTCGGCCGAGGAACTGCTGCTCGACAAGGCACAGTTGCTGACGCTCTCCGCTCCCGAGATGACGGTGCTGGTGGGCGGCATGCGCGCGCTCAATGCGAATGTCGGACAGTCCCGGCACGGGATCTTCACCCAGCGGCCTGGGGCGCTCAGCAACGACTTCTTCGTCAACCTGCTCGACATGGGCACCGAGTGGAAGGCAGCCACGGATGCTGGAGACGTGTTCGAAGGGCGTGACCGCAAGACCGGCGAAAAGAAGTGGACCGGCACCCGCGTCGATCTGATCTTCGGCTCGAACTCCCAGCTGCGCGCGCTGGCGGAGGCCTATGCCTGCTCGGA
>CAZTWA010000206.1:0-3552 GCA_964617225.1 uncultured Methyloversatilis sp.
CGCGGGTAGCGCACGGCCGCCGGGCCGGGGTAGTGGTACGCCGTGGTCAGCATGCGCCGGCATTCGGCTTCGTCGGCCGGCGTCAGCACGACCATGTTCGGGATGCAGGTCAGGTAGGACAGGTCGAAGGCGCCCTGGTGCGTGGCGCCGTCGGCGCCGACCAGGCCGCCCCGGTCGATCGCGAAGGTGACGTCCAGGTCCTGCAGGGCGACGTCGTGGATCAACTGGTCATAGGCCCGCTGCAGGAAGGTCGAGTAGATCGCCACCACGGGTTTCATGCCACCGCAGGCCAGGCCGGCGGCGAAGGTCACCGCGTGCTGCTCGGCGATACCGACATCGTGATAGCGCGCCGGGAATTGCTGCGCGAAACGCGTCATGCCCGAGCCTTCGCACATGGCCGGCGTGATGCCGACGAGGCGATCGTCGCTGGCGGCCATGTCGCACAGCCAGTCGCCGAAAACCTGCGTGAAGGTCAGCTTGCCACCGCCCTTGCCCGACTGGATTCCGTTCGCCGCATCGAACTTCGAAACACCGTGATAGAGCACCGGATCGGCCTCGGCCAGCTTGTAACCCTGGCCTTTGCGCGTGATGATGTGGAGGAATTGCGGGCCCTTGAGCTGGCGCAGGTTCTCCAGCGTCGGGATCAGTGATTCGAGATCGTGGCCGTCGATCGGGCCGATGTAGTTGAAGCCGAACTCCTCGAACAGCGTGCCCGGCACGAACATGCCTTTGACGTGTTCCTCGGCGCGCTTGGCCAGTTCGAGCAGCGGCGGCGCCATCGAAAGCACCTTTTCGCCGGCCTTGCGCGCGGCGTTGAATGTGCGTCCCGACAGCAGGCGGGCCAGGTACTTGTTGAGCGCGCCGACCGGGGGCGAGATCGACATCTTGTTGTCGTTGAGGATGACCAGCAGGTTGGCATCGACAACGCCGGCGTTGTTGAGCGCCTCGAAGGCCTGGCCGGCGGACATCGCGCCGTCGCCGATAATTGCGACGACGCGGCGATCCTCGCCTTGGTCGCGCGCCGCGACGGCCATCCCGAGGGCGGCCGAGATCGACGTCGAAGAATGGCCGACGCCGAAGGTGTCATAGGGGCTTTCTGAACGGCGCGGGAAGCCCGAGACACCGTCCTTCATGCGCAGCTTCGCCATGCCCGCGCGGCGACCGGTGAGGATCTTGTGCGCGTAGGTCTGGTGGCCGACATCCCAGACCAGCCGATCTTCCGGCGTGTCGAAGACGTAATGCAGGGCGAGGGTCAGTTCGATGGTGCCGAGGTTGGACGAGAGATGGCCCCCCGTCCTGGCGACCGATTCGAGCAGGAAGGCACGCAGCTCCTCAGCGAGCGCAGGCAACTGCTCGCGTGGCAGGGCACGCAGGTCGGCGGGGTCGTGGAGGGCGTCAAGCAGCGGCGTTGCCATGGTCAAAAGCGGCGGTCCACGATGTAGTCGGTCAGGGCATGGAGACGCGTCGTGGCCTGCGGACAGGCGTCGAGCGCGGCATGCGCCTCGATTCGCAAGCGCGCGGCCAGTTCCTTCGCGCGCGTGCTGCCGAGCATGCTGACGTAGGTGGGCTTGTCCTGGGCGGCATCCTTGCCGGCGGTCTTGCCGAGTGTGGCCGTGCTGCCTTCATCGTCGAGGATGTCATCAACCACCTGGAACAGCAGGCCGGCCCGGCTGGCGAAGTGGCTCAACGCCTCGAGTGTCGCCGCGTCGGCGTTGCCGCAATGCGCGCCGAGCAACACGGCGGCACGGATCAGCGCGCCCGTCTTGCGGATGTGCATGTATTCGAGTTCTTCGAGCGACAGCGTCGTGCCGACCGCGGCGAGGTCGATTGCCTGGCCCCCGGCCATCCCGCGTGATCCCGCGGCTTGCGCCAGCAGCGCGAGCATCGCAAGTCGGCGCTCGCAGGACGGCACGGCCGGGGCTTCGGCGAGAATCTGAAAGGCCAACGTCTGCAGCGCATCGCCCACGAGCAGGGCGGTCGCTTCGTCGAATTCGACGTGGCAGGTCGGCCGCCCGCGCCGCAGCACGTCGTCGTCCATGCAGGGCAGGTCGTCATGCACCAGCGAGTAGGCATGAGTCAGTTCGACCGCGCAGGCGGCGACATCGAGCGCCTGCAGGTCGGCGCCAAGCGCTTCGCCGGCGGCATGGCATAGTAGCGGACGCATGCGCTTGCCGCCGCCGAGGGTGCTGTAGCGCATCGCTTCGTGCAGACGTACCGGGACGGTCGACGCGGCAGGGAGATGGTGCTCGAGCGCACTTTCGGTGCGCCGCTGGATGGCGGCCATCCAGTGATCAAAATCGCCGATCAAGCCGACTCGCTTTCATCCGCGCCGGTGGTCAGTACGGAAAAGTCCTTGAGCTTGTCACCGTCGAGAATGCGGATTTTCTGTTCTGCCTGTGCGAGCGTTTCCTGGCAATGCTTGAGCAGTTGCATGCCGCGTTCATACGCCTTGAGCGAGTCTTCAAGTGGCACCCCGCCGCTCTCCAATGTCTGGACGAGGCGTTCGAGTTCCTGCAGGGCGGCCTCGAAGGAGGCGGGAGGCTTGGGTGAGGCGGACTTCATCATCAGGTGCGGATTTGCGAACCCCGCAAAATAGCCTATGGCGCCCCATTCGGTCAAATTGCGATCAAATCATCGTATACTTCCCGGGCCTGTATTTCTTCCACTTTTAGCAGGCAGCCCGCCGGTTTCCGGGTGTCTTTTTCTTGGAGGTTGGTGACTTATGTCCGACATCGCATCGAAGCTGCACCTGTCACCGGGTGTTTCCCAGTTTCCCGTCGAATGGTACTTCGACGAAAAGCTATTCGAACTGGAGAAGCAGCTCATCTTCGATGCCGGCCCGGGCTATGCCGGTCATGAACTCATGGTCCCGGAGCTCTACAACTACCGCTCCACCGAGTGGTCCGACCATTCCCATATTCTCGTGCGCCAGCCCGACGGCATTTACCAGATGTCCAACGTCTGCCGCCATCGCCAGGCCATCATGCTGGAGGGCTCGGGCACGGCTGACAAGACCATCGTCTGCCCGATCCACCGCTGGACCTACGACAGCCGAAACGAACTTGGCGAACTGATCGGCGCGCCGCATTTCCCGGCCAATCCCTGCCTGAACCTGAACAAGCAGAAGCTGGAAAACTGGAACGGCCTGTTGTTCAAGGGCCCGCGTTCGGCGAACATCGATCTGGCGGGCATGAAGATCGCCGGCGAGTTCGACTTCTCCGGCTACAAGCTGGACCATGTCGAGTTGCACCAGTGCAACTACAACTGGAAAACCTTCATCGAGGTCTACCTCGAGGACTACCACGTCGTGCCCTACCACCCGGGCCTCGGCAACTTCGTCACCTGCGATGACCTGACCTGGCAGTTTTCCGACTGGTACTCGGTGCAGAAGGTCGGCATCACCTCGCTGGCCAAGACCGGCTCCAAAACCTACGCGCAGTGGCACAAGGCCGTGCTCGATTACTACAACGGCGAACTGCCGAAGCAGGGCGCGGTGTGGCTCACCTACTACCCGAACATCATGGTCGAGTGGTATCCGCACGTGCTGGTCGT
>CAZTWA010000207.1:0-3497 GCA_964617225.1 uncultured Methyloversatilis sp.
TTGCGGTAGAACGGATCGGCGAACAGCGCGACGGCCGCATCCCAGACCTGGGCCGGCCCGGGAATGCTGCCGCCCTTCATCGTCGCGACATACCAGACGCCGATCAGGATTATCAGGCCCAGGCTGGGCGGCAAGACGGCGCGCAACACGTCACCGAAGCGCTCGGCCAGTGGAATGCCGGCGGGTTGCGGTAGCGTTTTTTCCACGGCAGGCTCCTTGGTCGTCACAACCGGTAGCGCATCGAGCTTGCTACGGTCGACCGGTTTTTCGGCCGAAAAGTCAGTGTTTATCGTCAATGTGCTCATGGTGCGCTCCCCGGCTCAGACCTTGACCTTGAAGCCGTCGGCATATTTGGCCGGATTCGATCCATCCCAGACCACGCCGTCAATCAGCTTGGACGAGCGCATCGGGCTCTTCGGCACATTGACCTTCACCTGCGTCGCTGCTTCCGTGTAGAGGTCGATGCGGTTAATCTGCTTGGCCATCGCCAGATAATCCGGGTGATCCTTGAGCAGCCCCCAACGCTTGTGCTGGGTCATGAACCACATGCCGTCGGACAGGTAGGGGAAATTCACCGCACCGTCGTTGAAGAACTTCATATGGTTCGGATCGTCCCAGGACTTGCCGAGGCCATTCTGGTAACGCCCGAGAATCCGCTCGTTGATGACATTGACGTTGGTGTTGATGTACGACTTCTGCGCCACCACGTCGGCCATGCGCATCTTGTTCGCGTTGCTGGCGTCGATCCAGCGACTGGCTTCCAGCACCGCCATGATCATGGCGCGGCAGGTGTTGGGGTTGTTTTTGGCGAACTCGGCGGTTGTCGCGAGAATCTTTTCCGGATGATCCTTCCAGACATCCTGCGAGCTAGCGGCATGGATCGACACCCCATCCATGATCCCGCGATGATTCCACGGCTCGCCGACCGAAAAGCCGTCCATGTTGCCGACCCGTGCGTTGGCCACCATCTGCGGCGGCGGCACGACCACGCTCTTAACGTCGCGCAGCGGATTGACACCGGCCGAGGCCAGCCAGTAATACAACCACATCGCGTGCGTGCCGGTCGGGAATGTCTGCGCGAAGGTGTAATCGCGCGGCTCCTTCTTCATCAGCGCGACCAGGCTGTTCAGGTCGGTCGCGCCCTTGTCGGCCAACTGCCGCGAAAGGCTCAGGCCCTGACCATTATTGTTGATCGTCATCAGGTTGGCCATATCCTTCTTCGGCCCGCCGATGCCCATATGTACGCCGTAGATCAGGCCGTACAGCACATGCGCCGCATCCAGCTCGCCATTGACCAGCTTGTCGCGCACCGACGCCCACGACGCTTCCTTGGTCGGAATGATCTTGATGCCATACTTCTCATCGAACTTGTTGACCGCAGCCATGACGACCGAAGCGCAGTCGGTGAGCGGAATGAAGCCGATCCGGACTTCCTTCTTTTCGGGGGCGTCCGAACCGGCGGCCCAGGCGCCGCTGCGAACGCCGGGGGGTACCATGGACATCAGCGAGGCTCCCAATGCGGCTGAAACGAAATCACGACGCGAAAAGGATGAAGCGCCTTCCGCCCGACCATTGACTGCCAGTTTCTTGTCTTCCATTGCCTGCTCCTTGACTGCTCGAATCGAAAAACAAAAATGGCGTCGCACCCTGAATGCCGATGCGGCAACCCGGGTGGACGCCTTTGTCCCGTGAATCGGCTTTTCCCGACTCCCGCCCGGCCGCCGTTGGCCGTACGTTTGACAGGACTATTGCAATGGCCGTGCCAGTTTGGTTAAAAAGGACTAAACCTTAATAACTATCGAATATTCAATGGCTTGGGAATCATGAAAAGCCTTGCGGCGCATCCTCGGGCATGCACTGTTGCAGTGCAGCACCCAAACCTTCCGCACTGCTTTAGAGCAACACCCGCGCCATGTCGATGATGTCGCGCGCCACCTTGACCAGCGGCTGGCTGCGTTCCATCGCCAGCTTGCGCATGGCATGGTAAGCGGCATCTTCGTCGAGGCCGCGGGCTTTCATCAGCACGCCCTTGGCCTTGTCGACCAGCTTGCGATCGGAAAGCTTCCGCGAAGCCTCGTCCAGTTCGCGGCGCAATGCCTGGGTATCCTCGAAGCGGACCCGGGCGACATCGACGATGGTCTTGATCCGTTTCGGCTCAAGACCATCGACCACATAGGCCGAAACGCCCGCCTTCAGCGCATCGCGCATCGGTTTCTGGGCGTCTTCCTGGGTAAATACGATGACCGGACGCGGCATGGCCTGGTTCATCACCGCCAGATTTTCCAGCGTGTCGCGGCTCGGACTTTCGGTATCGATCAGGATCACGTCGGGCTGCAGACGCTCGACCTCGGCCGTCAGGTTGTCGGCACCGGCCAGGATGGCGGCCACCTGATAGCCGGCAAGCGCCAGTCCGGCGCAGATTTCTCCCGCCCGGGTGCGCGATTCATCGATGACCAGCACGCTTAACATGCAATTGCTTACCTGATTAGCAACGAACGTCAGCTACGCGAATTAAGCGCAGCGGAAGAGGAATTGCGGTGACGGCAGCGATGAGCAGGCGCTGGTGAAGCGTGCGCAGATCGAAGCGCCGATTGAAGCGATAGCAGAACGCCGCAAGGTAACGCGCGGCATACTTTGGAAAATCGAAGGCATGGTAGCAACCCGACAGACTGGTCTTGAGATTGCCGAGGACGGTGTTGATCCACTTGAACTCGGGTACGACCTTGGGCTTCCGGCCGGCCATTACTGTCGGATGGTGCATGCAACCGGCGCCCACTACGGCACCAAAGCAAGCCAACCCATCAGAGAAAACGGCGCTCCCGGGAGCGACATTACCCTTCGCCCACGCCAGCACGGCCTCGCTCGTGAATCCCGAGACCGGCGTCAGGCGCACGCGCAGAGGACGATTCTCCTCGGTCAGGGAAACTGCAGCGACAAACGGCACCTTGTTCTCGGAACCACGCCCCACCTTGCCCCCCGTGCGCTCACCGCCCAGATAGGCATCATCCACTTGGACATTCCCTTCAAGGGCATAGCGCGCCTCCCGGTCGGCCATAACCTGCATCAGCTTGTGGTGGATCAGCCAGGCCGTGGGGTAGCTCACGCCCAGTTGCCGCCGCAGCGCCAACGCCGACAGCCCGGTCTTTGCCTGACTGATCAGGTAGATCGCCAGGAACCAGGTAGTCAACGGCAGTTTCGTGCCCTGAAAGACAGTGCCGGCAATCAACGAGGCTTGATGTCGGCAGGCGGTGCATTGAAAGACTTTGCGTCTGCCGTCACGAACGACGCAATGTGCTGCTCCAGCGCATCGCGGGCAATGGAAGCCTTCCGGCCAGCGAGCCGCCTCAAGCGCTTCCTCGCACTGCGTCTCGGTTCCATAGCCCTTGAGAAATTCCGGCATCGACAGTCCAGGTTGAAATTGGATTCGGTTCATCGCCATGATCGCCACCCCGCGTTGGTTGATGGCGATCACTTTATGGGTCAGCAGGCTCACAAGA
>CAZTWA010000208.1:0-3407 GCA_964617225.1 uncultured Methyloversatilis sp.
TGTCGCAGGAAGAGTCCAAGCTCGACGTCGCCAGCAAGATCACCGGCATCGCGGAAGCGGACATCCGCAAGGCGGCCGAATGGATCGCCAAGCCCGTGAATGGCCAGCCGCCGAAAGCCTCGTTCATGTGCGAGAAGGGCAACTACTGGACCAACAACTACATGAACACCACGTCCTTCGCGGCGCTGGGTCTGATCTGCGGCGCCGGCAACCGGCCGGGACGCATGATCTCGCGCGGCGGCGGCCACCAGCGCGGCTGGATGGGTGCGGGCGGCGGCTCCGGCTGGCTCAACCCCGAGAAGCATCCGGGCCGGCGCAAGAAGAGCTTCAACCTTGACCGCTGGCTGATGGCGGGCGAAGTGAAGTTCGCCTGGGTATTCGGTACGACCTGGGTGGCGGCGATGATGGCCTCCGACGCGCTCGGCGCGCGCATGAAGGAATTGACGCGCGGCAGTGCGCACCAGATCACCAGCCTCGATCGCGCGGCGATCTTCGAAACGCTGAAGAAGCGTGTCGACGCCGGCGGCATGGTGATGGTCGATTCCGACATCTATCCGTGCGAGCCGGTCGGCACCGAGTTCTCCGACTTCGTGCTGCCCGCCGCCACCTGGGGCGAGGACGACCTGACGCGCTGCAACTCCGAGCGCCGCCTGCGCCTCTACGCCAAGTTCTACGACGCACCGGGCGAAGCCAAGCCCGACTGGTGGGCGGTGATGAAGTTCGCCGAGAAGATGGGCTACACGGCCGACGGCAGCTACAACTGGAAGTCGTCCAACGACATCTTCGAGGAAGCGGCGCGCTTCGGTCGTGGCGGCGTGCTCAACTACCAGCCGCTGGTCGCCAAGGCCAAGGAAATGGGTGTCAAGGGCCACGAACTGCTGCGCACGATGGGCACCACCGGCATCCAGACCCCGATCCGCGTGCGCGACGGCAAGCTGGTCGGCACCAAGCGCCTGCACGACCCGAGCAACAACTGGGGCGAGATGGAAGACACGGAAGTGCAACGGCATTTCCTCTACGCCTTCAACACCTTCACCGGTAAAGCCATCCTGCTCAAGAGTCCGTGGAAGTTCCCTGGCTGGTACCAGTTCTACGAGGCCGTCAAGCCGCGTGCCGAGAAGAACGAGCTGTGGGTCACCAACGGCCGCATCAACGAGACCTGGCAATCCGCCTACGACGATCGTCGCAAGCCGCACCTGCACCAGCGCTGGCCCGACAACTTCATCATCATCCATCCGAACGACGCCAAGAAGCGTGGCATCGAATCGGGCGACTGGGTCGAGATCGTCAATGACACGGTCTATGTGCAGACCGGGCAGCCGCAAGGCGTGCTCGATGCCGACCTGACCTTCAACCAGTTGATGAAGGACGGCCACATCAAGACCACGGTCGGCAAGTTCAAGGCGGTCGCCGTCGTTTCGGACGAGATCAAGGAGGGCATCACCAAGTCGAACTTCAACACGCCGCAGTCGATGGCCAATGCCGTGGTCTCCGCCGTACCCGATCCGATGACCAACAACTACCGCTACAAACTCGGCCGCGGCACGCTGACCAAGGTGGGCGAGTCGGAATACAAGACCAACCTGACGCAAATGAGCCTCAAGCCGCGTCCGATCGTTTGATCAGAAAGGAAAACGCATGAAAGCAATCGTAATGATGTTCGCCGCCGCCGGCTGCCTGCTGGCCGGCACGGCTTCCGCAGTGACCGAAGCCGAGGCGATGGGCATCGCCCAGAAGAACGGCTGCCTCGCCTGCCACCTGCTCGACAAGAAACTCGTCGGCCCGGCCTGGCGCGAGGTCGGCAAGAAATACGGCGGGCAGGCCGATGCCGAAGCCATGCTGCTGGTCAAGGTGAAGAAGGGTGGCAAGGATGTCTGGGGACCGGTGCCCATGCCCCCCAACGCGACGGTGAAGGATGCCGACATCAAGACGCTGGTGCAGTTCGTCCTGACGCTCAAATAGTTTCTGTCTCCTCCCAAGGATTCGGCGCGACTGCGGTCGCGCCGTTTTTTTGTGCCGTCCCGCCAGCGCTGACTTTCAATCATTTCATGCACATAGGGCACGGTATGATGCAGGGGTCGCGCTTCGGCGCAATTCGCTGCTGCCATCATGGAACTTATGCTTTTGGTCGTGCTGATCTTGTTGAACGGTGCGTTCGCCATGTCCGAAATCGCGCTCGTCACCGCTCGTCGCGCCCGGCTGGCACGGTTTGCGGAGGAGGGAGATGGCGGCGCCGCGGTCGCCGTCACCCTGCATGACAACCCGACGCGCTTCCTGTCGACCGTCCAGATCGGCATCACCTCGATCGGGGTCCTCAGCGGCATCGTGGGCCAGGCCGTGTTCGCGGCGCCGCTGGCCGCACGCTTGACAGGCCTCGGCCTGGACGGGGAGATCAGCGAAATCCTTGCGATCGTGATCGTCGTGGTGACCATCACCTACTTCTCCATCGTCATCGGCGAACTGGTGCCCAAGCGCCTGGGGCAGTCGAATCCGGAAGTCGTGGCGCGGCTCGTCGCGCGACCCATGCAGGCCCTGGCGGTGGTGACGCGGCCTTTCGTGTTTTTCCTGAGCTTCTCGACCGACGCGATCCTGCGCCTGCTGGGACTCCACAAGCACGTAGCCCCCGGTGTGACCGAGGAAGAGATCCATGCGATGCTGGAAGAGGGTTCGGAAGCCGGCATCATCGAGGAACAAGAGCGCGAAATGGTGCGCAATGTCTTCCGCCTCGATGACCGCCAGGTCGGCTCGTTGATGATCCCCCGCTCAGACATCGTTTACCTCGACGTCGCCCTGCCGCTCGACACCAACCTCAAGCGGGTGGCCGAATCCGACCATTCGCGTTTTATTGTGTGTCGGGGTGGGCTGCACGAAGTACTTGGCACGATCGGCGCCAAACAGTTGTTCATCCAGTCGCTCAAGAACAAATCGATCGATCTCGAAGCACTCATGGTGCCCGCCGTCTTCGTGCCAGAATCCCTGACCGGCATGGACCTGCTGGAACATTTCCGCGCCTCATCCACGCAGATGGTGATCGTCGTCGACGAGTACGGCGAAGTGCAGGGGCTGGTGACGCTGCAGGACGTGCTCGAAGCGGTGACGGGCGAATTCAGCCCGCGCAGCCAGGAAGACGCCTGGGCGGTGCAGCGCGCCGACGGTTCGTGGCTGCTTGACGGCCTGATTCCCGTGCCGGAACTCAAGGACCGGCTGGACCTGAAATCCGTGCCGGAAGAGGACAAGGGGCGCTATCACACCCTCAGCGGGCTGGTCATGTGGCTGCTCGGACGCCTGCCCCAGACCGGCGATATGGCCGAATGGGAAAACTGGCGTTTCGAGGTCGTCGATCTGGATGGCAAGCGCGTCGACAAGGTGCTCGCCAGCCGCGTGCCGGAACCGCCCGCCGCGGAATA
>CAZTWA010000209.1:0-1469 GCA_964617225.1 uncultured Methyloversatilis sp.
TCCTGTTCCCAGTAGCGCAGCACGTGCGGCTTGACGCCGCACAGTTCGCTGACTTCGCCGATGGTGAAGTAGCGCTTCGCCGGGATCGGCGGGAGGTCGTGCTTAGCCGGGCTGGGCGTTGTCATGGGCCGTCGCCTCGACGGTCGACTTCAGCTTGTGGCTCGCATGGAAGGTGACGACACGGCGTGCGGTAATCGGGATTTCTTCGCCGGTCTTGGGATTGCGGCCGGGCCGCTGCGGCTTGTCGCGCAACTGGAAGTTGCCAAAACCCGAGAGCTTCACGCTATCGCCTTTTTCCAGCGCGGTGCGCACTTCCTCGAAGAAGGCTTCGACCATGTCCTTGGCTTCGCGCTTGTTGAGGCCGACCTTTTCGAACAGGAGATCGGCCAGTTCCGCTTTTGTCATTGTCATCTTGTTGTTTGCTCCCCTCAGCATCGCCGTCATTGGCGCAACTGCGCGCCGAAGCCCGCTTGCGCGGCGGCCAGCAGGCTGGCCATCGCGGCGTCGGCATCGGCGTCCGCCAAAGTCTTGCGAGTATCTTGCATCGCGACACGGAACGCAAGGCTCTTGCAATCCGCCGCGATCCCCTTGCCCTGATAGACATCGAACAGTTGTATTTCGCGCACATACGCCGGGGCTGCAGCGTGCAACGCCGCCTGCAGCGCACCGACTTCACAGTGCTGCGGCACGACCAGCGCGATGTCGCGCACCACGGCCGGGAAGCGCGAAACCTCCGCATAAGCCGGCATGGGCGTGGCCAGCAGCGGGGCGAGATCGATCTCGAACACCACAGCCGGCGCAGACAATTCGTATTTCTGTTTCCAGCGCGGATGCAGCTCGCCGATCACGCCGATCGCGTTGCCCTCGAGCAGCACGCGGGCGCTGCGGCCCGGATGCAGGGCCGGATGGCCGGCGTTCCCAATCCGCTCGAAGCGCAGGCTGCGCGGCGCGAACAGGGCTTCCAGATCGCCCTTGAGGTCGTAGAAATCGGCATCGCGCGCAGGCACGCCCCACTGCTCGGGCAGCGCGGGGCCGGCGGCCAGCGCAGCAACGCGCAACGGCTGGCGATAGCCCGTGTCTTGCGTGGCCTCCTGGATGAAGCAGCGCCCCAGTTCGAACACACGCACGCGGTCGTTCTGACGCTTGAGGTTGCCGACCAGCGAGCCGACCAGGCCACCGATCAGGCTGCTGCGCATCACGCCCATCTGGCTGGCAATCGGGTTGGCGAGCTGCACGGGATTCACGTTGCCGCAGAAATCGGCTTCCCAGCCGGCTTCGACGAAGCTGTAGTTCACGACTTCATGGAAACCGCGCTCGGCGAGCAGGTGGCGCACCTGCATCGGGTTGCGCCGCGCTTCGGGCAAGGGCAGCATCTCGCAGCGCGCCGTGGGCGGCGGTGCGGGAATGTTGTCATAGCCATGCAGCCGTGCGATCTCCTCGATCAGGTCTTCTTCGATCGCGATGTCGAA
>CAZTWA010000209.1:1569-3404 GCA_964617225.1 uncultured Methyloversatilis sp.
TCGATGGCGCGGCGCTGCAGTTCGAAGTCGACGCCGCGTTCGTAGCGATACGACGCATCGGACGAGAAGCCCAGCGCACGCGCCTTGCCGGCAATGGCATCAGGCGCGAAGAAGGCGCTTTCAAGGAACAAATCAGTCGTCGCATCGGCGATCCCCGAATGCTCGCCGCCCATGATGCCGGCCAGCGCCAGCGCCCGGCCACCCTGGGCTTCGTCGGCGATCAGCGCGGTCCCGGCCGTCGGCGTGACGGTTTGCTCGTTGAGCAGCAGCAGCTGCTCGCCCGCCTTGGGCAGGCGCACATGGATCGCACCCGCAAGCTGCGCGTCGTCGAAGGCGTGCAGCGGCTGGCCCAGCTCGAGCATCACGTAGTTGGTGACATCGACGAGCGCCGAGATGGCACGCACGCCGCAGCGCTCGATGCGCTGCTTCATCCAGTCGGGCGTGGCTGCCTTCGCATTCACGCCACGCACGATGCGGCCACAGTAGCGTGGACAGGCGGCCGGTGCGTCGAGGATGACGCCACGCGTTTCCTCATGCACGGCGGCGACCGGCTCGATCACTGGCAGCGTCAGCGGCGCGCTGGTCAAGGCGGCCACTTCGCGCGCGATACCGGTCAGCGACAGGCAGTCGGCACGGTTCGGCGTGAGCTTCAGCGTAATCAGGTTGTCGTCGAGGTTCAGGTACTCGCGGATGCTCAGGCCAAGCGGCGCGTCGTCAGGCAACGGCAGCAGGCCGCCGTGGTCTTCCGAGAGGCCCAGCTCGCGGGCTGAGCACAGCATGCCGAAGCTCTCGACGCCGCGCACCTTGGCCTTCTTGATCTCGATGCCCGGTAACTGGGCGCCGACCAGCGCGCACGGCACGACCAGGCCGGTCGCGGCATTCGGTGCGCCACAGACAATCTGGAGGACGCCATGCCGGCCGGTATCGACCGAGCAGAGCTTGAGCTTGTCGGCGTCGGGATGCTTTTCAGCGGTGAGGATGCGTGCGACGACGACATTGTTAAAGTCAGCGCTGGCGGGACGGCACTCTTCGACTTCGAGGCCGGCCATGGTCAGCAGGTGGCACAACTCCCCCGTGGAGAGCGGCGGATTGACGAGGGCGCGTAGCCAGGATTCGGGAAATTGCATCTTGGCTTATTGGAATTGGGAAAGGAAACGCAGGTCGCCGTCGAAGAACAGGCGCAAGTCGTTGATGCCGTAACGCAGCATGGTCAGGCGATCCGGCCCCATGCCGAAGGCGAAGCCGGTGTAGCGCTCCGGGTCGACACCGCCGAAGCGCAGCACGTTCGGGTGGACCATGCCGCAGCCGGCGATCTCGAGCCAGCGGCCTTCCATCGGGCCAGACATGAAGGCGACATCGATCTCGGCGGATGGTTCGGTGAAGGGGAAGAACGAGGGGCGGAAGCGCACCTTCAAATCGTCGCTCTCGAAGAAGCGGCGCAGGAAGTCGGCCACCACGCCCTTGAGGTCGGCGAAGCTGACGTTCTCGCCCACCCAGAGGCCCTCGACCTGATGGAACATCGGCGAGTGCGTGGCATCCGAATCGACGCGATAAACGCGGCCGGGACAGATGACCCGAATCTCGGGCATGTGCGCGAGTTGCTTGTACTTCTCGACGTGGGCCAGCATCGTGCGGATCTGCACCGGGCTGGTATGCGTGCGCAGCAGCACGTCCTCGCGCACCTTGCCCCCACGTTCCTCTGTGTCCAGCAGATAGAACGTGTCATGCATCGAGCGCGCCGGGTGATTCTCGGGCGTGTTCAATGCGGTGAAGTTGTGCCAGTCGGTCTCGATCTCGGGACCGTCGGCGACCTCGAAGCCGATCGAGCGGAACAG
>CAZTWA010000210.1:0-3403 GCA_964617225.1 uncultured Methyloversatilis sp.
GCCGGCCTCGTCGCGATCACCCCGGCCTGCGGCTTCGTCGGCCCGATGGGCGGGATCATCATCGGCCTGCTCGCCGGTGTGGTCTGCTTCTGGGGCGTGAATGGCCTGAAGAAGCTGCTCGGCGCGGACGACGCACTCGACGTGTTCGGCGTGCATGGCGTCGGCGGCATCCTCGGCTCAGTCCTGACCGGCGTGTTCGCCTCCCCGGCCCTCGGCGGCACCGGCGTGTATGACTACGTCGCCAACGCCGTCGGCGAGTATGACATGACCGCGCAGGTGATCAGCCAGCTCTGGGGCGTCGGCACGGTCATCGTGTGGTCGGGCATCGTCGCCTTCATCTGCTACAAGATCGTCGATGTGGTCGTCGGGCTGCGCGTGCCGGAAGACGAAGAGCGCGAAGGCCTCGACATCACGGCCCACGGCGAAAGCGCCTACCACTACTAAGAATCCTTTACGATCCTCCCTCCGCTCCAAAGTGGATTCGGGCACCAGAAATGGTGCCCGTTTTTTATTCAGCGGAAGACGACGGTTTTGTTGCCGTGCACGAGGACGCGATCCTCGAGGTGGTAGCGCAGGCCGCGCGCAAGGACGGTCTTCTCGATGTCCTTGCCGTAGCGCACCATGTCGTCGGGCGAATCGGAGTGGTCGATGCGGATCACGTCCTGCTCGATGATTGGCCCCTGATCGAGTTCCGAAGTCACGTAGTGACAGGTCGCGCCAATCAGTTTGACGCCGCGCTGATAGGCCTGATGGTAAGGCTTGGCGCCGACGAAGCTGGGCAGGAAGCTGTGGTGGATGTTGAGGATCTGCCCCGGGTAAGCGGCGCAAAGCTCTGGCGACAGGATTTGCATGTAGCGCGCCAGAACCATCGTGTCGCCGCGCGACTCGTCGTAGAGCCGGCGCATCTCCGCGGTGGCCTGCGGCTTGTT
Organism: uncultured Methyloversatilis sp.; assembly: GCA_964617225.1. Classification (GTDB taxonomy): domain Bacteria; phylum Pseudomonadota; class Gammaproteobacteria; order Burkholderiales; family Rhodocyclaceae; genus Sulfuricystis. The sequence continues at coordinate 930 of CAZTWA010000210.1, forward strand.
GTCGGCCGTCACCGGCACGTGGTGGAACGGGATGCCATGCCACTCGACGAAGCCCTTGAAGCTGTCGTGGTTGGAAATGACGCAGGGAATCTCGATGTCGAGTTCCTTCGACTGCCAGCGTGCCAGCAGGTCGTAGAGGCAGTGCTCCTGCTTGCTGACGAGCACCACGACGCGCTTCTTCACGGCGCTGTCGGTGATCTTCCAGTCCATTTCCAGTTCGGTGGCAATCGGTCGGAAGCGCTCGCGAAACTCGGTGAGCATGAAGGGCAGCGAATCGGCCCGGATCTCCAGCCGCATGAAATAGCGCGCCGGGGACTTGTCGTCACCCTGGTCCGCATGGAAGCTCGATTCGAGGATCCAACCGCGATGCTCGGCGATGAAGCCGGTGACGCGCGCGATGATGCCGGTGCGGTCGGGACAAGAGGCAGCCAGGGTGTAGAAGCGGTCGCGATGCATGTCAGATGCGCGCCGAAGCTTTATCGATTTCGCGGCGCAGTTCGGCGTAATTCATCGTCACCGGGAACTGCGGGAACTCGTCGATGACGTTCTGCGGCGGATGGAACAGGATGCCCGCATGCGCCTCGGCGAGCATCGCCGTGTCGTTGTAGGAGTCGCCGGCGGCGATGACCTTGAAGTTGATTTCCTTGAAGCGTCGCACCGACTCCTTCTTCTGGTTCGGCATGCGCAGGTGGTAATTGACCACCCAGCCCTCGGCATCCGCTTCCATCTTGTGGCAGAACAGCGTCGGGAAGCCGAGCTGGCCCATCAGCGGCATGGCGAATTCGTAGAACGTGTCGGAGAGGATGACGACCTGATAGTCGCGTCGCAGGGCATCGAGAAAATCCTTGGCGCCCGCCATCGGCCCCATGTCGGCGATGACCTGCTGGATATCCGGCAAGCCGAGCCGGTGCTGCTTCAGCAAGTCCAGCCGGTAGCGCATCAGCACATCGTAGTCGGGCTCGTCGCGCGTCGTGCGCCGCAGTTCGGGAATGCCGGTCCGCTCGGCGAATTCGATCCAGATCTCGGGGACGAGCACCCCTTCGAGGTCGAGACAGACGAGTTGCACGGCGAGCTCCCGGAAAAGAAAGGCGCAATTCTACTCTGCGCCTCTGCCCTCAAGCTGCTCGTGGATCTCCAGCCAGCGCGTCTCGCCGGCTTCGATGGCGGCGGCGAGTTCGGCCTGGCGCAGTTGCAGCGGATCGATCCGCGCGCGGGCGTTTCCCGCATACAGATCGGGGTCGGCCAGCTGCGTTTCCACCGCGGCTTGCTCCTGCTGCCAGCCGGCGAGTTGCTGCTCCAGTTTCTCGATTTCCTTCTCCAGCTTGCGGCGCTCGGCCAATGCCGATTTTTTCGCGGCGCGATCCTCGATGCGCTGCTGGCGTTGCTGGGGCGGCGCACCCTGCGCCTGCGCGACCGGCTTCGCGGTGGCACGCCGCTGCGCGAGCCAGTCGGCGTAGTCGTCGAGATCGCCATCGAAGGGCTGCGCACGACCATCGGCAACCAGCCAGAGTTCATCGACCGTCGTACGCAGCAGGTGGCGGTCGTGCGAAACCAGCACCACGGCGGCTTCGGTTTCCTGCAACGCCAGTGTCAGCGCCTCGCGCATTTCGAGGTCGAGGTGGTTGGTCGGCTCGTCGAGTAACAGCAGGTTCGGGCGCGTGCGGATCATCAGCGCGAGCGCCAGCCGCGCCTTCTCGCCGCCGGAGAAATTGCCGCAGGGTGCGTCGGCCATCGCACCGCGGAAGTCGAAACCGCCGAGGTAGTCGCGCAGCTCCTGTTCCCGGGTTTGCGGCTCCTGCCGGACGAGATGCTGCAGCGCGCTCTCGTCGGGGCGCAGCAATTCCATCTGGTGCTGGGCAAAGTAGCCGATCTTGAGATGCCGCCCTTCCAGTCGCCGTCCTGCCAGCGCTGACTTTGCACCGGCGAGCAGCTTGACCAGCGTCGACTTGCCGGCGCCATTGCGGCCCAGCAGGCCAATGCGGCTACCGGGCCGCAGCGTGAGCTTGATCCCGGAAAGCAGTGCCGTCTCCCCATAGCCGACTGCTGCATCCTCGATCTGCAACAGCGGATCGGAGAATCCCTCCGGCTCGCGGAACGAAAAGGTGAAGGGCGCATCGACGTGTGCCGCGCTGATCAGCTCCATCCGCTCCAGTGCCTTGAGGCGGCTCTGCGCCTGGCGCGCCTTGCTCGCCTTGGCGCGGAAGCGGTCGATGTAGGCATGCAGGTGGGCGACCTCACGTTGCTGCTTGTCGTGCATCGCCTGCTGCAGGGCCAGTCGCTCGGCACGCGTGCGTTCGAAGGTCGAGTAGTTGCCCGAATAGAGCTTCATGCCGCCGGCCTCGATGTGCACAATCTGGCCCACCACGGCATCGAGGAAATCGCGATCGTGCGAGATCATGATCAGTGTGCCGGGAAAAGCCTTGAGCCAGCCCTCGAGCCAGAGCACGGCATCGAGGTCGAGGTGGTTGGTCGGC
>CAZTWA010000211.1:0-3391 GCA_964617225.1 uncultured Methyloversatilis sp.
GCGTCGTCACCATGCGGCCGTTGCCCTCGTTGGTGACCAGCGCCACCGAGCCGGTTTCGGCAACGAGGAAGTTGCCGCCCGAGATGCCCATGTCGGCGGTCAGGAAGTGTGAGCGCAGCACCTCGCGCGCCTCGCGCGTCAGCGCCGGGATCTCGGTCTTGCGCGGTGTCTTGTGCGTGCTGTGGAAGAGATCGGCGACTTCGTCGAGGCTCTTGTGGATCACCGGCGCGATGATGTGCGACGGCGGCTCGTTGTCGTTGATCTGCAGGATGTACTCGCCGAGGTCGGTCTCCACCGGCTGGATGCCCGCGGCTTCGAGCGCGAGATTCAGGCCGGCTTCTTCGGAAAGCATCGACTTCGACTTGACCGCCTTCTGGATGCCATGCTTGCGGCCGATATCGACGACGTGGCGGCAGATCTCGGCGCCATCCTTCGCCCAGAGTACCGTGGCGCCGCGCGCGGTGGCGGTTTCCTCGAACTTCTCGAGCCAGAGGTCGAGGTTTTCGATGACCTTGTTGCGCACCGCCTTCGCGGCCTCGCGCGTGCCCTCGAAGTCGTCGATTTCCTTGATAGAGATGGCGCGCTTGTCGACGAACTTGCCCTTGGCCATCTTCATGTTGGCCTGCAGGACCGGGTTCGCGAGAGCGGCCTCGCTGTTGGCCTTGAAGTGGCGGGCGCGGGAGTCCATCGTCAGTCCTTTGCCGTGAGCACTTCGGCGACGTGCAGCACGCGGGTCTTCTCGTCGCCCATCCGCCGCAGCTTGCCCTCGATATTGAGCAGGCAACCGAGGTCGCCGCCGACGATGACCTCCGCGTGGGTGGCGCAGGCGTTAGTGCACTTGCGCTCGGCGATCGCCGCCGCGACTTCGCCGAACTTCACCGAAAAGGTACCGCCGAAGCCGCAGCATTCCTCGGCGCCGTTCATTTCCTTCACTTCGACGCCAGACAGCTTGGCCAGCAAGGCGCGTGGCTGCGCCTTGATGCCGAGGCTGCGCAGGCCGGTGCAGGAATCGTGGTAGGTAATGCGGCCGGCAAAGTTGCCCGGCAGTTTGTCGAGCTTCGCCACATTGACGAGAAAGTCGGTGAGTTCGTAGACGCGACTGCCGAGGGCCACCGCCCGCGCCTGCCACGCCGGCTCGTCGGCAAGGATGACCGGATACTCGGTGCGGATGTGATCGGCGCAGGAACCGGAAGGCGCGACGACGAAGTCGAAGCCCTCGAATTCGGCGATGGTCTTTTTGGCGAGCTTCGCCGCTGCGGCATGGTCGCCGCTGTTCCAGGCCGGCTGGCCGCAGCAGGTCTGCGCGGCCGGCACAACGACTTCGCAACCCGCGGCTTCGAGCAGTTCGATGGCGGCGAAGCCGACGCGGGGTCGCATCAGGTCCACCAGGCAGGTCACGAAGAGCGCGACGCGCATGCTTTCTCCACTTGTCATTTATTGTTTGTGCCGCATCGTGGCGGGCGTTTCGCATTGTGGCATACTTCGCCCGCCCATGAGCAAAGCCAAAACCCAGCCCCCCGCGGAACCTGCCGAAGTAGCCGATTCCCGAGGAGGCATTCAGGTCATCGAACGCATGCGCATGCTGCTCGATGCCCTTTCGCATAGCGAAGCGCCGCTGGGGTTGAAACAATTGGCCATCGAAACCGGCCTGCACCCCTCGACAGCCCACCGCATTCTTGCCGCCATGGCGCACGCGGGCTTCGTCGAGCGGCTCGGCGGCGGCACTTACCGGTTGGGCATCCGCCTTCTCGAACTCGGCAACCTTGTCAAGGTGCGCATCGACATCCGCGAAGCCGCGCTGCCCTGGATGGAGACGCTGCATCGCGAACTCGGCGAGAGCGTCAATCTCGGCATCCGGCAGGGCGATGAGATCGTTTACATCGAACGCACGTCGAGCGGACGCTCGACGGTGCGTGCCGTGCATCTGGTCGGCGCGCGCGCACCGCTGCATGTCACCGCCGCGGGGAAGCTTTTCCTTGCCCTGGACCGTCCCGATGCCGTCGCAGCCTACGCGCGCCACACCGGATTGCCGGGCATGACCAGTCATTCGATCACGTCGCTGGCGGCACTGAAACGCGAGCTGGAAAAAGTGCGCCGCGAAGGCGTGGCCTTCGACAACGAGGAGGTCGAACCGGGACTGCGCTGCATCGGCGCGCCGGTGCATGACGATGCAGGGCAACTGGTCGCGGGATTGTCGGTGTCGGCGCCCGCCGAGCGCCACAAGCCGGAATGGGCGGCGCTGGTCAGGCAGACCGCCGACGCAATATCGGCCGCGCTGGGTTATTCCAGGAAAATCTGAACGTCCCGAAAGTCAGTGCTGGCGGGACGGCACGCCGGTGAACAATCAGCTACGGAATGAAGGACGGCTGCTGGCGAGCGACTCGATCCAGCGCTTGATGCGGTTCGCGTCGCCGATGCGCGTCAGCCGGCCCCAGGAATCCAGCAGCACGATGATGGTCGGCTTGTTGTCGAGCCACGCCTGCATGACGAGGCACTTGCCCGCCTCGCTGATGTAACCGGTCTTCGAGAGACCGATGGTCCAGTCGTCGTTGCGGACCAGCGCGTTGGTATTGCGGAAGGTCTGCTGCCGGCCGCGCACGGCCACCTGGTATTCCTCTGAAGTCGAGAACTCGCGAATCAGCGGATACTGGTGCGCGGCATTGACCATCTTGACGAGGTCGCGCGCGCTGGAGACGTTCTCGGGCGTCAGGCCGGTCGCATCGGAGAAGTGCGTTTCGGTCAGCCCGAGGATGCGCGCCTTGGCGTTCATGGCCTCGATGAAGGCGGCCCGGCCACCGGGGTAATGACGGGAAAGCGCCGAAGCGGCACGGTTCTCGGAAGACATGAGCGCCAGCCGCAGCATTTCCTCGCGGCTGAGTTGCGTGCCCACCGACAGGCGCGAATGCGTGCCCTTGAGGGTGTCGACGTCGGCTTCGCCGATGGTCAGCGTCTCGGTCAGGCTCGGCTGGACATCGAGCGCCACCATGGCGGTCATCAGCTTGGTGATCGAGGCAATCGGCACCACGGCGCTGGCGTTCTTTTCGTAGAGCACGTCACCCGTGGTCTGGTCGATCACCGCGACCGCAGCGGACTTGATGTTGTCGATCGCGCCCACGCCATCGTCCTCGACAGCCGGCGCGCGATAAACGACCGGCTTGACCGACTTGTGCGACCGCTTGGTAACCGATTTGGACGCCACCTTCTTGCTCGTGACGGCCTTCTTCTTCGTCCCCGCGGCAGTTGCCGGTTGGCTCGCGGCTGCGGCCACGCCCAAAGCGATCAACAACGAAAGCAGGGTGCGAAAGGTCGATTTCATGGGCAGGCAATGAAAAAAGGTGGCACAGACTACCAGTTAAACCGCGCTATATCCTTGGCGCTAATCAAGATCGAT
>CAZTWA010000212.1:0-3367 GCA_964617225.1 uncultured Methyloversatilis sp.
ATGGGCGGCCCTTTGTTTTTGAAAGTCAGCGCTGGTGGGACGGCACGACGATAGCCTTGCGATGTGCCTGAAAGCCGTCTAGTCTTGGGAAAAACGACAAGGGGGGCAATGCCATGAACAAGCTCATCGCATCCATTTCCGTCATTCTGCTGCTGGTAGTGTCCGGCTGCGCAGCGGTACCCATGGCGCCCATGGAACAGGACGCCAAGGCGAAGGAATTCGTTCCGGAGCAAAACCGGGCCGCTTTGTTCATCTACCGCAGCGAAAATTTCGGCGGTGCGATACCGATGACCGTGACGGTCAATAGCAAGGCGATTGGCCAGACCGCCGCAAAAACCTATTTCCGGTTGAATATTCTGCCGGGGAAGTACACGGTCGAGTCACATGCCGAGAATATTTCCAACCTGTCACTGACCGCCGAAGCGGGCAAGAATTACTTCGTCTGGCAGGAAGTGAAGATGGGCATGTGGATGGCGCGCAGCCTCCTGCAGCAGGTCGATGAGGCGACCGGACGCGCCGGGGTGACCGAGTCCAAGCTGATCGCCGCCACCGCGACGGATAACGATCTGTTGCCTCCGGGACAGCCTCCCGCCAACGATGCGGCGCAGAAACTGCGCGATCTGCAAACCCTGCGCAAGGACAACGTGATTACGGAAGAAGAGTTCCAGAAGAAGCGGCAGGAGCTGCTGGAAAAACTTTAAAACACCGCGTTGAATCGAGAGCTGCATTCGTGGCTGGCTCGTTACGAAACGCGCACTTCATCCTCTCCAACCCGTATCACCTGACCCGCACGGATCTTGCACGCCTTGCGGGTTTCAGTGTGGCCATCGACGCTGACTGCGCCGGCGGCGATCATGGCCTTGGCGGCGCCTCCGGAGGGGGCGAGGGCGAGCAGCTTAAGAAGGGTATGCAGCTCGACGAATTCCTTCTCGAGCGTGAAGCTGTGCTGGGTCATCGAAAGTCAGCGCTGGCGAGACGGCAGATTACAAACTAAACAGCCGCGCGAGTTCGGCGCCAGGGGAGGGGGCGCGCATGAAGGCTTCGCCGACGAGGAAGGCATTGACGTGGTGCTGCTTCATCAGCGCGACATCGGCAGCATTGAGGATGCCGGATTCGGTGATGACGATGCGATCGGGTGGGATGCGGGCCAGTTGCGACAGCGTCGTGTCGAGGCTGACTTCAAAGGTCCGCAGATTGCGGTTGTTGATGCCCATCAGCGGCGTCTTGAGCTTGAGCGCGCGGTCGAGTTCGCCGGCGTCGTGGCTTTCGACGAGGACCGCCATATTGAGCGACAGGGCGAGGTCTTCGAGTTCGCGCATCTGCGCGTCGGCGAGCGCGGCGACGATGATCAGGATGGCGTCGGCGCCCATCGCCCGCGCTTCATAGACCTGATAGGGGTCGATCATGAAGTCCTTGCGCAGCACCGGCAATGCGCAGGCGGCGCGCGCCTGTTGCAGGTATTCCGTGCTGCCCTGGAAGAACTGGCGGTCGGTGAGCACCGAGAGGCAGGCGGCGCCGTGCTGCGCGTAGTCGGCCGCGATTTCCGCCGGGCGGAAGTCCGGCCGGATCACGCCTTTCGACGGGCTGGCCTTCTTGATTTCCGCAATGACTGCCGTCCCGCCAGGACTGACTTTCGCGCCGATTTTGTTTCGAATGGCGCCGACGAAATCGCGCGGCGCGGATTGTGCCTCCGCTTCGGCGCGGATCGCGGCGAGCGGTTTGGCGGCTTGCGCGGCGGCGACTTCCTCGCGTTTGACCGCGAGGATCTTGTTGAGGATGTCGCTCATGCTTGCTGCGTGAAGGCGACGAACTGGTCGACCTTCTTGCGTGCCGCGCCGCTCTCGATGGTCTGGCGGGCAAGGTGGATGCCCGCGCCGATGTCGGCCGCGAGGTTGGCGGCGTAGAGCGCTGCACCGGCGTTGAAGACGATGATCTCGCGTGCGGCGCCCGGCTGGTTCTCCAGCGCGCCGAGCAGCATCGCCTTCGATTCGGCGGCATCGGCCACCTTGAGCGTGCGGTTCGACACCATGGCCAGCCCGAAGTCTTCGGGATGGATTTCGTATTCGGTGATCTTGCCGTCCTTGAGTTCGCCGACGTAAGTGGCCGCGCCGAGCGAGATTTCGTCCATGCCGTCCTGGCTATGCACGACGAGCACGTGTTTCGCGCCAAGGCGTTCCATTACGCGCACCTGGATGCCGACAAGGTCGGGGTGAAACACACCCATCAGCGTGTTGGGCGCGCCGGCCGGGTTGGTCAGCGGGCCGAGGATATTGAAGATGGTGCGGACCCCCATTTCCTTGCGCACCGGCGCGACGTTCTTCATCGCCGGATGGTGGTTGGGCGCGAACATGAAGCCCATGCCGATGGCCTGAATGCACTTTGCCACCTGCGGCGCCTGCAGGTCGATCTTTGCGCCGAGGGCTTCGAGCACATCGGCGCTACCCGACTTCGACGACACGCCGCGGTTGCCGTGCTTGGCGACCGTGCCGCCCGCGGCCGCGACAACGAAGGCCGAGGCGGTGGAAATGTTGAAGGTGTGCGAGCTGTCGCCGCCGGTGCCGACGATGTCCACGAAATTGTTGTTCGCGGGCACTTCGACCTTGGTGCAGAGCTCGCGCATCACGCTGGCGGCGGCGGCGATCTCGCCGATGGTTTCCTTCTTGACGCGCAGGCCGGTGAGGATGGCGGCGGTCATCACGGGCGTGATCTCGCCCTTCATGATCAGCCGCATCAGGTGCAGCATCTCGTCGTGGAAGATTTCGCGATGTTCGATGGTGCGCTGGAGCGCTTCCTGGGCAGTGATCATCTCAGCGGCCTTTCAAGAAGTTGTCGAGCAGGGCGTGGCCGTGCTCGGTCATGATGGATTCGGGATGGAACTGCACGCCCTGGACGGCCAGCGTCTTGTGGCGCACGCCCATGATCTCGCCGTCGTCCGTCCAGGCGGTGACCTCGAGGCAGTCAGGCAGGGTCTCCCGGCGGATTGCCAGCGAGTGGTAGCGCGTGGCGTTGAAGGGATTCGGCAGGCCGCTGAAGATGCCGGTATCGGCATGATGCACCGGCGAGAGCTTGCCGTGCATGAGCTGCTTCGCATGCACGATCTCGCCGCCGAAGGCGTAGCCGATGCTTTGGTGGCCGAGGCAGACGCCGAGGATGGGCAGCTTGCCGGCGAACTCCTGGATGGCGGCCACCGAAATGCCTGCCTCTTTCGGCGAGCAGGGGCCGGGGGAAATGACGAGGTAGTCCGGCGCCATCGCCGCGATCTCCTTGAGCGTGATCGCGTCGTTGCGGAACACGCGCACGTCCTGGCCCAATTCGCCGAAATACTGCACGAGGTTGTAGGTGAAGGAGTCGTAGTTGTCGATCATCA
>CAZTWA010000213.1:0-3287 GCA_964617225.1 uncultured Methyloversatilis sp.
CACGACAGGGGAAAACTCTCGCAGGCCCCGCGGCTGGCTGGCGATGCCCATGTTGTCCGGCGGCCGGACATCGAGGGGCACGCTGGGCATGACGGCTTCGAGCTGCCGGAGCAGGCCTTCGGGGTCGACCTTCAGGAAGCGGGCATAGTTGCGAATGAAGCCGCGCACGATCGTGCTGCCGGGAAGCGATGCAAAATCGTCCGCCTCGAGCGCCTCGATCTGGCGCGGGCTGAATTTCAGCGCGCTGGCCACCTCATCCACCGACAAATGGGCGGCCTCCCGCGCCGCCCGCAACTGCCCGCCGATCGGCTGGGCATCTACGACGGACTCGGGCGCTGCGCTGGCGACCTCAGGCGGCATCGAATCGGTTTCGCTCAATCGAACTCTCCGCGCATCATCAACACATACTCGGGCGAATCACGGAACTTGCCGCGCAGGACACCCATGTTGGCCGCCTCGCTGCGCCGGTCACCCAGCTTGCGGTCGATGCGCAACGCAAGCCAGACCGTTTCGGCCGTGGGATCGATCCGCGCATGCAGCTTCTTGAGCCAGTCGCGCGCATCGTCGAAGCGCCCGCGGCGATATTCGACATCGGCCAGCAGGTAATACGCCCGCAGATTGTTCGGGTCGAGCTTCAGCGAACGGAACAGATAGGACTCGCCGGCCGCATCATCCTTGTCGAGCAAGGCGCACACGCCCATGTTGTGCAACACCTTGGACGGCGTCTTGTACAGCGGGTTGCGCAGCACCTGACTGAAGTAGGGGAACGACTCCTTGACCTTGCCGGTCTGGCACAGGAACCAGCCGAAATTGTTGCTGATTTCGGGATTGTTCGGCGCGTAGTTCACGGCCTGGCGGAACGACGACTCCGCCTGCTCGTTCTGTCCCAGGGTCATATGCAGCAGCGCCTTCAGGTTGTGCGCGGGGGCATAACTGCTCAAGGCCTCGAGGGCAATTCGGGCCTCGTTGAACGCGATTTCGTACTTGCCATCGCGCAGGTAGGCGAGGCCCAGATCGGTATGCACCTTCGCCCGCTCACGGTCATCGGCAACTACGGGCGTCTGAATCGCTTGCTCGAGGTTGGGGAGCGGTTCCTGCTTGGGCGCTCCCGCGGTGCCGGCACAACCGGCCAACAGCAGCGTCGAAACCATCGCCAGAAAAGGCCACCGGGCTGGGGTCAAGTCAATGCCTCCTGTGAAATGTTCACGTCCTTGCGCGCCACGGGATGCAGCTTCACCCTCCCGCGTTTTGTCTTGTCAAGCACCTGTCCTGCCAACTGCCCACAGGCCGCATCGATGTCATCGCCGCGCGTCTTGCGCACGGTCGCGACGATATCGGCCTGCATCAGGATCTCCTGGAAGCGCCGCACGCGCTCTGCCGCCGGCCGGCGGTAGTCCGAGCCAGGGAAAGGATTGAAGGGAATCAGGTTGAACTTGCACGGCACCTTGTCCACCAGCTTCAGCAAGGCCCGGGCATCCGCGTCACTGTCGTTGATACCGGCCAGCAGCACGTATTCGAAGGTAATGAAATCGCGCGGCGCATTCTCCAGATAGCGGCGACAGGCCGCCATCAGATCGGCGAGCGGATATTTGCGGTTGAGCGGCACGAGTTCGTCGCGCAGTGCATCGGTCGGCGCATGCAGCGACACCGCCAGGGCCACCGGCACCTCCATGCGCAAGCGATCCATGGCCGGTACCATGCCGGCGGTGGAGACGGTGACGCGCCGCCGCGACAGGCCGTAGGCGTTGTCGTCGAGCATCAGCTTGAGCGCAGCGACGACGTTGTCGTAGTTGGCCAGCGGTTCGCCCATGCCCATCAGCACGACATTGCTGATGACGCGTTCGCCGCTGTCATCCACGCCGGGCTGCCTGATGGCGCCGAGCATGCGGTTGGCGTGCCAAAGCTGGCCGATGATCTCGGCCGTCGTCAGGTTGCGGTTGAAGCCCTGCTTGCCGGTCGAGCAGAACGAGCACTCGAGCGCGCAGCCGACCTGCGAGGAAATGCACAGGGTGCCGCGATTGGCTTCCGGGATAAACACCGTCTCGACGGCATTTCCCGCATTTTTTCCATTATCGACGTCCAGCAAGCACTTGCGCGTCCCATCGGCTGCCGTAGTGTCGCGCAACGGAACGGGACCGCGGATTTCGGCCATCTCCGCCAACTTCGCACGCAGCGACTTGGCCACGTCGGTCATCTGCCCGAAATCGTCGGCACCGAAGCGGTGCATCCAGCGCAGCACCTGGCGCGCGCGGAAGGGCTTTTCGCCCAGCTGCGCGAACCAGGCCGTCAGGCTATCGACATCGAAATCGAGCAGGTTGATCACGGCGCGATCAGCGACCGGCGAATACGTTGAGCTCGGGGAAGAAATAGGCGATCTCGACCTTGGCGGTCTCAGGACCGTCGGAGCCATGCACGGCATTGGCGTCGATGCTTTCGGCGAAGTCAGCACGGATCGTGCCCTTCTCGGCCTTCTTCGGGTCGGTGGCGCCCATCAGGTCGCGGTTTTTGGTGATGGCGTTCTCACCCTCGAGGACCTGGATCATCACCGGGCCGGAGGTCATGAACTGGACGAGATCCTTGAAGAAGGGGCGCTCCTTGTGCACGGCGTAGAAGCCGCCGGCCTCGCGCTCCGACAGCCAGGCCATGCGCGAGGCGACGATCTTGAGGCCGTTGGTCTCGAAGCGGGAATAGATCTTGCCGATCACGTTCTTGGCCACGGCATCGGGTTTGATGATCGACAGGGTACGTTCGACGGACATTCTTTTCTCCAACAGATTGATAAGCAAAACAAAGGACCGGAGATTTTATCGCAGAATGCCCCTGCCCTCCCCCTCGCCACCAACAAAAAAGCCCGGCCGCGCAAAGGGCCGGGCTGCTGTCGGGGACTGCCCCCCGTTGCCCCTTCCGCGAGGAAGGGGGTGGAGGATGGCGGTTTTCTAACTGATCATGCCGAGTGTCTTCGGCAGCCAGATGGAGAGCGGCGGCCAGTAGGTAACGATGAGCAGGAACACCAGCATGGTCAGCAACCAGGGCCAGACCGCGATGGTCAGCTCGGTGATGCCCATCTTGGTGATGCCCGACGAGACGTAAAGGTTGAGGCCCACCGGCGGATGGCACATGCCCACCTCCATGTTCACCACCATGATGATGCCGAAATGCACCGGGTCGATACCCAGCTTCATGGCGATCGGGAACAGGATCGGCGCCAGGATCAGCACGATCGAAGACGGTTCCATGAAATTGCCGGCCAGCAGCAGCAGGATGTTGGCGATGATCAGGAAGCCGAT
>CAZTWA010000214.1:0-3241 GCA_964617225.1 uncultured Methyloversatilis sp.
CCGTGCACGGCGGCGAGATCGACATCCTGGTCGGCACCCAGATGCTGGCCAAGGGCCACGACTTTCCCAACATGACGCTGGCGCTGATCCTCGACACCGACGGCGCGCTCTACAGCCCCGATTTTCGCGCCACCGAACGCCTGTTCGCGCAACTGATGCAGGTAGCCGGCCGCGCCGGCCGCGCCGACAAGCCGGGCCGGGTACTGATCCAGACCGCCTTTCCGGAACATCCGCTGTTCCGTTTCCTGCAGCGTCACGATTACGCCGGCTATGCACGCGTGCTGCTGGCCGAGCGCCGCCAGCTCGATTTGCCCCCCTACTCCCGTCAGGTGCTGCTGCGAGCCGAAGCGCCGAAGATGGAGGCGGCGCTGGATTTCCTGCGACGGGCCGCACGTCTCGCGCCGGAATATGCGGAGGTCAGCCTGTTCACGCCGGTACCGGCGCCGATGGCCCGTGTCGCCAACCTGGAGCGGGCGCAGCTGCTGATCCAGTCCGCATCGCGTCAGGCGCTGCAGGGTTTCGTCGCGGCCTGGCGCGGACAACTCGAAACCATCCGGCCGCGAGTAGCGCGCTGGTCGCTGGATGTCGACCCGCTGGTGTTTTGATGCGCCGGACGCGGCGCTTATAATCGCGCTCTTCCCATTTTCAGCAATGAGCCCTTCGACCGGGCTCAGGACAGGGGCGCGAGTCGAGCCGTCCTCCTCATAAACATGCCCAAAACTCACGCCTTGAAAGACCAAATTGCCCTGCTGCTCGGCAAGGCACTCGAGATCGTCGCCCCCGATGCAGCGGTCAGCCTCGAACTCGAGCGCCCGAAAAATCCCGCCCACGGCGACTATTCCAGCAATGCCGCGATGCAGCTGGCGCGGCCGCTGAAACGCAATCCGCGCGAGCTGGCGCAACGGATCCTCACCGAACTCCCCGCTTCGCCGCTGATCGCCGGGGCTGAAATCGCTGGCGCCGGTTTCATCAATTTCCACCTGACCCCCGCAGCCTGGCACGGCATCGTCCCGCAGATTCGTTCGGCTGGCGCGCGGTTCGGCTGCGGCGACGCCGGCCTTGGCCACAAGGTGCTGGTCGAGTTCGTTTCGGCCAACCCGACCGGTCCGCTGCACGTCGGCCACGGCCGGCAGGCGGCGCTCGGCGACGCGATCTGCAACCTCTACGCGGCGCAGGGCTGGGACGTCCATCGCGAGTTCTACTACAACGACGCCGGCGTGCAGATCGCGACATTGGCAAACAGCGTGCAGGCGCGCGCCCGCGGCTACAAGCCGGGCGACGCGGAATGGCCCGAGGCCGCCTACAACGGCGAGTACATCGCCGATATCGCGGGCGATTTCCTGGCCAGGAAAACCGTCAAGTCGGACGATCGCGAATACACCGCCTCGGGCAACGTCGACGATCTCGACTCGATCCGGCAGTTCGCGGTGGCCTACCTGCGCCACGAGCAGGACCTCGACCTCAAGGCCTTCGCGGTGCGCTTCGACCACTATTATCTGGAGTCGAGCCTGTACACCGACGGGCGCGTCGAGGCGACGGTGCAGAAGCTCGTCGATGCCGGCAAGACCTACGAGCAGGACGGCGCGCTGTGGCTCAGGACCACCGACTACGGCGACGACAAGGACCGCGTGATGAAGAAGTCCGACGGCACCTACACCTATTTCGTGCCCGACGTCGCCTATCACATCGCCAAGTGGGAGCGCGGCTTCGAGCGCGCGATCAACATCCAGGGCACCGACCACCACGGCACCATCGCCCGCGTGCGCGCCGGCCTGCAGGCGGCGAACGTCGGCATCCCTGAAGGCTATCCCGACTATCTGCTGCACACCATGGTGCGTGTCATGCGCGGCGGCGAGGAGGTGAAGATCTCCAAGCGCGCCGGCAGCTACGTCACCCTGCGCGACCTCATCGAGTGGACCAGCAAGGACGCGGTGCGCTTCTTCCTGCTCTCGCGCAAGGCCGACACCGAGTACATCTTCGACGTCGACCTCGCGGTCGCCAAGAACACCGACAACCCGGTGTACTACGTGCAGTACGCGCACGCGCGCATCTGCCGCGTGTTCGAGGAATGGGGCGGCATGTCCGACGACCTCGACGGCGCCGACCTCGCGCCCCTGACCGCGCCGCACGAACTGGCGCTGATGCAGCGCCTGGCCGAATATCCGGAAGTAGTCGTCGCCGCCGCGCGCGAACTGGCGCCGCACCTGATCGTGCATTACCTGCAGAGCCTCGCGGGCGATTTCCACGCCTGGTACAACGCCGAGAAGTTCCTGGTCGAAGACGAAGCGCCGAAGCTCGCCCGCCTGGCGCTGGCCGACGCCACGCGGATTGCGATCGTCAACGGCCTGGCCTTGCTCGGCGTATCCGCCCCGGAGAAAATGTAGCCATGGCCAAGTCTTCGTCGCGCAACCGCTCAGGCGGCAATTCCATTTTTACCGGTGTCATGATCGGCCTCATCGTCGGCCTGGTGCTGGCGGTGGCGGTAGCCGTCTGGGTGATGGGCAGCAATCCTTTCAAGTCGGTCGACTCCCCGCCCACCGCTCCGGGTCCGGCCAAGCCTTCGACGCCGGACCTTCCACCCACGCCGGAAGCCGCTCCCAGTTTCGATTTCTACAAGGTGCTTCCCGGCGAACCGCAGCCGGTGCTCCCGCCTGCCCCGGCCGCCTCCAGCGCGCCGCTGCTCTACCTGCAGGCCGGCGCCTTCCAGAGCCCGGCCGATGCCGACAACCTCAAGGCCTCGCTCGCCTTGCTCGGCATCGAGGCCAGCATCCAGACCACCGACGTGGCGGACAAGGGTATTTTCCATCGCGTCCGCATCGGACCGCTGGCAGGAATGGATGAAGTCGAGCGCACCCGCGGCGTGCTGGCCCAGAACAATATTCCCGCGGTCCTTGTCAAAGAAATTCACCCCTCTCAGGAGATGCCTTGATGTTGAAGCGAGCCCTGGCCTTCGTTGCCGCCGCTACTTTTTCTTTTTCCCTGGCCGCCGCGGCCTCGCCCGACGCCTTCGAAGGTCACGACTACGAGCGCCTGAAAAATCCCCAGGCTGTCGCCACCGGCAACAAGATCGAAGTGCTGGAGTTTTTCTGGTACCGCTGCCCACATTGTTTTCAACTCGAACCGGCACTTGAATCCTGGCTGAAAAAGCTGCCCAAGGATGCGCAGGTACGCCGCGTGCCGGCGGTGTTCCGCGACGACTGGATGCCCGGCGCCAAGATCTTCCACACCCTCGAGCAGATGG
>CAZTWA010000215.1:0-1508 GCA_964617225.1 uncultured Methyloversatilis sp.
ATTCGCAACGAAGTCACGCGGCTGCTGATGACCGTCGAGATCCGCACCGAGTCGCAGATCGAGGAAGCCGAGCAGGTCCATCCGCAGGTCGAGAACGTGCAGTACCACCATGCCGATTACGAAGAAGCGCTGGCCAGCGCGGCATCCGACGAGAAAAAGCCGATGCCGCAGGAGCGCGCACTGCCCAAGGTCGGCCGCAACGATCCCTGTCCTTGCGGCAGCGGGAAGAAGTACAAGCATTGTCACGGCAAACTGAGTTGATCCGATGTATCCGCTGCGCACCATTCAGGAGGATGGCGATGCGGCGCATCACAGCGTAATCATCCTCGATCAAACCCGGCTGCCGCGCGAAACGGCCTTCGTCCGGCTGAAGACACTGGCCGACGCCGCGCACGCGATCCGCGTGATGCAGGTGCGCGGTGCGCCGTTGATCGGTGCCACCGCCGCCTATGGGGTTGCGCTGGGCCTGCAGGAAGGATTGATCCTCGAACGCATCGTCGACACGCTGGCTGCCACGCGGCCAACGGCGGTCAACTTGCGCTGGGCGTTGGATCGCATGCAGCGGGTGCTGGCAAAGTCAGCGTTGGCGGAACGGAGTGAGCGGGCCTGGACCGAGGCAGGTGCAATCGCGCGGGAAGACGCCGCCGCGAATGCCGCCATCGGTCAGCATGGACTGGAAGTCCTCAAGCCTATCGCTGCAAAAAAAGGACGCGTCGAGGTCATGACCCACTGCAATGCCGGCTGGCTGGCGACGGTCGCACACGGCACGGCCATCTCCCCGATTTATGCAGCGCATGATGCGAATCTTGACGTGCATGTCTGGGTGTCGGAAACGCGGCCGCGCAACCAGGGGCAACTCACCGCCTGGGAACTGACGCAGGCGGGCGTCGCGCACACCTTAATCGCCGACAATGCGGCCGGCCTGCTGCTGATGCAGGGCAGGGTGGATTGCGTGATCGTCGGCGCCGACCGCATTGCGGCGAACGGCGACACGGCGAACAAGGTGGGCACCTACCTCAAGGCCCTGGCGGCCAGAGAACATGGCGTGCCGTTCTACGTCGCTGCACCGGTGTCGACCATCGACTTCGCCTGCCCGGACGGTGCGCACATCCCGATCGAAGAGCGCGGCGCCGAAGAGATGGGCCAGATCCATACGCCGACGCCGGTGGCCAATCCGGCTTTCGACGTGACGCCGGCGAAGCTGATCGCCGGGATCATCACCGAGCACGGCCTCGTGTCCGCGAATCAACTGGCGCCGCTGAAGCCATGAGCGATTTGCGTGCGGAAGTCCTGGCGATCGCCCGCGCAATGAATGCCGTGGGTATCAACCGCGGCGCGGCGGGCAACGTCAGCGCCCGATCTGATGATGGTTTCATCATCACGCCGACCGGCATGCCCTACGATGAATGCCTGCCGGAGGACATGGCGAAAGTCAGTCTCGACGGGACGGCATTGGGCAAGCGCCAACCCTCGTCCGAGTGGCGTTTCCATCGCGACATCTATGCGGC
>CAZTWA010000215.1:1608-3178 GCA_964617225.1 uncultured Methyloversatilis sp.
TGCGCGGCACGTTCATCGAAAGGAAGACGCGCGTTGCGGCGGAGATCGCGCCCTTCAGCAGCATCAGCAGGCTGTCAATCTTGGCCTGCTTCCAGGCGTCCTGCAATGCATCGCGATTGACGATGAAGCGCGGCGTGCTTTCCAGCACGACGTGCATCACGCGCAGGTTGTTGGCGCGCAGCGACGAGCCGGTCTCCGAAACGTCGACGATTGCGTCGGCGAGGATCGGCGGCTTGACTTCGGTGGCGCCCCACGAAAATTCGACGGACGCCTCGACGCCATGTTCGGCGAGGAAGCGCTTGGTCATCCCGACGGCTTCGGTGGCGATGCGCTTGCCCTGCAGGTCCTTCACGCTCTGAAAGGGCGAATCTTCCTTGACCGCCATGACCCAGCGCACCGTGCCGTAGTTCGGCCACGGCGCCTTGAGGTTGGCGAACTCGGCGACGTCGGCGCCGGTTTCCTGGATCCAGTCGAGGCCGGTGATCGCGCAGTCAAGGATGCCCTGGCCGACATAGCGCGCCATCTCTTGCGGCCGGATCAGGATGCACTGCAGTTCGGCATCGTCGATCGCCGGATAGTAGGAACGGCCGGAGATGCGCAGGGCGTAGCCGGCGCGGTTGAACAGGCTCTGGGTGGTTTCCTGCAGGCTGCCCTTGGGGATGCCGATGCGCAGGATGTTTTTCACTTCAGGATTATTCATAACGCACGTCGAGGATTTCGTATTCGCGCCGGCCGCCGGGGGTCTGTACCTCGACGACATCGCCGGCGAACTTGCCGATCAGTGATCGCGCGACCGGCGAGTTGAGCGAGATCTTGCCCTGCTTTAGATCGGCCTCGTCGTCGCCGACGACCTGGTAGGTGACCGTCTTTTCCTCATCCATGTCCTCGAGTTCGACAGTGGCGCCGAACACCACGCGGCCGTCGGCATCCAGTGCGCGCGGATCGATGATCTGCGCGTTGCCCAGCTTGCCTTCGACCTCGGCGATGCGGCCTTCGACGAAGCCCTGACGCTCCTTCGCGGCATCGTACTCGGCGTTTTCGGAGAGGTCGCCATGCGAGCGCGCTTCGGCGATCGCCGCGATAACCGAAGGCCGCTCGACTGTCTTGAGGCGCTTCAATTCCTCGCGCAGCTGCTCGGCGCCGCGCAGCGTGATCGGGACTTTTCCGCTCATTCCAGGGCTCCGACGAGTTCCGTATGCAGTTGCTGGATCGAGTAGGTTTCAAGGCCCGAGTGACGCATGCCGACGCAAGCGGCGCGGGCACCTTCGATGGTCGTGAACAACGTGACCTTCTGCGCCAGCGCCGAGGTGCGGATCGAGCGGGAATCCTGAATTGCCGCTCGTTTTTCGTCGACGGTATTCACGATCAGCACGACCTCGTTGTTCTTGATCATGTCGATGATATGCGGACGTCCCTCATTGACCTTGTTGACCGGCGTGACAGGAATCCCCGCTGCCTCGATGGCGGTGGCGGTGCCGCGCGTTGCATGCAGGCTGAAGCCGAGTTCGTGCAGCAAGCGAGCGACTTCGAGGGCTTTCAGCTTGTCACCGGACTTGACGGTGATCAGCGC
>CAZTWA010000216.1:0-3177 GCA_964617225.1 uncultured Methyloversatilis sp.
ATGACGGCGTAGCGTTCCGGCTCGTCGTCGATCAGGGCCGCCAGCCCGCGGGGATAACTGGTATTGGTGTAACCGCCCAGGCCAAGGTCGCGGACGGCACGGATGACCGCTTCCGCATCCGGCGACTCGACGGCGATCGTACGGGTGGGCTTGCCGTTCGCCACCACATCGGAGAATTCAGCCGTGCAGCCGCCGACCGTGTAGCGGACCCGGCGCTTGTGGACGTCCACCCTGCGAATCGCGCCGTCCGGCTGGGCGAAGGCTTCGATGAAAGCGTCGAACGTGTAGTTCTCGCGGGACAGCGTGGGCACCGGGAGGCGAAGCGATTCGAACACCCTTGCCACTTCGGTTGCGGGAAGCGGAAACCCGGCTTTCATGACCGGCGTCCATTGCTCAAGCCCGTCTGCATTGATCTGTTGCAGCAGCTTGATGTCCATCAGGTCGGCGCGGACCTTCACATTGCCGCCGGCGCCGGACAGCAAATAGACCTCGTCGCTCTCCTGCATCCCCTCTGGCGTCAGTGCCGCGAGCCGCGCCTCTGCCTCGCCGAAGTGCCGACCGAATGAGCGCCATTCCCAGCGCGGCGTGATTTTATCCATGATTGATTGTTCTCTCGTGGAATAGCATTGAAGGACAGGATTTCTAACTGTTTTTTTAATGTTAAGCGTCGCACTCCGGCTGTCAAAGTGAAACCTGAAAAAAATAAGGAGAGCCTTTCTCCTTTGCAAGAAAAAAGGCGATTGCAGGGAGAAATGGCAAGCCTGCGAACCCGCAGGAAAAAAGGCCGACAAGCAGGCCTGGGTAGGCGGTCGGAAGTGTGTGGCCGAAGCTGAAGTGCCGGAACGCGGGCGCTACAACGACTGAAGCCCGCGCCACCCAAGGACCTGGTGCGGGCGGGCTCTTGATGTGGCGGATTATTGCCTACCGCGGCAATCCCCTGAAGTATTCAATGGTATCCGTATCCGGCTGCCCAAAAACTGCCGTGTAGGCATCCCCGAACTTTGGCGACGCGTAGAACTTGAGCAATGCTCGATCGATGACCAGGCGGAGATCGTCATTGTTGCGCGCCACTGTCAGGGCCAGCGGCTCGTAGGTGTAATGACGGGTCAACACGCGCAATTTGCGTGCATTAGGACTGCTCTTTGCCAATCCGAGCAAAACGGCACGGTCACCGAAAAGGACGTCCGAATCCTTGCTGGCCACTTTCGTCACCCCCGCGTCGTAGCTCTCGACCGTATCGAGCTTTGCGATGAGTTTGAGCTTGCTGGCGCGCTCCTTCGCCCAGTCGACGGCCGCTGTCCCGGCGACGACCGAGAGGGTTCGGTGCTGGATCGGCGAGAACGGGGCGGCGCGCCAAATCGGCTTGTAGGGCAGTGGACGCTGCTCCAGCGCGTTCTGCAACGCCTTGGAGGCATCGCTTCTTACCAGCGCGGAGATGCCGCCCGGGAAGATCGGCAACGAGAAGGAAACGCTCGCCCGGTTCGTCAGGCTGGCCGCGTCCGCGCCGCACAGCAGATCGACTTTTCCCTGCTGTACCGTTTGCATGCCCGTGGCGCGCGTCAGTGCGACCCACTCGACAGTGAGTTGAGGCACCCCGAGTTCAGCCTTCACCTCGTCGACGACCTGCTGGCATAGCATCACCGCGTAGCCTGCCGGATTGCCGGATGGGTCGCGGTACGACATCGGTTGCGCATCGCTGTAGTAGCCGAGCACGAGCTTGCTCTGTGCCCGAACGCGATCCAGGGTACCGGTGCTCGCTGGCTGCATGGCCGCGATGGGTGCCGACATGGCTTTTGACTGCGCCGAAGCCTGCGGTACCACCGCAGCGAGTGCGAACGCCAGTGCGAATTGAAGAGCGCGCGAGCGGTTGGCGAATGGTTGTGTGATTTGCATGTTCGTTCTCCTCTCAAGCGCCCTGGGCGACCGTTTTCTGTCCGCTGAAGCGAGGCGATACGAAGGCCCAGACCAGCCAGCCGAGTCCCATCACGAGCATGCCTCCCATTACCGCTTCCATCCCGGAGGTATACAGGGCATAGATGCTGTACAGGATTGCGACCGTTGCCACGCTCAGGTTGCGGGTAACCGTCCCTCCGGAGACCCCGGCCTTCTGCATGATCACCGGCAGTGCGGACAGCGCGATGATGTACGGCACGACGTTGGTGACCACGGCAAGGTTGACCAGCGCGGCGAACTGCTCGCTCAGGTTGGGCGACATCGTGGACAGCGCCATCAGTGACTGGACGACGCCCATGATCAACATGCCCACGACCGGCGCACCCATTGCGTTGGCCTTCGCGAAGATGGCCGGGAACATGCCGCCATCCGCGGCATCCTTGGCGGTTGTCGCGAGCGTGAACTGCCAGCCGAGCAGCGAGCCGATGCAGGCCAGTGCCGAGAGGCCCATGACGATGGATCCCACCGTCGGGTTGAACATTTGCGTATAGGCGAGGCCGAACGGGCCGGTCGACTCGGCGAGCTCGGCATTCGGCACGATGCCCTGGATCACCACCGTGGACAGGATGTAGATCGCCGCCGCGCCCAGCGTGCCGAACAGGCAGGCGAGCGGAACGTCCCGCTTCGGGTTCTCGACCGCGGAGGCATTCTGCGAGGCGGACTCCATGCCGAGGAAAGCCCACAACGTGAGCGAGATGCTCGAGCCCATCCCTTCGAGCAGACTCTTTCCGTGCGGGTTCCAGGCGGCAGCGAAGGTTTCGCTGCTGAACCAGATCCAGCCGGCGATCGAGATGAAGCCCACCGGGAGGATGACGCCCCATACGGTGATGGAACCGATGCGGCCCGTCAGCTTGGGGCCGCCGAAGTTTGCCACCGTCGTGATCCACAGCAGCGCGATGATGCCGATGGTCGTTGTGACCTGTGTGGCGCCAAGTCCGGGGAAGAACGGAACCAGATAGCCCAATGCCGTGCTGGCGACGGCGACGTTGGCGATCGCCAGCGACAGGAAATACAGGAAGAAGACCTGGAAGTAGCCCGCCTTGCCGTAGGCATCCTCGGCGTAGGCGGCGAGGCCGCCTGCGCGCTGGTTGAAGATGCCTGCCTGGGCGAAGCCGTAGGCGATCGCCATCGAACCGACCGCTGTCACCAGCCACGACAGTAGGGAAATGGCACCGACCTGGGCCATGTTTGCCGGCAACATGATGATGCCGGATCCCATCATGT
>CAZTWA010000217.1:0-3161 GCA_964617225.1 uncultured Methyloversatilis sp.
CGAAGTTGGAGGGCGACATCGCGTCGATGAACTGGCGCGTGAAGAAGTTCACCTTGTCCTGCGTGTGGCCGTCGAGGCCCTTCACGCCGCTTACCGAATCATGCATATGGCGCGCGGTGATCAGGTAGCTCTGCTTGATGAAGTCGAACAGGAAATGCTCTTCCCACTGCTCGTCCTTGAAGCGCTTGTCGCCCTTGGCTGGTGCGGCGACCGGTGGGGTGTGCATGCCCATGAAGCGCAGCGTCGAATGCTGCCAGAGCGAGAAATAATCCCAGACGAGGTTCATCTGCTGCTGCGCCAGCTGGTAGGGGTTGGCAAGCATCTTGGCCATCATGTCCATGAAGGCTTGCGCGACGCCCAGCTCGTCCTGCGGCGGGGTGACGCCCTTCGCGACCTGGCGCTTCATGTGGTCGGTCAACAGCTTTGAGGCGCGCTGGGCGACCTCGGCGTAGGTCTTGGCAACTTCCTGAGGATCGGGCAGAGCGTTCTTGTCGGTGGCTTCTTGTGTCATGGTCTCTCACTCCAGGTCAAGGTTTCGGTTGATAGCGGATGATGCCGTTCTCGGTGCGACGGTGCAGACGGCTTTGGTGTTCCAGGTAATTCAGGTGGGCGATGGCCTCGCCCATGGCGAACAGGGTTTGATGCGGATCGTCGATCGGGCGGCCGAACAGCACTTCCAGCAGGTCACCAGCACAGCGCGGACCTTCGGCGCAGGCCGCCAGCAGGTCGGCGCAGCGTGCGTCGTGGTGCGCATGCAGTTCGGCCACGCGCGCCCGGATGCCGCGGAAGGGCCGGCCGTGCGAGGGCAGTACCAGTGTGTCGTCGGGCAGTTCGGCGAGACGGTCGATCGAGTCGAGGTACAACTGCAGTGTGTCGAGGTGGGGCGCGGCCGCGTAGGCGCTGACGTTGGTCGAGATGCGCGGCAACAGCATGTCGCCAGCAATGAGGACGCTCAGCTCGGCGCAGTAGAGACTCGCATGCTCGGGCGCGTGGCCGTGGCCGATGAGGATGCGCCAATCATCCTTCCCAATCGAGAGCGTGTCGCCGTCGAAAATCGGCTGGAAGGTCGCGGGAATGGCCGGTACGCCGCGCCGGTAGGCATTGCCGCGGGCTTCCAGCGCGGCGCAGCGCTCGGCATCGAGGCCGTGGCGTGCGAACAACGCCACCATCGAGGGAATGTCGAAGGGCGCGAGGCCGGCGGCGATCACGCTGGCGGTCAGGTATTCACCCTGCGTCATCCACAGCGGGGCGCCATATTCGCTTTCCAGCCAGCCGGCGAGGCCGAGGTGGTCCGGGTGGAAATGCGTGACGATCTGCCGGCTCAGGTGCCCCTTGTTGGCAAATGAGGCCAGTGCCGACTTCCAGGCTTGTTTCACGGTATCCATCGCGATGCCGGTATCCACGGCTGTCAATCTCTCTCCATCCTCCAGCAGCCACAAATTGATGTGGTCGAGCGCGAAGGGCAGGGGCATGCGCAGCCAGTGCACGCCCGCGGCAACCTCGAGGGTCGTGCCGGTTTCAGGCGGCGTCGCGAAGGGATGATCGATCGACATGCGGTGGAGGGTGGAGCGTTGCCCGGGGATCGGAAATCTGTTTAACTGCGTGATCTTATCTGGATAGTTTAGCTGAATCCGGCAACATTTGTGCACCGCAGCAATATGTCCTCGACTTCTGCAGCGAACGAAGCCACCTATACGATTGCCGAACTGGCCCGCGAGTTCGAACTGACGCCGCGCGCCATCCGCCATTACGAGGATCAGGGCCTGATCGCCCCGGCCCGGGCCGGTGTGCAGCGCGTCTATACCAAGCGCGACCGGACGCGGCTGAAGCTCACCCTGCGCGGCAAGCGCCTCGGCCTTTCGCTGGCCGAGATTCGTGAACTGATCGACATGTACGACACCGCGCCCGAATCCTCCCAACTCGCCCGGTTGCTGGAAGTATTGGCCCGCCAGCGCGCCAAGCTGGAACAGCAGCGCGAGGACATCGAGGCCGCCCTGGGCGAGTTGAGTGCCTTCGAAGGGCAGTGCCGTTCGCTGCTCGATGGCGGAAAAGCGCGGCGGAAGACAGGTTGACGTTGACGTAAACGTCAACATACAATCGGCCGAACCAACGATGGAGGCCCCATGAGTTACGGCATACCCCGCGGCGAGGCGAAATTCGAACCCCGCGACCCGCACTGGAACGAGAAAGTCAGCGACAGTTTCGCAAAGCAGGGCGTGATGGGCCTGCTCGGCGCCACGCTGGCCGACGTCTGGCCCGGCGGCTGCGAGATCCACCTGCCCTACCGGCCTGATTTGTCGCAGCAGCATGGCTTCTTCCATGCCGGCGTGACTTCGACGGTCGTCGACAGCGCGGCCGGCTATGCGGGCTTTTCGCTGATGGCGCCGAACACCTCGGTGCTCTCGGTCGAGTTCAAGATCAACCTGCTGGCACCGGCCGACGGCGAACTGCTGATCGCGACCGGCGAGGTGGTGAAGCCCGGGCGTAACCTCGTCATCACGCGCGGCGACGCGTGGGTGGTGAAGAACGGCAAGGCGACGCACTGCGCGATGATGCAGCAGACCCTGATGACGATGCATGACAAAGCGGAGAAATAAGGGCCCAACCTCCCCCATCCCCTCCTTCGCAGGCGGGGAGACTTGATGCTCGTTACACTCGAATAAGGAAGAGAACATGATCGGACTGAATTTCCACCTCGGCGAAGACATCGAGATGCTGCGTGACACGCTCCAGTCCTTCGCCGCCAAGGAAATCGCGCCGCGCGCGGCGCAGATCGACCGTGACAACGAATTTCCCGCCGACCTCTGGAAGAAACTGGGCGACCTCGGCCTGCATGGCATGACTGTCCCCGAGGATGAGGGGGGTACCGGGCTCGGTTATCTCGCCCACATCGTGGCGATGGAGGAGATCTCGCGCGCCTCGGCATCGGTGGGCCTGTCCTATGGTGCGCACTCGAACCTGTGTGTGAACCAGATCCGCCGCAACGGCACGGCGGCGCAAAAGGCCAAATACCTGCCGGGCCTGATCGACGGCACGCAGGTCGGCGCGCTGGCGATGTCCGAGCCGAATGCCGGTTCCGACGTCGTCTCGATGAAGCTGAAGGCCGAAAAGAAGGGCGACCGCTACGTGCTCAACGGCAGCAAGATGTGGATCACCAACGG
>CAZTWA010000218.1:0-3156 GCA_964617225.1 uncultured Methyloversatilis sp.
CAAAGCCTGCCGCTGATCCTCAAGCGGCGCGACCTGATCGCCCAGGCCGACACGGGCAGCGGCAAGACGCTGGCTTTCGCCATCGGCATCCTGCATCGGCTCGATCCGGCCGATTTCGGCATCCAGGCCCTGGTGTTGTGTCCGACGCGCGAACTGGCCGACCAGGTCGCCAAGGAATTGCGTCGCGTCGCCCGCTTCGCCGACAACATCAAGGTGCTGACGCTTTGCGGCGGTACGCCGATGGGGCCGCAGGTGGCATCCCTCAAACACGGCGCCCACGTCATCGTCGGCACGCCGGGCCGCATTCAGGACCACATGAGCCGCGCCAGCATCGACCTGTCCGGCGTGCGCACGCTGGTGCTCGACGAGGCCGATCGCATGGTCGGCATGGGCTTCTTCGACGAGATCAAAGGCATTGTCCGCGCCTGTCCGCGCGAGCGGCAGACCTTGCTGTTTTCGGCCACCTATCCTGATGACATGAAACAGGCCAGCGCCGCCTTCCTGAACCATCCGGAAGAACTCGTGGTGACGGCCACGCAGGATGCCACCCGCGTCGAGCAGCGCTTTTACGAAGTTGCTCATGAGCAGCGCAACGCCGCCGTCGCCCGCCTGCTGGCCCACTTCCGCCCCGAGTCAACACTGGCGTTTTGCAATACCCGCATTCATTGCCGCGAGCTGGCGGCCGAGTTGCGCGCGCAGGGCATCTCCGCGCTGGCCCTGCATGGTGAACTGGAGCAGCGCGAGCGCGATGAATTGCTGATGCAGTTCGCCAACCGCAGTTGTTCGGTGCTGGTCGCCACCGACGTCGCCGCGCGCGGCCTCGACATCCGCACCGTGGATGCGGTGATCAACGTCGATGTCGCCAAGGACACCGAAATCCATATCCACCGCATTGGCAGAACGGGGCGCGGCGATGCCGTCGGGCTGGCGCTGAGCCTGTGCGCGCCGAGCGAGCGCAAGTGGGTCAAACTGATCGAGGCCTGGCAGGGCGGGGCGGTGCGCTGGTTTCCGCTCGCTGATTTGCAGCCGGCTGCAAAAGAGTCCCTGCAGGCGCCGATGCAGACCCTGCGCATCCTGGGTGGCCGCAAGGACAAGCTGCGCCCGGGTGACTTGCTCGGCGCGCTCACTGGCGTTGCCGGCCTGAGCAAGGAACAGGTCGGGCGCATCGATGTCTTCGAAGAGAACTGCTACGTCGCGCTCGACCGCCACGTCGCGGCACGGGCGCTACGCAGCCTTGCCGATCAGGGCATCAAGGGGCGGCGCTTCCGGATGAACCTGCTCGCCCTGGCGTAAGGGGCGTTGTTAGTCGATGCGTTGAACCTGGGCCTTGCCATAGGCTTCGAGCAGCCGCTGGTGCAGGGCGCAGCCCTTGAGATCTTCTCCTGGGGTGGCGGTCGCAAAGAAACGTTGTGTGCCATCCAGCAGCGCCGCTGCGGTAGCGACGGTTTCCGGCCCGAACAGGCTTTCCAGTGCATCGCGGCAGTCGTTCCCGAGGTCTTCGAGACGTCGCAGTGCGTCGAGGCAGCGATAGATGTCGCGGCGGTCGACGTTGATCTCGTCGAAATGTGCGGTCCAGTCGAGTCCCTCGTCCAGCGCGTCCGCGTCGCCGCAGGCCAGCGCCAGCAAGGTTTTGAGTTCGCCGACGCGCAAGTCTTCCCACAGCGTACCGGGGTCGGCTGCCAGGCCGATCAGCTCGCGCACCAGTCGCTGGTCGTCGATGCCTGATTCGTTGAGTGCATCCAGCAGGGCCGCGCTGGCGTCATCGTCAAGTTCGGACAGGTTCAGGATGGCCGGGCGCAGGGCATTGCCGCGGGAATTGTTTTCCCATTCGAGATCATCGACCGGGTAGATCTCGGACATGCCCGGCACGAGGATGCGGCAGGCGTAGACGCCCAGATGCTGGAAATCGGCGATGTAGGCATCGTGTCCCAGCGCATGGATACGCTCGATGAGCCACTGGCAATCGTGGTCGGTGGCCGCATCGGGCGTGCTGAAGTTCCAGTCGCAGAATTCGAAGTCGGGCGTGGCGCCAAGGAAGTTCCAATGCACGATGCCGCTCGAATCGACGAAATGGATTTCGAGATTCGGAGCGCTGGCGACTTCATCGAGATCGAAGCCGGGCGGCGGGAAGCCGTCGAGTGCGTCGAGCGCGCGACCCTGCAGCAGTTCGGTGAGCGCGCGTTCGAGCGCGACGTCGAAACGCGGATGGGCGCCGAAGCTGACAAAGCAGCCCTGGTCGCGCGGATTCAGCAGCGTGACGTTCATCACCGGGTAATGGCCGCCGAGCGAGGCATCCTTGACGAGGATGCCGAAGCCGGCCTTGCGCAAGGCTGCGATGCCGGCGGCGATGTGCGGATAGCGCGCGATGACGTTTTCGGGAACTTCCGGCAGGCAGAGGCCTTCCGCGAGGATCCGGAACTTGATGTGGCGTTCGAAGATCTCCGACAGTCCTTGGGTGCGCGCTTCGGTTGGCGTGTTGCCAGCTGACATGCCGTTGCTGACATACAGGTTGCCGATGATGTTCACCGGAAACCAGACAGTTTTGCCGTCGCGCTGGCGCACATAGGGCAGGGCACAGATGCCGCGCTCGGCGTTGCCCGAGTTGAGATCGACAAGGGCGCTGGCCGGGATGCCGCCTTCCGGGTTGTAGAAGGCCTGCAGTTCCGGCGTCAGCAGGGCCTTGGGCCATTTCCCGCTTTTCGTGAGCGGAAACCAGCGCTCGCGTGGGTCATGCACGAAATCACGCCGGGCGATCTCCGCGCCGAGGTAATAGTGCGTCCAGAAGTAGCGGGTCGACAGACGCTCGAAGAATTCGCCGAGTGCGCTGGCGAGGCAGGCGAGATTCGAAGCGCCCTTGCCGTTGGTGAACAGCAGCGGGCAATCCCGGTCGCGCAGATGCACCGACCAGATGCCCTCCACCGGGTTGAGCCACGAGCGTTCCTCGACATGGAAGCCAAGCCGGGCCAGTCGCTGCTGCATCGTGGCGATGGAGGTTTCGAGCGCGGCATCCTTGCCGGCGATAAACGTCGCGTGTTTCATGGGGGATCAGGCCAGCCAGCGCCGGCGCCAGAAAATCAGGCCGAGGGTCGCGGCCACGCAAACCATCAGGCCGATGGCGAAGAAGAAGCCGAACGGCTCGTCGAGCAGCGGCATGGT
>CAZTWA010000219.1:0-3148 GCA_964617225.1 uncultured Methyloversatilis sp.
GAGTTCGGCGCGCAGAACCCGAAATCGCTGATGCTGCGCACGCACTGCCAGACCTCCGGCTGGTCGCTGACCGAGCAGGATCCCTACAACAACGTCGTGCGCACCGCGATCGAGGCGCTGGCCGCGGTATTCGGCGGCACGCAAAGCTTGCACACCAACTCCTTTGACGAGGCGATCGCGCTGCCGACCGAATTCTCGGCGCGTATCGCGCGCAACACGCAGATCCTGATCCAGGAAGAGACGCACATCTGCAACGTCGTCGATCCGTGGGCCGGCAGCTACCTGATGGAAAAGCTCACGCAGGACATGGCGGACAAGGCGTGGGCGACGATCGAGGAAGTCGAGGCGATGGGTGGCATGACGCATGCCGTCGAAACCGGCTGGGCCAAGCTGCAGATCGAGAAATGTGCCGCCGAGAAGCAGGCGCGCATCGACTCGGGGCAGGACGTCATCGTCGGCGTCAACAAGTACAAGTTGGCGAAGGCGGATGCCGTCGAGACCCGCGAGGTCGACAACCATGCCGTGCGTGATGCGCAGATCGCGCGGCTGCAGCAGATCAAAGTCAGCCGTGACGGGACGGCAGTGGCGGCGGCGCTCGACGCGCTGACGGCCGCGGCGCGCTCGGGTGAAGGCAACCTGCTCGACCTTGCGATCAAGG
Organism: uncultured Methyloversatilis sp.; assembly: GCA_964617225.1. Taxonomy (GTDB): domain Bacteria; phylum Pseudomonadota; class Gammaproteobacteria; order Burkholderiales; family Rhodocyclaceae; genus Sulfuricystis. The sequence goes on from CAZTWA010000219.1 coordinate 659, forward strand.
CAACCCGGCTGCGGGCAACCGTCGGCGAAATCTCCGATGCGCTGGAAAAGGTCTGGGGTCGCCATCGTGCAACCAACCAGGTCGTGTCCGGCGTCTATTCGGCGGCATTTGGGCAAAGTCCCGGGATCGATGAACTGCGCGAGCAGATCGAGGATTTCGCGACGAACGAGGGCCGGCGCCCGCGCATCATGATCGCCAAGCTTGGCCAGGACGGCCACGACCGCGGCGCCAAGGTGGTGGCCACGGCCTTTGCCGACCTCGGTTTCGACGTCGATATCGGCCCGCTGTTCCAGACACCGGAGGAGGCCGCGCGCCAGGCGATGGAAAACGACGTGCATGCAATCGGTGTGTCGACGCTCGCCGCCGGTCACAAGACGCTCGTCCCGCAGCTGGTGCAGGCCTTGCGCGCGCAGGGTGCGGCCGACATCGTCGTGTTCGTCGGTGGTGTCATCCCGGCGCAGGACTATGCTGAATTGCGAGAAGCCGGTGCTCAGGGCATCTTCGGCCCTGGCACGCCGATTCCGCAATGCGCCCACGAGGTGTTGAGCGCGATCCGCGCGGCCCACGGGACCGCACCGGGCTGATTGATTCAAAGATGACACTGACTGCCGCCCAAGGGCTGGCGCCCGAGGATCAGCCGCTCGTCGAAGGCGTGATTGCCGGACAGCGCCGGGCGCTCGCCAAGGCGATCACCCTGATCGAGTCGAGCCGCGCCGACCACCAGGCGCGCGCTGCCGGTGTGCTCGATACGTTGCTGCCTGAAACAGGACGGGCGCTACGCATCGGCCTGACCGGCGTGCCGGGCGTCGGCAAGTCGACCTTCATCGAGGCTTTCGGCCTGCACCTGATCGGGCAGGGCCTCAAGGTGGCGGTGCTGGCGATCGACCCGTCCTCCAGTCGCAGCGGAGGTTCGATTCTCGGCGACAAGACGCGCATGGAACGCCTCTGCCAGCAGGAGGCGGCCTTCATCCGGCCTTCGCCCTCCGCCGGCACGCTCGGCGGCGTTGCCGAAAAGACGCGCGAAGCGCTGTTGGCCTGCGAAGCGGCCGGCTTCGATGTCGTCATTGTCGAGACGGTCGGCGTCGGCCAGTCCGAGACCGTGGTCGCCGGGATGACCGATGTGTTCGTGGTGCTGCAGCTGCCCAACGCCGGCGACGACCTGCAGGCGATCAAGAAGGGCATCATGGAGCTGGCGGATGTCGTCATCTACAACAAGGCCGACCTCGACGCGACGGCCGCCGCGCGGGCCTGCCAGCAGATGCGCGCCGCGTTGGCCATGCTGCACCCGTCCAGTACCCACTGGCAGCCGCCCGTGCTGCAGACCAGCGCGCTCCACGGCCAGGGCATCGACCGGGTGTGGGCGACCCTGCAGGAATTCCGCCGTACCATGGCGGACAACGGCGAGCTGGAGGCCAAGCGCCATCGCCAGTCGCTCGACTGGATGTGGCAACTGATCGATGCCGGCCTGCGCCATCGGTTCCGCGAGCATCCCGGCGTGAAGGCGGCCCTGCCCGACGTGACCCGTGCCGTCACGGCGGGGTCGATCACCTCCACCGCGGCGGCGCAGCGCCTGCTGAATTTGATGAACCGGAATTTTTAGAGCGATATTTCAGGAGAAGTCCATGCACGAAATCATCCAACAACTGGACGAAAAGCGCGAGATGGCGCGACTGGGCGGTGGCCAGCGCCGCATCGATGCCCAGCACGCCAAGGGCAAGCTCACGGCGCGCGAGCGCATCGAACTGCTGCTCGACGACGGCACTTTCGAAGAGTGGGACATGTTCAAGGAACATCGCTGTACCGATTTCGGCATGGCGGACAACAAGGTGCCCTCGGATGGGGTGGTCACCGGCTACGGCACGATCAACGGCCGCATGGTGTTTATTTTTTCGCAGGACTTCACCGTGTTCGGCGGCGCGCTCTCCGAGGCGCATGCCGAGAAGATCTGCAAGATCATGGACAAGGCGATGCAGGTCGGCGCGCCGGTGATCGGCCTCAACGACTCGGGCGGCGCACGCATCCAGGAAGGCGTGGCGGCGCTCGGCGGTTATGCCGACGTGTTCCAGCGCAACGTGATGGCGAGCGGCGTGATCCCGCAGATCTCGCTGATCATGGGACCCTGCGCCGGCGGCGCGGTGTACTCGCCGGCGATGACCGACTTCATCTTCATGGTCAAGGATACGTCCTACATGTTCGTCACCGGGCCCGAGGTGGTCAAGACCGTGACGCATGAGGCGGTCACCGCCGAGGAACTCGGCGGTGCGGTCACGCACACCAGCAAGTCCGGCGTGGCCGACCTGGCCTTCGAGAACGATGTCGAGGCCCTCGTCATGCTGCGGCGCTTCTTCAACTACCTGCCGCTCAACAACAAGGAAAAGCCGCCGATCCGCCCGTCGCAGGATCCAGCCGACCGGCTCGACTACTCGCTCGACACGCTGGTGCCGGACAACGCCAACAAGCCCTACGACATCAAGGAACTGATCATCAAGA
>CAZTWA010000220.1:0-3112 GCA_964617225.1 uncultured Methyloversatilis sp.
CGCGGTCGATGCCGGCTTCGTGCCGAACGACTACCAGGTCGGCCAGACCGGCAAGGTCGTCGCGCCGCAGCTCTACCTCGCGATCGGCATCTCGGGCGCAATCCAGCACCTCGCCGGCATGAAGGACAGCAAGGTGATCGTCGCCATCAACAAGGATCCGGATGCCCCGATCTTCCAGGTCGCGGACTACGGCCTCGTTGGCGACCTGTTCAAGATCGTGCCGGAACTGACGGCCGCGCTCTGAGCCCACCACGCCGATGAACTTCCCCGGCGGCCTCTTCAGCGATCTCTGGGCGTTCGGGGCGATCCTGCCCTACGCCGCGATCCTGCTGTGGGCCGTCTGGACCGCGCCGTGGCAGCGGCTCGCCGACGGCAGCCAGATGAATGTCTGGATGGGCGCCATCGTCGTGCTGATGCTGGTCTGGAGCCTGAAGGCCGGCGCCAAGCCGGGCCTGCACCTGCACCTGCTCGGCGCGACGGCCTTCACCCTGATGTTCGGGCGGCAACTCGCGCTCGTCGGCCTGTCGATCGCCCTGGCCGCCGTGACGTTCAATGCGTCGCTGAAGGGCATCGACGGCTGGCAGGCCTTCGCGCTGAATGCGCTGGTGCTCGCCGTGGTTCCCGTCTTCGTCGCGCAGGCGGTATTGCGCTGCGTCGAGCGCTTCCTGCCGCCGAACATCTTCATCTACTTCTTCGTCGCCGCCTTCTTCGGCGGCGCCGTCGCGGCGGTCGCGAGCGGGCTCGCGAGCGGACTGCTGCTCTGGCTGGCGGGCATCTATGGCGTCGACCTGCTGATGTCCGACTATCTATCCTTCTACATCCTGCTGGGCTTTGCCGAAGCCTGGCTCAACGGTGCCGCCATCACGCTGATGGTGGTCTATTACCCGCGCTGGGTCGGCAGCTTCGACGACCGGCGCTACCTCTGGCAGAAAAAGGAACCGCGTCCATGAACTACACCGCCCCCTTGCAGGACATGCAATTCGTGCTGAAGGAACTCGCCGGTCTCGACCAGATCGCGCAGTTGCCCGGCTGCGAAGAGGCGTCGGAAGACGTGGTCGCGGCCATCCTCGAGGAAGCCGACAAGTTCGCCGGCGGCGTGCTGGCGCCGCTCAACCGCGTCGGCGATCGTGAAGGTACGCAGTGGACGGATACGGGGACCGACAAGACGGTCACGATGCCCGCCGGTTTTGGCGACGCTTACCGCCAGTTCGTCGAGAATGGCTGGCACGGCCTCGACGGCAATCCGGAATTCGGCGGGCAGGGTTTGCCGCGCGTCGTGTCGGCCGCGGTGCGCGAGATGTGGAAGTCGGCCAACCATGCGTTCGCGTTGTGCCCGATGCTGACCAGCGGCGCGATCGACGCGATCGAACTGTGCGGCGCGCCGGAGCTCAAGGCGCGCTACCTGCCGAAGATGGTGGCGGGCGAATGGACCGGCACGATGAACATCACCGAGCCGCAGGCCGGCTCGGACCTCGCCGCGATCCGCGCGCGCGCCGAGCCGCAGGCCGATGGCAGCGTCAAAGTGTTCGGCCAGAAGATCTTCATCACCTACGGCGAGCACGACCTCGCCGAAAACATCATCCACCTCGTGCTGGCCCGTCTGCCCGACGCGCCGCCCGGCGTGAAGGGCATCTCGCTGTTCGTGGTACCGAAGTTCCTCGTCAATGACGATGGATCATTGGGCGCGCGCAACGACGCCTGGTGCGTGTCGATCGAACACAAGCTCGGCATCCACGCCAGCCCGACCTGCGTGATGAGCTTTGGCGACCACGGTGGCGCGATCGGCTATCTCGTCGGCAAGCCGCACGAGGGCCTCAAGTACATGTTCATCATGATGAACGCGGCGCGCTACGCCGTCGGCCTCGAAGGCCTCGGCCTCGCCGAGGCGAGCACCCAGCATGCGCTGGCCTACGCGCGCGAGCGCGTGCAGAGCCGCGCCATCGAGGGGTCGGCCGAGTCGGTCGCGATCGTGCATCACCCCGATGTGCGGCGCATGCTGATGCTGATGAAAGCGCAGACCGAGGCGATGCGCGCGCTGGCCTACGTCGTCGCCGCGGCACAGGACCGGGCGACGCACGCACCCGATGCGGCGGAGCGCCAGCAACAACAGGCCTGCGTCGACCTGATGACGCCGGTGGTCAAGGGCTGGCTGACCGAGACGGCGAACCGCATCGCCTATCTGGGCGTGCAGGTGCATGGCGGCATGGGCTTCATCGAGGAGACGGGCGCCGCGCAGTTCATGCGCGATGCGCGCATCACGACGATTTACGAAGGCACCACGGGAATCCAGGCGAACGACCTGATCGGCCGCAAGATCGCCCGCGAGGGCGGCGCGACGCTGCAGGCCGTGATCGCGCAGATGCGCGCGACGCAGGCGGAACTCGCGGCGCAGGGCGATGCCGATGCGCAGGCCATCGCCGCCGCGCTGAAAGAAGGTATCGATGCCGTCGCGGCGGCGGGTGAGTACATCGTCGCGCAGTATGGCCAGAACGTGCGCGAGGTCGCGGCGGGCGCCGTGCCCTTCCTGCAGCTCATGGGCGTGGTGTCCGGCGGCTGGATGATGGCGCGCGCGGCCGGCGTGGTGCTGGCGAAAGTCAGCGGCGCCGAGACGGCACCTTTTTACACAGCGAAGCTGAAGACTGCCCGCTTCTACGCCGACCACGTGCTCGTCGAAGTGTCGGGTCTCGCGAAGCAGATCGTGGCGGGCGGCGCGAGCGTGCTGGCACTCAATCAAGCCGACTTCTGATCCCGATCATGCCCCGCGATACGTCGTTATGCGGCAACCTGTTTGACGACACCATCGCCGGGCCAGAAATTCAGGAGCGCTTTGAAACGCTGCTCACTCGCCCGGGACTGCGCATCGAGCGGATCGTGTCCACGGGGCAGGCAAGTCCGGAAGGCTTCTGGTACGACCAGCCGGAGGACGAATGGGTGCTGCTGCTGTCCGGTGCGGCCGGCCTGCGCTTTGCCGACGCGGCGGAAGTGAGGTCCCTGAAGCCGGGCGACTGGCTGCACATCCCCGCGCATACGCGCCATCGCGTCGAATGGACCGCTGCTACTCAGCCCTCGGTCTGGCTGGCGGTGCATTTCACGCCCGAGATGCCGTCCCCAT
>CAZTWA010000221.1:0-3064 GCA_964617225.1 uncultured Methyloversatilis sp.
GATGCCGTCCCCATGTTGACGGCGGTCCGGCTATGCCGTCCCCATTCTGACGGCGGTCCGGCTATGCCGTCCCGCCAGCGCTGACTTTCACATCCCTTGGTAGATCGGCCCCTCGCCGCCCTGCGGCGTCACCCAGTCGATGTTCTGACCGGGATCCTTGATGTCGCAGGTCTTGCAGTGCACGCAGTTCTGCGCATTGATCTGCAGGCGTGACTTGCCTTCCTCTTCGATGATTTCATAGACGCCGGCCGGACAATAGCGCTGTTCCGGCGCGGCGTAGAGCGGCAGGTTGTGGGCAATCGGTGCGGCGTCGTCCTTGAGGCGCAGGTGGCAGGGCTGGTCTTCCTCGTGGTTGGTATTCGAGAGGAACACCGACGACAGCCGGTCGAAGGTGAGCACGCCGTCAGGCTTCGGGTAGTCGATGGGTTGGCACTGGGCGGCGGGCTTGAGCTTGGTGTGGTCCGGCGTGAGGCGCAGCGTCCAGGGCGCCTTGCCGCGGAACAGTTGCTGGTCGATGCCGAACAGCACGGAACCTTTCCAGAGTCCCTTGGCCATCAGCGGCTTGAAGTTGCGCGCCTGGTGCAGTTCGTCGAACAGCCAGGATTTGCGGAAGGCCTGCGGGTAAGCGGTCAGCTCGTCGCCGCTGCGGTTGTCGGCCAGCGCGGCGGCCGTCGCTTCCGCCGCGAGCATGCCGGACTTGATCGCGGCGTGCGAACCCTTGATGCGCGAGGCGACGAGGAAACCGGCGTCGTCGCCGATCAGCGCGCCGCCCGGGAAGATCAGCTTGGGCAGCGCCTGCAGGCCGCCGGAGGCGAGGGCCCGCGCGCCGTAGGCGAGGCGCTTGGTACCCTCTGCGCCTTCAAAAATCGACCGCAGGGCCGGGTGGGTCTTGAGCCGCTGCATTTCTTCGAACGGCGCGAGGTACGGGTTCTTGTAGCTCAACCCGACGACGAGGCCGAAGGAGACGAGGTTCGGCTGCGTGGCGCTGGCATAGTGGTAGCAGAAGCCGCCGCCATAGGTATCGTTCGCGAGTGGCCAGCCGGCGGTGTGCATCACCAGCCCTTTGCGATGTTGCTCGGGGGTGACTTGCCACAATTCCTTGATGCCGATGCCGTAGACCTGCGGGTCGGCGCCGGCGCGCAGGGCGAAGCGCTGTTCGAGCCGCTTGCCCAGGTGGCCACGGCAACCTTCGGCGAACAGCGTGTATTTCGCGCGCAGTTCCATGCCCGGCTGGAAGTTGGGGCCGGGCGTGCCGTCCTTCAGCACGCCCATGTCGCCGGTGATGACGCCGGCCACGCGATCGCCGTCGTAGAGAACATCGGCGCCGGCAAAGCCGGCATAGACCTCGACGCCCAGCGCCTCGGCCTGCTGGCCGAGCCAGCGGCAGACATCGCCGAGGCTGATGACATAGTTGCCATCGTTGTGGAAGCAGGCGGGCAGCAGTGCGGCGGGCAGGGCGTACGCACTTTTTTCGGTGAGGAACAGCAGGCGGTCTTCAGTGACGGGCGTGTCGAGCGGCGCATCGCGTTCCTGCCAGTCGGGAAACAGTTCGGTCAGCGCGCGCGGGTCCATCACCGCGCCGGAGAGGATGTGGGCACCGATCTCGGCGCCCTTGTCGATCAGGCAGACGTTGATGCCTGCATCGAGCTGCTTGAGCCGGATCGCGGCGGCCAGTCCGGCCGGGCCGCCGCCCACCACCACCACGTCGAATTCCATCGCCTCCCGTTGGATCGGCTGGATCGCTTCCATCGTTCTCCTCCTGAGTGGTGTTTGCGCGTGATTATAATTTGCCGACCCCATTCTGGCGCCGGCAATCATGGAACATCCTCACCATCTGGTTCATGTCTCCCACATCCCCGTGCGCTGGGGCGACATGGATGCCCTCGGCCACGTCAACAACACCGTCTATTTTCGCTACGCCGAGCAGGCGCGCATCGATTGGCTGGTGTCGCTCGATTACGCCAGCAATGTCGCGGCGGACGAGGGACTGGTGATCATCAACGCGAGCTGCACCTTCTTCAGGCCGATCACCTATCCGGCGACGATTGAGGTGCGCACGCTGATCGGCAAGCCGGGCCGCAGCAGCCTGCCGACCTATTACGAAATGCGCTGCGCGGGCGATCCGACGCTGTACGCCGAAGGGGCATCGAAGATCGTCTGGTGGAACCCGGCGACCGGCAAGTCGGTGCCGCTGCCCGAATTCATCCGGAGAGCTTATCCCCATGAGTGAGCAGATGATGTGGTCACCCGCGCCGGCGCGCCTGGCCGCCGCCAACCTGACGGCCTTCGCCCGCTTCGCGTGCCGTCCCGCGAACGCTGACTATGCCGAGCTGCATCGCTGGTCGATCGAAGATCCGGCGGAATTCTGGTCGCAGCTCTGGGATTACGCCGTCGTTCGCGGCGAGAAGGGTCAGCGCATCCTCGTCGATGGCGACCAGATGCCCGGCGCGCGCTGGTTTCCCGACGCGCGACTGAACTACGCGCAGAACCTGCTGCGCCGGCGCGACGACGGCACGGCGCTGGTTTTCCGCGGCGAGGAGAAAGTCACCCGTCGCATGACCTTCGCCGAACTCTATCTGCGCGTCGCGCGCCTGGCGGCGGCGATGAAGGCGGAAGGCATCGTCACCGGCGATGTCGTGGCGGCCTACATGCCCAACCTGCCGGAAACGCTGATCGCGCTGCTGGCCGCGTCGTCGCTCGGCGCGATCTTTACCTCGGCCTCGCCGGATTTCGGGGTGCAGGGCGTGCTCGACCGCTTCGGCCAGGTGCAGCCCAAGCTGCTGTTCGTCGCCGACGGCTATTTTTACAACGGCAAGCCGCTCGACACGCTGGCCAAGGTGCGTGACATCGTTGCGGGCCTGCCCTCAGTGCGCAAGGTCATCGTCTCGCCCTACGTGCATGAGACCGGACATGATCTTGCGCGCATCCCGAATGCCGTGACGCGCGGCGACTTCGTCGCGCCCTGGCGCGCGCAGCGCGAGATCGAGTTCGCGCAGTTGCCCTTCGACCATCCGCTCTACATCCTCTATTCGTCGGGCACGACGGGCGTGCCCAAGTGCATCGT
>CAZTWA010000222.1:0-2860 GCA_964617225.1 uncultured Methyloversatilis sp.
GCGATGGCCAGCGACCAGACGACGCCGAACAGCGTCCAGCCCCACGGGCCGCCCAGCGCACCCAGAGCGAAGGGCGTGTAGCTGCCGGCGATGAAGAAATAGATCGCGCTGTGGTCAAGCTTGCGGAAGAGCAGCTTCAGGCGACCCGGCCGCAGGGCATGGTAGAGCGTCGAGGTGAGGTAGAGCAGAATCATCGTCGCCGCGAAGACGCTGGCGCCGACGACGTTGGCAGCGCCATAATCCCGCGCCGCAATGATCAGGAAGGGCGCGCCGATGATGGCCGCGATCAGCGCCACGCCGTGGCTGACGCTGTTGGCGATTTCCTCGCCGAGGCTTTGCGGTCGCTTGCTCATGGCGAGCATTGTCGCACTGCCGTCCTCTTTTTGGCGGCGAGCCGGCGAATGCCGTCTCGCCAGTGCTGACTTTTGCAGTCGCTAGACGTTGAACAGGAAGTTGAGCACGTCCCCATCCTTGACGACGTACTCCTTGCCTTCGGCGCGCATCTTGCCGGCCTCTTTTGCGCCCGCCTCGCCCTTGCAGGCGATGAAGTCGTCGTAGGCGATGGTCTGGGCGCGGATGAAGCCGCGCTCGAAGTCGGTGTGGATCACGCCGGCCGCCTGCGGCGCGGTGTCGCCGTGATGGATCGTCCAGGCGCGCACTTCCTTGACGCCGGCGGTGAAGTAGGTGTGCAGGCCGAGCATGTGATAGGCCGCGCGGATCAGGCGGTTGAGGCCCGGCTCGTGCAGGCCCATGTCGGCGAGGAAGACTTCCTTGTCCTCATCGGACAGGTCGGCGATCTCGGCCTCGATGGCGGCGCAGATGGCGACCACGTCGGCGTTTTCCTTGGCGGCATGCGCGACCACCGCAGCGAGGTGCGGGTTGTTCTCAAAGCCGCCTTCCTTGACATTGGCGGCGTACAGCACCGGTTTCGCGGTGAGCAGGAAGAAGGGACGCAGATTGTTCCACTCCTCCTTCGAGAGGTCGAGCGCGCGCACCGGCTTGGCCTGATTGAGCTGTGCCATGCACTTGGTCAGCACATCGACGAGCAGCTTGGCTTCCTTGTCGCCGCCGGCCTTGGCCTGCTTCGAGTAGCGCGTCAGCGCCTTCTCGACGGTGGCGAGGTCGGCGAGCGCCAGCTCGGTATCGATGACCTCGATGTCGGAGAGCGGATCGACCTTGCCGGCCACATGCACGACGTTCTCGTCGGCGAAGCAGCGCACGACATGGACGATGGCGTCGGTCTCGCGGATGTTGGCGAGGAACTGGTTGCCGAGGCCCTCGCCCTTGCTCGCGCCGGCGACGAGGCCGGCGATGTCGACGAATTCGACCACCGCCGGCAGCACGCGCTGCGGCTTGACGATCTCGGCCAGCTTGGCGAGGCGCGGATCAGGCACTTCGACGATGCCGACGTTCGGCTCGATGGTGCAGAAGGGATAATTCTCCGCCGCGATGCCCGACTTGGTCAGGGCATTGAAGAGGGTGGACTTGCCGACGTTGGGCAGGCCGACGATGCCGCATTTGAGGCTCATGGGGTTTCCTTCGGTTCTTCCGGTTTGGGCACCTTGGGTGCAACGGGCCGCGCATTGATCTTCTGGGTCGCGGCGTTGAAATCGCTCTTGGCCAGCAGCGGCCAAGCCAGCAGCGCGCGGTCGAGGGCGGCGTCGATTTCGACCGCCTCTTCCTTGCGCGGCGGCTTCAGCACGTAATTCACGACATCGTTCCTGTCGCCCGGATGGCCGATGCCGATGCGTAGCCGCCAGTAATCCTGCGTGCCGAGGTGGGCAGTGATGTCCTTCAGGCCGTTGTGGCCGCCGAGCCCGCCGCCGAACTTGAGGCGCAGTTGGCCGGGCGGAATGTCGAGTTCGTCATGCACGACGAGCATCTCATCGGGCGCGATGCGGTAGAAGTGCATCAGCGCCTGCACCGATTGGCCAGAACGGTTCATGAAGGTCTGCGGCATCAGCAGCCAGAGATTCTGGGCACGTGCATTGGCGACCAAGCCCTGGTAACGCGATTCGCGCGCGAACGAGACGTTCAACTCGCGTGCCAGACGCTCACAAAACCAAAACCCGGCGTTGTGCCGGGTTTCGGTGTATTCGGCCCCGGGGTTGCCGAGACCGACGATGAGCTTGAGCACCGCAGACGACAATTACTTCTTCTCGGCGGGCTTCTTCTCGGTGATAACCTGAGTTTCGACCGGTGCAGCCTCAGCCACCTCGTCGGAGGAGGCGCCGGCACCGCGCATGACCACCGCCGCGACTACCGGGTCGCCTTCGGCGTGATGCGCCAGTTCGACGCCGGCCGGCAGCTTGAGTTCGGACACATGCAGCGGATGGCTGCCGTCGAGATCCTTGAGGTCGACTTCGATGAACTCGGGCAGGTCCTTCGGCAGGCACTTGACGTCGAGTTCGGTCATGACGTGCTGGACCATGCCGCCGTGCAGCTTGACGGCCGGGGCGACGTCGGCGTTGACGAAGTGCAGCGGCACCTTCTGGTGGATCGCGTGGGTGGCATCGATGCGCTGGAAGTCGACGTGCTTGATCTGCAGCTTGTAGGCGTGCATCTGCACGTCACGCAGCAGGCACATTTCCTTGGCGCCGCCGATGTTCATGTTGATGATTGAGGCATGGAAAGCCTCCTTGCGCAGCGCCTGATAAAGCTCGTTGTGATCGAACTCGATCATCAGGGGCTTGGCGGTGCCGCCGTAAAGAATGCCGGGGACCCGGCCGGCACGACGCAGGCGGCGGCTCGCACTCGATCCCTGCAGTTCGCGCTGGGTTGCATTGATTTCAAATTGCATGATTTACTCCAGAAAAGTGTCCTGACCCGCGACCAGGCCGGACGGTTGATAAAGCGGTTA
>CAZTWA010000223.1:0-2695 GCA_964617225.1 uncultured Methyloversatilis sp.
CGCCAATACTTCGGATCTGGCGGACCAACTTGCCGGGCGACCGCCACCTCAGGTATTGATCGGCGGCTACGGCCGGGTCGGTCACACCATCGCGGTTCTGCTGAAGTCCAGTGGTGTCGATTTTGTGGCATTTGATACGGATCCCGCGCGTGTGCAGCAAGGGCTGGCCGATGGCCATACCGTCCTGTATGGCGACATCGCCGATCCTGACCTCCTTGCGGCAGCTCGGGCGGAGCGTGCCAGCCTTGCCATAGTGACCGTCGACAGCCATGCCGTTGCATTGCGGACAGTTGCCGCGTTGCGCCTGCATTGCCCGCACGTGCCAATCATTGCACGCGCCCGCGATCTCCAAACCAGTTCGGCCCTCATCGACGCCGGAGCAATCCATGCCTATCCCGAGGCGATCGAATCCAGCCTGCGTCTCGGTGCCACTGCCTTGCGAATGTTGCGGATTCCCACCATCGATATTGACCAGATGTTGCAGGACATACGCGATGGGGACTACCAGCCGGTGATTGAAACCCCAGTGAAGGAGGATGACCAATGACAAGCGCTCAGACGATTCTCGTCGCCACCGATCTTTCCGCACCCGCCCGTCATGCCGTTGAACGTGCATTTCACCTGGCTGCCAGTACCGAAAGCGATCTCTGCATCCTGCACGTCATGGAGTTGGATACCCTCGACGAGCTGCGCGAAATGCTGGGGGACGATGTGTTCAATGTAAAGGCGGCTTTGAACAGCGATGCCCACCAGCGCCTCGAGCAGTTAACCCGGGATGTAGCGATCAATCGTGGCATCTCCGCAGGGACGTGCGTAGCCGAGGGGAATCCGCTAGCGACGATCGCTGCTGAGGCCGACGCGCAGGACACCCATTTGGTGGTTCTCGGGGCACGTGGGGAGTCGTTCCTGCGTCACGCTTTGCTGGGATCGACCGCAATGCGCTTGCTTCGCAAATCTGTCCGACGGCCAGTGCTGGTAGTAAAGCAAGCACCGCATGAGGCCTATCGCAGCGTCGTGGTTACTGTGGATTTTTCACCTGTGTCGATCGAGGCGATTCGCTTGGCGAGATACTGGTCGCCCAAAGCCGATTTGATCTTGCTGCATGCTTTCGAACTACCCTACGAGGGCAAACTGGCATTCGCAGGCGTTGACGAGCAGGTCATCCGCCGGTACGTCACGAGCGAGGGCGAAGTCCGGCGCAAACGTCTTCACGAACTGGCGGCTGCCGCCGGCCTGACGGCGGTCGAATACTCTGCACGAATTGTCCACGGTGACCCTGCACAGCAGATCATCGCCATCGAGCAAGAAGTCGATGCTGACCTGATTGTGGTCGGCAAGCACGGCTCGCATACCGCCGAGGAATTGCTGCTCGGCAGTGTGACCAAGCATGTGCTGGCGGAATCACAATGCGATGTGCTGGTCATCTGTGACCCGCGCGAGGCACCTGAACACACACCGTGACCGATCGGGCGCTCATCTTGGGTGCCGTACTGTTGCCGCCCCATTCTGGCGGGAAGTCCAAGGTCAGCAGTGGCTGAGGAAGACTCAGTTAGCACCCGCGCTGTACGACGGCTTCGTTCAGGAACCTGCCCTTGAAACACCGACGGGACGAAGGTCCGGAGTGGGTCGCAACGTGCCGTCCAGCCAGCGCTGACTTTCGCGCTTATTCAAAGCCCTGGCTGGCGAGGTATTCCTCGTAGTTGCCGTGGTAGTCGACAATCTCGCCATCCGTCCGGATGTCGATGATGCGCGTGGCCAGCGACGAGACGAATTCGCGGTCGTGCGAGACGAAGATCAGCGTGCCGGGATATTTCTCCAGCGCATTGTTGAGCGACTCGATGGATTCCATGTCGAGGTGGTTGGTCGGCTCGTCCATCAGCAGCACGTTGTTGTGCAGCAGGATCAGCTTGCCGAACAGCATGCGGCCCTGTTCGCCGCCGGAAATCACCTTGACCGACTTCTGCACCTCGTCGCCCGAGAACAGCAGCCGGCCGAGCGTGCCGCGGATCAGGGTTTCGACTTCGGCGCCCGCAAAGCCGCCTTCGCGCACCCACTGGCCCATCCAGTCGCTGAGGCTCATGTCCTTGGCGAAGTCGTCCGCGTGGTCCTGCGCGAAGTAGCCGGGCCGTGCCTTTTCGGCCCATTTCACATGGCCGTGCGTGGGTGACAGGCCCGCCAGCGCCTCGCCGGCCAGCAGGCGCAGCAGGGTGGTCTTGCCGACGCCGTTCTCGCCGATGATCGCCACCTTTTCGCCGGCGTCGATGGCGGTGAAGAAGTTGTTGATGATCGGCGTGCCGGCGACATAGCTGAAGCAGAGGTTCTCGGCCTCGACGGCGCGGCGGTGCAGCTTTTCCTTGAGGTTGTAGTCGAAGCCGATCCACGGGTATTGGCGCGAGGAGGGCTTGATGTCCTCGATCTTGATCTTCTCGATCTGCTTGGCGCGCGAGGTGGCCTGCCGCGCCTTGGAGGCGTTGGCCGAGAAGCGGCGCACGAAGTTCTGCAGGTCGGCGACTTTCTCCTTGGCCTTGGCATTCGCCGCCGACTGGGTGGCGCGCGCCTGCGTCGAGGCCTCCATGAAGTCGTCGTAGTTGCCCGGATAGACGGTGATCTTGCCGTAGTCCAGGTCGGCCATGTGGGTGCAGACCTGGTTGAGGAAGTGGCGGTCGTGCGAGATGATGATCATCGTGCAGTCGCG
>CAZTWA010000224.1:0-2673 GCA_964617225.1 uncultured Methyloversatilis sp.
CTTGAGCCAGCCCTCGAGCCAGAGCACGGCATCGAGGTCGAGGTGGTTGGTCGGCTCGTCGAGCAGCAGCAGGTCGGCGCGCGAGACGAGGGCACGGGCGAGATTGAGCCGCACACGCCAGCCGCCGGAGAAGTCGGCCACCGGTCGACCGTGGTCGGCTTGCGCAAAGCCCAGGCCATCGAGGATTTCCGCCGCGCGCGCCTTGGCCGCATAGCCGTCGATATCCTGCAGCCGCGTGTGCAGCTCGGCGATGCGGTGGCCGTCATGGGCGTCCTCCGCATCCAGGAGGTCAGACTCGACGGCCCGCAGCTCGGTATCGCCGTCGAGCACGAACTCGAGCGCCGGGGTCGGCAACGCGGGCGTGTCCTGCGCGACGTGGCCGATGCGCCAGCCGGGCGGGAGTTCGAGGTCGCCGGATTCGGCATGCAGTTCGCCGCGGAGCAGGGCGATGAAGGACGACTTGCCGCAACCGTTCGCGCCGGTCAGGCCGACCTTCCAGCCGGGATGAATCTGCAGTGTGGCGTCGGTGACGAGCGGCCGGCCGGCGCGGGCGAAGGCAAGCTTGCGGAGAAGGATCATTAGAATGGTTTAATCGAAAGCACAGGCATTCTAGAGGCAGGCATGAAATCCATCAGCGCAATTCTGGCCACCTTGCTGGCCCTGCCGGTACTGGCGCAGGGACCGGCGGACGCCATCCCTCAGCCGGACACCCACTGGGAACAACTGCGCGCGCAATCCACCGAGTTGCGCGGCCGGGCGAAGCTCATGCGCACGCAGGCGGACAAGACGCACACCGATGCCACGGCGCTGTGCCGCGAGAAATTCCTCATGGCCAGCTGCCTCGATGACGCCAAGAAAGCGCGCCAGGAAGCGGAGCGGGCGATCCAGCGCGTCGAGCGGGAAGCGGCCGAGATCGATCGCCGCCTCCGCATCCATGATCACGAAGTACGGCTCGAGCAGCGCGCGCAAAAAGATCGTGAACGGGCGCTCGAAGCTGCCCAGCGCGCGGAAGAGATTCGCCAGGAAGACGAGAAGCGCCGCCTGAAGAACGAGAAGCGCGCCGCCGAGGAAGAACAACGCCGGCAGAAAGCCCGGCAGGACTGAGTAGGGCTACTTGGCGGCAGCGACGAAGTGCTGCCAGTTCGCCCATTCGGTCCGGCAGGCCTCGGGCACCGGCACGGTGGTCGGAATCGCCAGGCATTCGAACGGCGACATGGCCTGGGCCACCCGTACCGCGCGCGCCAGTACGTCGTACCACTGACGGTCGACATCGCTGCGCCCGGCCGCTGCGGCCGAAACCGCTTCGGGGAACTCGAAACGCTGCAGGTAGCGCTCGGACACTTTGCAGATTTCGCAGGGGAAGATTTCCCGCTGCGCCCGCGCCTTGGAGATCGGGTCGCCGCCCTTGGCGCGCTCGAGGTAGCGTGACATCAGCGCCGGATAGGTTTCCGCCACGGCGAGCCAGCCGATGCCGGACACCAGCCCGGTGGTGAAGGCGTCGTCGGCGCGCGACGCGGAAATCTCGTATTCCGGCAACAGCGCGCGCATCGCCGCGCCGGTGGCGACGGCGTTGAGCCAGAAGGCGCGGTAGTCGAAGTCCGGGCAGGCGCCTTTCTGGTAGCGCACCATCATTTCGGCGACGAACACGATGCGCTTCACGAAACTGGTGCCGAGGCGCGTGACCGCCTGCGGCACCGAGGCGGTCTTGCCGGCCGCGGCGAAGCGGGCCGCATTCGCGTAGTTGATCAGCGAGGACGAAATGACGGGGTCGGGCTGGATGACGTTCGCCACCGCGCGGGCATCGCCCTCCTCGGCCGCCATCGCCACCTTGCGGAAGATCAGGCCCGGCGCGGGCAGGCTGCCGTGCGATTCCACCGCGTCGAGGAACTCCGCCATCGGCGGCGTCATGGGATTTTGGCTGGGCTGCTCGACGAGCGCCGACAGCAATTCGATCGACGCCTCGCCGGCCGCACCGACGTCGTTGTAGAAGGCGTCGATGCTGGCGCCGTTGCTGAAGTTCTGGTAATCGACGTGCGGTGCCGTCCCGCCGGCGCTGACTTTCGCGAAATCGGGCAGCGCCCGGTTGAAGCGGCCGAAGTTGTCGATCGTCACCCAGACGGCGTCCCTGACCGCCTCGTCAAGTTCCACCCGAATCCAGTCGATGGCGTAGGGCGCCAGTTCCTGGATCGTCCGGCCGGGATCGTGGCGCGGGTCGCACGCGAGGGCGACCACCGGGGGTTCGCCGGCGGTCGCAGGCACGAAGGAGGCCACGATGCCGGGCCCGGGGCCGGTCACGCCGTCGGCAGCCACGGCAAGTTCGATCGTCTGGGGGTTATGCGGATCCATTGCGACATGCTCCTCGAAGTTGGACCGATTCTACGTCCTCACCCCCCGGGCAGTCAGGTCGGCTGGTGTAACATCATTCCACCATGGTTCCCCATCTTGCCACCGCGCTCACTGGCCCCCTGCTGGCCTTGGAAAAGCGCTTCCTCGATGCCGAAACGACGATCGAACGCTGGCTGCGCGGCCAGTGGCTCGAGCACACCCCGCCGTTCTACTGCTCGGTCGACCTGCGCAACAGCGGCTTCAAGCTCGCGCCGGTCGATACCAACCTGTTCCCCGGCGGCTTCAACAACCTGAACCCGGACATGCTGCCGCTGTGCGTGCAGGCGA